>RKRN01000317.1 GCA_007571365.1 Candidatus Latescibacterota bacterium
GACGTGTTGGGTCGTCGGGTGCGACAGGTGTGGCAGGGGCCGCTGCGGGCGGGTCGCCATCGGTTGGTGTGGGATGGTCGCGACGAGAAGGGCGCGGAGGGCGCCGCCGGGGTGTATGTCTATCAGGTCGAAATCGACGGACGAGTGGAAGCGAAAAAGACCACCAAGCTGCCGTGAGGCGGGGCCTACGTGCCGCCGAGATACCCCCACCCCGGCCCCTCCCGCACACGAAGAGGGAGCTTGTGTTCCCTCAAGGAGCTAGGGGGTAGGTACTAACGCCAGATGCATAACGTCAGTAAATAATAAGTCGTCTAAATACTAGAGCCTGACGGCTTAGACTTGCATCTGTCATGGTAATAGGGTACGCCTTGTGCCCTGTTGCTTAGCGTCGTAACTTACTAAAAAAGCAAGATTTAGCCTCAATATAAGAAAGGACGCTGCCGCCATGACACGCCCCAACATCCTCTGGATCTGCACCGATCAGCAGCGCTACGACACCATCGGCGCACTCGGTTATTCGCACGTGGATACGCCGCACATTGACCGCTTAGTCGCCGAGGGCGTGGCCTTTACGCACGCCTATTGCCAAAGCCCAATCTGCACGCCGAGCCGCGCCAGTTTTCTCACCGGCCAGTACGCCAGTGCCGTCCACATCAACGGCAATGGCCTCGATAGTTTTCCCGACCATCCGCCGCTGGTCACGCGCCTGTTGGCCGAGGCTGGATACGACTGCGGGCTGATTGGCAAGCTGCACTTGGCCAGTGCCTATCGCCGCATTGAGCCGCGCGTCGACGACGGGTATCGCTATTGGCAGTACAGCCATGCGCCGCGCGACGACTGGCCGCAGGGGCACGGCTATGCCGACTGGGTGCGGAAAAAGGGAGCGGTCTTAGGCGAACTGATGCAGCAATATCCCACGGGCCTACCCGCCGAGTTCCACCAGACGACGTGGTGCGCTGAGAAAACTATTGAGTTTATGCGCCAAGAGCGCGACGGCCCTTGGCTGGCTAGCGTCAATATCTACGACCCGCATCCGCCGTTCAATCCGCCGCAGAGCTACCGCGACCAGTTCGATCCAGCGGCCATGCCCGGGCCGCTTTTTGCCGCAAGCGACTTGGCGCAACAGGAAGAGTTAGCGGCGATTGATTTCCAATCCACGGGGCGGCATCCCGACCAACTCGATATCCGCGACCCCTTGCAGCAAGACCGCCCGACGCCGGGGGCCGACGCGCACGTGTTGCAGGCGGCGTATTGCGCGATGATCAAGCAGATCGACGATCAAGTGGGCCGGATGCTGGCCGCGCTCGCAGACACCGGCCAGCGCGATAATACAGTGGTGATTTTTACCTCCGACCACGGCGAGATGCTCGGCGATCACGGGCTGATCCAAAAGGGCTGCCGCTTCTACGAAGGCTTGGTGCGGGTGCCGCTGATTTTTTCTGGGCCAAGGCACTTTGAACAGGGCTTAGTGCGCCGCGATCTGGTCGAGCTGACCGACAAAGCGCCGACGCTTTTGGCACTAGCCGGGCTGGAGGTGCCGGAGCGGATGACCGGCCGCTCGCTGTTGCCAATTTTGCGCGGCGAGCGGCCGGCACCCCACCGCGACTTTGTCCGCTGTGAGTACTACGACGCTTTGGCCGCGCCCGATGGCACTTTTGCCACCATGTACCGCGACGAGCGCTACAAATTAGTGCTCTATCACGGGCACGACTTGGGCGAGCTATACGACTTGCAGGAGGACCCGGGTGAGTTTGAGAACATGTGGGACGAGCCGCAAGCACAGCCGCTCAAGTTGGAACTGATGCAAAAGAGCTTCGACGCTTCCATGCTGGCGATGGACCGCGGGCCGCGGCGCGTGGGGCCGATGTGATGCAGCGGCAGCAGCGGGTTACTCAGCGGCCAATCCGGCGCTTCCGTGCGGCGGACCAAATGGCCGCCGATGACTGCGTAACGGTTGAGGAGCCGCTGGAGATCCGCGTGGAAGAGACCCCGATCGCAGTAGTTATGCGCACCCCGTGCGACGACTTTGAGTTGGCGGCCGGCTTTTTGTGTAGCGAAGGTCTGATCCAATCGCCGCAGGAGTTGGGTGCGATTTCGTACTGCACCGCTGCCGAGCCGCCCAATGAGGAGAATATCGTCGAGGTCAAGCTGGCCGCTGGCGTGGTCTTTGATCGGCAGCGACTCCAGCGCAACTTCTACGCCTCGTCGAGTTGCGGGGTCTGCGGCAAGGCCAGTATTGAGGCCATCACCTGCGAGGCCCCGGTGCTGAAGGGCGATTTTACCGTGCCGCTAGCCATGCTCTACGGCCTCGGCGACCGCATGCGTCAGGCCCAAGATGTATTCGAGCAAACCGGCTCGCTGCACGCGGCCGCTCTGTTTGATCCGGCCGGCGACTTGCTCGTCCTGCGCGAGGATGTGGGCCGGCACAACGCGGTAGATAAGCTCATTGGCCACTACGCGCTGCGCAACCAACCGGTGCCTACCAAGAGCGTGCTGATGGTCAGCGGCCGCACCAGCTTTGAGATCGTGCAGAAGGCGCGGATGGCGGGGATTGCGGTAGTTGCTGCGGTATCCGCGCCGTCGAGCTTGGCAGTGGATCTGGCGCGGGAAGCGGGGATGACGCTGTTGGGATTTTTGCGCGGGCGGGGGTGTAATGTGTATACCGGAGAAGAGCGGATCAAATGAAAACCTTGGAGACATTGCGTCTACAACTCTCGACGGGAGAATTTGAGCTCAGTCGCCATGCCTTCAAACGAGCGGTGGAGCGCAACATTACCGACAGGGAAATACGACAGGCCGGTGCCGAGGCAAGAGTTATAGAGCAATACTTCGACGATGAGTACTCGCCTAGCTGCTTACTGTTCGGTTTCTCGGCGGACGGACGTCCTTTGCACTTTCAAGTATCCTATGCCGATACTGAGCGAGTGGATTGATTTCTCTGGAGGTAAAACCATCATGTTCCATTGCCATGTATGTGGATCGAACAGTGCTAAAGAAGAAAGGGTGAGTGAAGTTTTTCTGATGCAAAGGAGGCGGATTTTAGTCGAGGATATTCCGGCCAGTGTGTGCTTGCGCTGTGGGGACCCGGTCTTCAGCCGCCAGACTACCGAGAAGGTTCGTCGCATGATACGCGAGGCGGCCAAACCTGTGCGAGCGGAAGAAGTTGATGTGTTTGAGTACGTTTGAGACGCGTCGGGCAGCGTCGTTTAATTTTTCTATCTAAAGGAGAAGATTATGGCCGAGAAAAAGCAGGCCGAAAGACCGCAACTCAAACTCTGTGCTGCGGCGTGGACGTTGACCAATTATCCATCCGCAGCCGAGCAATGGTCCCTAGACCGCAAAGTCCGCGCCGCCCAGGACGCTGGCTTCGTCGGCTTCAGTGCTGGGGCCGACCCCGAGATCGCCGAGGCTTGCGCCAAGCATGGATTACAGCTCGTCGGTGGGGTCGATATAGCCACGGTAGAAGAAGCCGGGCCCAAATTGGCGGCTTTTAAGGAAGCTGGTGCCAAGCATGTCAATATCCAGCTCTGCGACCACGACACCCCTATTCGCAAGGCGGTGACGGTGGCGCGGGCGGTGATGCAGGCGGGTGAGCAGCTCAAGCTCAAACCAGCCATTGAGTGGCATCGCGACACGTGTACTGAGACGCCGGAGAAAGGGCTGGCACTGGCCGAGCAGTACGAGAAGCGCTACAAGGAAAAACTACGCACCAATTTCGACCACTCGCACCCGGCGATTATCAAACAGCTACGGCCCGCCAACTTCTGGGAGCGCATCGCCGAGTACCGACCCGACCTGCTCAAAATGAGCGAGTTGATTCACTTCCGCACCTTTACTGGCAGCCATTGCCAGACGCCCGTCACGAACGGCCGCGGGGCACTGGACGCGGATTTTATTATTTGGCGGGACCACTTTCTCAAGCACGTGCTCTACCACTGGGTCCAAGGACAATGCGGTGCTACTGAGCTATGGGCGGTCGTCGAGCTAGGGCCGAAGGGTTCGGGTTATGCGCTCGATTGTTTTCCCGACGTGTGGAAGGACGCCATCGTCGCACGGGGCGAGATTGAGCAGGCGTTTGCGGAGGCACTGAGAAAAGCGAAGAAGTAGCGCAAACGGGCATTGCATCCGCATCACCGTCGCGAACGTGGGGTTGCCGTCGCTCTAGAGACCTTATGCTCCGCAAGCGACTGAGTGGAAATCCACCTTCAGACGATGCCCCATTTGACTCGTCCCAACTCGTGCGACCGCTCCCGCTCGTAGGCTGGGTCGATGTCAAATGGGCGTTCTAGCCACAGCACCTCGCGCTGCTGGGGACTCAGCGCATTGAGCAACTCAGGCGTCAGGTAGTCGCCCCATGTAAAGCGGTGATTGTCGATGGTGTGCGGATGGAACAGCCAGTGGCTCAGATACCGGCAAGCACTAGTCCGGTTGAGCCACGTGGCGTGAAACAGCTTGGCATGGCGGACGATTAGCTGATGGGGTGCGACCGCCAAGGAAATTTCATCGTCGAGTGCCACGTCTTCCCAGCCATCATCGGCCTGAGAACCGACAATTCCCCGTTCCTTTCTGAGCCGGGCGGTCGTCTCTTGGAGAGCAGTGGGCGGGCTAGTGTGGCTGCCTGGGATGATGCGCAAACACCCGTTTTGGCGCGAAGCCCCGGAGAAGTAGTGCATGAACTCGGTCCACCCCGGGCCGCCGTCGATGTGCCACCCAACGGATCGGTCCGGGGCCTGCTCATTGATGCCGCCGTTGCGCAGATAGATGTCGCGGTCCTCGTTCAGTTGGCGGGCGAGTTCGATGATTTCGGGGTGCAGGATGATCTGCATGAACGGCAGGGCGTGGTCGAGGGCACACCAGTACGAGTCTTCCACCTGCGGTCGCAGGTAAAAGTGATTCCGCTTGCTGCCGTCGGCTGGCCCTGCCGCTGGGTCTTGAGCCGTCTTTTCGACGGCCGCCATGCACGCCTCGGTGAGGCTTTCGGGGAACGGACAGTCGATGATGACGTAGCCATGAGTGCGGTACTGCGCCCATTGTTCTTCGCTCAATTTCATGCTGTTTTCCTCGTGCGATCCGGCGTCATACCCCAGAGCCTAGGAGCGCGTGTCTATGGTTACTGTAACTTGCGATCAGATGGGATGCTCAGGGAGTGCGTCTTGGTATCCCAGTCGCCGTCGAAGATGGTCGCGGCATCCTCGGCCGCGTCTCCGGCGGCCGAGGCGAGATCGATGAGCTTGGCGGCCGAATGCTCAGGCGACGACAGGCCGGGCCGGGCTTCCCGCTCGGCTTCGGCGGCCGAACGGCCGGCCTTTGCGGCCATCTCGCGGATGGCACCGAGCTTCATGTTGGTCGCCATCTCGCTCGGAGATACGGCGTGGATGCGGATGTTCAGGGGACGCAACTGTTCGCGGGCCACCAAGACCAACCCGCGGACGCCCCCTTTGCTCGATCCATAGGGCAGGGAGGAACTGCCGCCGAGTACACCGGCCCCGGATATGACGAGCAAAATCACGCCCCCGTTTGCTTTCTGCATCAGGGGAACGGCGTACTTCAGCAACAGAAAGCTGCCGGTGAGGTTGACGTCGATGACGCGCCGCCAAGACGCTTCGGAATAGTCGTCGATGCGCGTTCCCGGATCGACGAGGATGGCGGCTGGATTGATCAGGATGTCGAGGTGGCCGAAGTGCTTGTCCGTGGTGTCCATCAAGCGGCGCACGTCTGCGGACTGGCTCAAATCGGTGGGCACGAAGTGCGCTGTGCCGCCTTGGTCGGCGATCTGTCTGGCCGTCGCTTGGCCGCCAGTCGCGTCGATGTCGGCGAGGACGAGCCGCGCCCCCTCGCCGGCCGCGCCGATGGCTGTGGCGCGGCCGAGGCCGGTCGCCGCGCCGGTGATGACGGCTACCTTGTCTTTGAGTTTCACGCTGGCTCCTAAAAAAGTGCCCTATGGAGCGGGCCGCATGAAGTGGGCGAAGAAGTCGTGGCCCTTGTCATCGACGACGATAAAGGCCGGGAAGTCCTCGACTTCGATTTGCCAAATCGCTTCCATGCCCAACTCTGGGTATTCCAAAACGTCGACCTTGCGGATGCAGTCTTGGGCCAGCCGCGCCGCCGGCCCGCCGATGGAGCCGAGGTAGAAGCCGCCGTGCTCTTGACAGGCTTGGGTGACTTGGCGCGAGCGGTTGCCCTTGGCCAGCATGACCATGCTGCCGCCAGCCGCTTGGAACTCTGCCACATATCCGTCCATGCGCCCGGCCGTGGTCGGGCCGAACGACCCGGACACGTAGCCGGCGGGGGTCTTGGCCGGACCGGCGTAGTACACGCACTGGTCCTTGAAGTACTGGGGCAGGCCCTCACCGGCGTCGAGCCGTTCCTTGAGCTTGGCGTGGGCAATGTCGCGGGCCACGATCATGGGGCCGGAAAGCGACAGCCGAGTGCTGACTGGATACTGGCTGAGGGTGGCGCGGATTTGGTCCATGGGCCGGTTGAGGTCTATGGCGACGACCGCGCCGCCGAGCTGCTCGTCGCTTACTTCGGGTAGGTATTTGACCGGCTCGGTCTCCAAGGCTTCGAGGAACAGGCCCTCGGTGGTGATTTTGGCGAGGATTTGGCGGTCGGCCGAGCAGGAGACCGCTAGCCCGACCGGGCAAGAAGCACCGTGCCGCGGCATGCGCACCACGCGCACGTCGTGGCAGAAGTATTTGCCGCCAAACTGCGCCCCAATGCCGATTTCTTGACTCATCTCGAGTACCTCGGCCTCCAGTGCCAAATCGCGGAAGGCTTGGCCGTATTGGTTGCCTTGGGTCGGCAGGCTGTCGAGATAGCGGGTGCTGGCGAGCTTGGCTAGCTTGAGGGTGTGCTCGGCCGAGGTGCCGCCGATGACCAAGGCGAGGTGATAGGGCGGGCAGGCGGCCGTGCCGATCATGCGGAGCTTGTCGTCGATAAAGGCCCGCAGCCGCTGGGGGGTCAGCAACGCTCGGGTCTCTTGGAAGAGAAAGCTCTTGTTGGCTGAGCCGCCGCCTTTGGCCATAAACATGAACTTGTAGGCCATGCCCTGCTCGGCGAAAATCTCGATTTGGGCCGGGAGGTTGGTGCGGGTGTTTTGCTCCTCAAACATGCTCAGGGGGGCCAGTTGGCTGTAGCGCAGGTTGGTCTCTTGATAGGCTTGGGCGATGCCGGCCGAAAGCGCGGCTTCGTCGTCGCCTTCGGTCCACACCTGATGCCCTTTCTTGCCCATGACGATGGCGGTGCCAGTGTCTTGGCACATCGGCAGCACCCAACCCGCGGCGATGTTGGCGTTTTTGAGCATATCGAGTGCGACGAAGCGGTCGTTGTCCGAGGCTTCGGGGTCGTCGAGGATGCGGCGCAGTTGGGCTAGGTGGCCGGGACGCAACAGGTGGGCCGAGTCGCGGATGGCTTGGTCTGCCAGCAGGGTCAGGCCCTCGCTGGCAACTTTGAGGATCGAGCGACCTTCAAATTCGCTGGTGGAAACGTAGTCTGTAGTAAGCAGGCGATAGGGGGTTGGATCCTCGCCGAGGGGCAGGAGTTCGTGGTGGATGTAGTCGTTCATTAGGAATCCTTAAAAGCGGTCTTAAAGTCCGCTTGGCGTCGCTTATGCCCCGCCCCGTGTCGGGGCACGGGGTGATGTTCTTGCCCGGGAATGACTTCCGGGTGCGCGGGCGTCTCGCCCGCATGGTCGTACTTGGTGGATTCTCACCCCGTGTCGGGGCACGGGAAGGATCCAAGGGCATCTCAAGGGGCCATTGAGGATTTTAAGACGCTTGTTAGTTAGGGGTTCACAGTGAGTTGCTTGAGTTGTCCCCAGCTTTTGCTGGCGACGGCTGTTGGTGGCGGCGCGGATAGGTCAAAGGGGTTTAGCGGCGAGCGATAGAGCGCGCCGTTGCGTTCGACGGTGGCCGAGATAGCCCAGTCGGTTAGTACTAAATTGAGGGGGGAGATAAGGATAGTGCCCCGCGCGGCGTTTGCTATGGCGTCGGCGTTCACACGCGCCCAAGGAACAAATTCGCTAGCTGGCTCTTTTAGCGCTACTAAGTTGCCGTTTTCGTCGATGCCGTGCGTGATCTCCATTGCTCGCCAAAAACGATAGTATGCGGCGTCTGCTACGAGGCTAAACTCGAATTGCAAGTCGGTCACCGCACCCTCGGCGTTCAGATAGAATCGCACGCCGAGGATTTCGGGTGCAATAATCGCGGCGTCTTCCGTCTCGACCGGGCCTTGCCAAGGTGTGGTAAGCAGGGAGACCGTTTTGACTTCCGGGTCGGTCCAAGCCGTAGAGACCGCGAGGACTGCGAGGATTATGGGCGCGAGTGCAAACATGGCCAAAACCTCCGTTGAGATGCGGTTAGCATAGGACTTAGTACCCGACCCCTACGCTGCGTAGGCTTTTAAGCGGGCGTCGAGTACTAAAGCATAGAATATAGTACAAAAGCGCCCTTGGGGAAGCGGTTGTTGGTGGCGGCTGGGGCGTTGGAAGGGCGGTTGAAGAACTTGCGGGGCAACCAGTATTAGGTCGTGGAGGAGCGGGAATGATTCACTGATGTTTCGCATCCGCCGCGTCCTCAGACGGCGACTTCTTCGAGCCACGGCAAATCCACCTCAATGCCAAAGCCCGGTGCAGCGCTAGGCACGAGATAGCCGTCTTGGATGGCTGGCGTACCGGGCAACAAGGTCATTTCGTGGAGCGGGACCCCGGGCGGCGACACGCTTTCCGAACGTTCGCCCCAGACGATCGCGGGCATGGCAAAGGAAAGGTGCTGGCCGTAGGGGTAGTTCATGCCGGCATGGGCAATGACTGAGGCACCGGCGGCCTCGGCGAGGTGGCAGATTTTAACGCCGGCCGTTATGCCCCCGGCCCACAGCACGTCTGGTTGCAGGATATCGACGAAGCGGCCGTTGAGCGCATGGGCAAAGGTGCGTGGCAAGTACCAGTGCTCGCCCGAGGCGAGGGTTTGCCATGGAAGCCGCTGGCGCACTTGGGCGTAGCCAGCCCAATCGTCGGCCGGCAGATAGTCTTCGATCCACTTTAGGCGGTAGGGGCGGAGCATTTCGGCGAGGCGGACTAGGTGCTCCACATCCTGCGACAGCCAGCAGTCGAGGCACAGTTCGATGTCGTCGCCGATGAGCTGGCGCGTGGTGGCCACGAGTTCCTCAATTTTCTTGAGGCCGTCGAGGCCATCGGCCGCGCCCCACGGGGTGAAGAGCTTGGTCGCCTTAAAGCCTAGCTCCATGTACCACGCCTGTTCAAACCCGGAAGCATAGCAAAAAATTTGTTCCTTTTGCGGGCCGCCGAGCAGCTCGTACACCGGTCTTTGCAACAGCTTGCCCTTGAGATCCCACAGCGCGGTATCCACGGCGCTGATGGCGTAGCTGGCTACCCCTTGGCCGCCATAGGGCGCAGTGGAGCGCACCATGACGTCCCACAGCTTTTCGGTGGCCAGGCAGTTTTCGCCGACGAGTAATGAGGCGAAGTGATCGTTGATGATGGGTAGCACCGGCGGCGAGTGGACGGTCAGCCCGAGGCCCCAAGTGCCGTCCTCGGCCGTCGCCACGCAGGCGATGCGCTGCCATGGTGGGGAGCCGGTGCGGTCGGTGCGGAAGCGGCTGTAGCGGTCGAGGGGCCGGTATAGGGCGTGGCCGGGATGCTGGCTGGGGCGCGGGGTTGTCTGCTGGGGCGGCTTGAGGGCGATTTGCGCGGCGCGGATTGCCTTGATTTTCACGAGAGCCTACTTAGCTGAGCTGGGAAAAGCGGTTGGGCGTGAAGAGAGTCTGGAGGGTTTGGGCGATGCCAGCGCGGGTTACTTGCCGGCCGGCGTCGTGCAGGTCTTGGTACTTTTCGCTTAGGACGTTGGCGAGGATGGCGCGGAAGCGCTGCCACTTGGGGATGAGGTTTTCCAGCACGCGGGCATCTGAGTTAAAGGGGATGAAGCGGTCGCCGGTCATCTCCAAGCGCATCCGCAGATCCTGTTCGACCAAGCCCGGATGGTAGTTGAACCACCAGTGGCCAATGACCATGATGTTGTCGTTGTGGCAGGAGAGGACGCTGGCATCGTACTGGTTGGCGTTGTGGAGCGGCGTGATGAAGAAGGCGTTGTCGGGATGGCGGCGCACGAGATGTTGGTAGGGGTACATGTCGGCTAGCCCTACGCCATCGCCGGCGTCGCGCCACTCGGGTTTGAGTTGACGGATGGGGCCGGGCATCATAAAGAAGGGCAAGTTGAGTTCGCGCAGGGCCGGCAACACGGCGTGGTGGAGGACGGCTCCTTCCAGCCCGCTGAGGTCGTGGACTGGGCAGTGGGGTGGGAACGAGCACGCGCCATAGGCGACGCCGTGTAGCTTGCCGTACCAGTCGGCGAGAAAGCGGCGGATCGCCTGGGCGGTGGCGGGCTGACTGGGGTCGTTGCCAACCTCGTAGCCCCAAGTATTGAGCTTGACCGCCGCACGCGGGTAGTGCAACACGAGTTCGTCGAGGCGAAAGCCGGATAGATAACACTCGTCCCATTCGCCGCTTTCGTAGTACGCGCGCTCTTGATCGTTGAACACGTCTTGGGTGCCGACGATGCGGCGCACGCCAGCCAGCTCCATGCAGCGGCGCTGAATTTCTTGCGGGGGGGTGTCCGCGTAGAACTGGCGCGCTTGGTGGAGGGTCGCGGCGTTGGGGTCGAGGCCGAGTGCTTCTAGGGCGACGACCACGCCGCGACAGCCTTCGTCGAATGGATCGGAAGCTGGGTCGGCAAACAGCTTCTGCCAGGTAAAATCGCCTTGTCGTTCTAGGCTCCAAGCGTAGAAGGTAGCTGGGTCGATGTGGCCAGCGGCGAAGAGCTTGCGGCGCACGTAGTGATAGGCGAGCTGCTGGTCAATGCCGTACAGGCAGAGCTGGGGGCCGGCTTGGGGGCCGAGCAGATGGGTGTGCCAGTCGTCGACGATTAGCTGTTGGGCGGAAGTTTCTGCGGCGACGACGGCGGGGATTTGGTCGCGGGATAAGGTGCTCATGGCGAGAGGCTCCGATTGGAGGTACGATCCATAAGAGTAGGCCCAGAGCAAAGGGGCGTCAAAGTTGCTCTTATATGCCGATGTCCCAAGAGCTTGCACTGTTGCTCCACTACTTGTTATTTTAACAAGAATAATTCATATCCTTGTTAGAAAAAATGAAAAATAACCACGAGGTTTTATCATGGCGACAACAGTTACCTTAGACTCGGAAATTGTCCAAGCCGTGCAGCAGGCGACAAAGCAAAAAAACAAAGCCGCCGCCGTGCGCATGGCATTGAACGAATATCTGCGCCTACAAAAGCTCCACCAACTAGCTAGTCTAGTCGGCACTGTTGAGCTGCGCTATTCCAACGATGAGTTGGAGGCGGTAGAGGAGTGCTGATTCTCGCAGACACGTCTTGCTGGATTGAGTTTTTCCGCCCGTATGGGGACGAAGCGGTCCGGGCGCAGTTGCTGCGTTGGCTCGCCGCTGGTCTGGCGATTTGTGGCCCGGTGCGAGCCGAGGTGTTGCGCGGAGTACGCAAGGCAGAGGCAGCGAAAATTGCGAGTGCCTTCGCGGCTCTGCCCCACCTCGCATCTGTCGATGGCGACTGGCTGACGGCTGAACAGAAAACTCGGTCACTTGCGGATAAGGGCTATAACGTGCCATTGCTGGATGTGTTCATCGCGGTGCTAGCCCTCCGACACGGTGCCGTGCTCGCCCACAAAGACGCTCATTTCCAGACCATCGCGCAGGTGCTGCCGCTTCGCACCCATAATTTCCTAGCATAAAAATCGCAGTTTCCAATAACCGGAAGCGAACTCAAATCCGCCGGCACGAGGACGTTCTTGCGCGGGAATGCTGGGAACTCATCCAATCAACTAATCAACTTGCGACCAACGCCTCAAGGCGCACCGGACAAACCTTGAGCTCGGCGGTGTGGGTTACGGGGTCGTAGCCGGAGCCGGTGAGGATGTTGATCGGCACGTCGTTGAAGCTGAAGCTGGCAAAAACCGTGCCGCGCGGCGAGCGGGCGGTGCCCTTGACGCGAATGTCGATGGTGCCGCGGGCACTCGACAGGCGGCACAAGCCCCCATCTGCAAGGCCCCAAGCGGCGAGGTCTTCGGGGTGGACTTCGAGGCGCTCTTCGGCGAGCAGGTAGTCTATGCCTTGAGAGCGGCCGGTCTGGGTGCGGGTGTGGTACGATTGGAGTCGGCGCCCGGTCGTCAACCAGACTGGAAATTCGGCTGAAAGCGTCTCGGCCGGGTCGCGATAGCGGATGATTTTGAACAGGCCGCGGCCGTTTTTGAAAGCCCCTTGGTGCAAAATCGGCGTCCCCGGATGGCCCTTTTCGGGCACGGGCCAGTGGTACTCGCCCTTGTCAACTCGCTCCCAATCGAGGCCGGCGTAGATGGGCGACAGCCCGCACAGCTCGTTGAACACCTCCTCGGCCGACTGGTAGTCAAAGCCGCTAAAGCCCAGCCGCTGGGCGAGCTGGCTGATGATCCACCAGTCGGGCTTGGCCTCGCCGGGCGGAGGCACGGCCCGGCGCAGGCGTTGGATGCGGCGCTCGGTGTTGGTGCAGACGCCGTCGGTCTCGGCAAAGGCACTGGCCGGGAAGACCACGTCGGCCAACGCGGCGGTCTCGGTGAGGAAGATGTCGATGACCACGAGGTGCTCGAGGCTTTTGAGGGCGTGTTCGCAGTGGTTGCGATCTGGGTCGGAGACGAGGGTGTTTTCGCCGTCGATAATCATGGCAAAAATCTCGCTGCCGCAGCGGTTGAGGGCTTGGACTTTGGTGATGCCTTTGTCTGGGTCCATTGCGCGGCCGTACAGGGCGGTGAATTTTTCCTGAAACTCGGGCTGATCAACCGGCTGGAAGCCGGGGTAATTGGAAGGAATGGCCCCGGAGTCGCCTGCGCCTTGGATGTTGTTCTGCCCGCGCATGGGGTTGATGCCGGTGCCTTCGCGGCCGATGTTGCCGGTCAGCAGGGCGAGATTGCACAGGCTTTGGACGTTGTCGACGCCGCAGATGTGCTCGGTGATGCCGAGGGTGTAGTAGATGGCGGATTTATCGGCGGTTCCGTACCAACGGGCGGCCTGTTCAATGTCGGCGGCCGGCACCTCGGTGATAGTCGAAGCCCACTCGGGCGTGAACTCGACGACGTGCTCTAGGAATTGCTCAAAATCGGCCGTGCGCGCTTCCATAAAGACGCGATCTACCAAGTCATCGCGGACAATCACGTGCGCCATGGCCAACAGCAAGGCCACGTCCGAGCCGACGCGGATGGGCAGGTACAGATCGGCCATGGCGGCAAGGTCGGTCTTGCGTGGGTCGGCGACGATCATCTTGGCTCCGCGCTTGAGGGCCTTTTTGATGCGCGTCGCCGCGACCGGATGGCACTCGGTCATGTTGGTGCCGATGCAGAAGATCAGGTCTGGTTTGTCCATGTCGGCCAAGGGGTTCGACATGGCACCGCGTCCGATGGTGGCTGCCAGACCGGCAACCGTGGGGGCGTGTCAGGCACGGCTACAGTTGTCTATGTAGTGCGTGCCGTAGCCGCGGCGGATGAATTTTTGTAGGCAGTAGTTGGCCTCTGATGGTGTGCGGCCCGAGGCGACGCCGTAGATGGCGTGGCGGCCGTGCGCGGCGAGCACCTTGGCAAAACCTTGGGCCGCGCGGTCGAGCGCGGTGTCCCAATCCGTGGGGTGAAGCTGGCCATCGGCGCCGCGGACTAGGGGCTGGGTGAGCCGGTCGCGGTGCTGGACGAAGTCAAAGGCAAACTGGCCTTTGATGCACAGGGCGCCCTCGTTGGCTGGGCCGTCCATCGCCGGTTGGATGCCGACGAGTTTATCCCCTTTGGACAGCAGATCCACCGAGCAGCCCACGCCGCAGTACGGGCAGACCGAGCGAGTCTTTGCGATCGCGCCGGGCAGGTCAGCTGCACGTAGGGCCTTTTTGTCGGCGAGGGCACCGGTGGGACAGGTCTGGACGCATTGGCCGCAAAAGGTGCAGGACGAGTCCTTGAGTAGGCCATTGAATTCGGTGGTGATTTGCTTGTGGAAGCCGCGCCCCATCGCGGCAATGGCGTGGTCGCCTTCTTGCTCGGCGCAGACGCGGACGCAGCGGTTGCACGAGATGCACAGGTCGTAGTCGCGCAGGATGAAGGGGTTGTCGTCGGTCGGATGCGACTGGCCTGATTGGGCACCTTGGAAGCGGCCAGAGCGGGCTTGGTAGCGATCGGCGAGGTTGGTTAGCTCTTGCGAAGCGTACCCGCGCAGCGGGTCTACTGCGACTTCGCGGTTTTCCGAAACGACCATTTCCAGCAGCGTCTTGCGGTGCTTTTCGAGGGTGGCGGTCGCCGTTTTGACGACCATGCCGGGTGCGGCTTGCGCTGTACAGGAAGCGACCGGATTGCGTACGCCTTCGACTTCGACCACGCAGAGCCGACAGGCTCCAAACGATTCGAGACGCGGGTCGTAGCAGAGGGTGGGAATATCGCGGCGCTGGCGTTGGGCGACCTCGTAGAGGGTCTCGCCGAGAGCAAAAGTGACTTCTTCGCCGTCTAAGGTCAGGGTGTCCATAGGGTCCTCGTTCAAGTGCAGACGTGCTGGGTCACTTGATCTGGAAAATACTTGAGGAGGCTATCGGTGATAAAAGGGGCGGCCATGCCGAGGCCACAGGCACTGGTGGCCTTCATGACGTCGCCGAGGTCTGTTACTTCAGTGCGCCAAGCGGCCAAGTCGGCCGGCCCCCTGCCATTGAGCCGCTCGGTCAGCCGCTGGGTGCCGATACGGCAGGGGAAGCACTTACCGCAGGACTCTTCGGCAAAAAAGGCCATAGCTTGGCGGGCAATATCCACCATATCGCGGCGGTCGTCAAAGGCCATGATGCCGCCGGCGCCGAGCATGGAGCCGCGAGCGCGGACCGCCGGTTCGTCGAGCGCGACGTCGAGATCGCCGCCGGCGAGGAAGCCGCCCGAGAGACCGGCCATAGTAACGGCTTGGACCTGCCGGCCTGGTCCCGGCCCGCCGGCCCACTCGTGGAGCAAGGTGTTGAGGGGCAGGCCAAAGGGAACTTCGTAGTTGCCCGGCCGCTGCACGTCGCCCGACAGGCTGATGACCTTGGTGCCCGGGCGACCGTCGAGGCCCAGCGAGCGATACCACGCGGCCCCGCGCCGCACGATCTGGGGCACTGAGGCCAAGGTTTCGACGTTGTTGACGGCCGTGGGCAAGTTTGCAAAGCCGTGCGTCACCGGGAAGGGCGGGCGATTGCGCGGATAGGGATGTTTGCCTTCGAGGCTGTTGAGCAAAGAGCCTTCCTCGCCGCAGATGTACGCCCCGGCGCCGCGACGGATGTGGAACGCACAAGAGAAGTCGCTGCCGAGGATGTGCTCGCCGAGCAGGTTGGCGGCGCGGGCCTCGGCCAATGCGTTGGCGAGGATGGCGTTGATTGCTGGGTATTCGTAGCGCAGATAGATAAAGGCGCGAGTGGCGCCGGTGGCGTATGCGGCCAAGAGCATGCCTTCGAGGACCGCGTGGGGGTCCCATTCGAGCAGGGCGCGGTCCTTAAAGCAGCCCGGCTCGCCCTCGTCGGCATTGCAGACGACGGTTTTGGGTGCGCCCGCAGCCTCGGCGACGGCCTGCCACTTCTGGCCGGTGGGAAAGCCGGCGCCGCCCCGGCCAGCGAGTTGGCTGTCGGCAATGAGGGCGACCAAGTCGGCTGGCTGTTCGGCGAGGGCTTGTTGTAGGGCTTGATAGCCACCGCTTTGGCGATAGCCGGACAGGGTAGCGCGGCCCGGGGTGCGGATGTCGGCAAAAACGCATTCTTCGTAGCCGCCGGGATTGGGCCGCGGCCGCGGCGAGGGAGCGGGCGCCAGGGCGGCCGCGCTAGTCCCGACCAGCACTTGCTGGCCTTGGAGGACCGGAATGGGATCGTCGCAGCGGCCAGCGCACGGCATGGGCGGGGCGTCGTGGAGGCTGGCGCCAAGCGCGTCGGCTCCGCGCAGGGCGCATATCGGGCCGGTGCAGACGCGCGGGGCTTTTTGGCCGGGGGCTTGGCGGGCGAAGTGGTGGTAAAAGGTGACGGTGGCGAACAGCTCGGCGAGCGGGATTTTTAGGCCCGTTGCTACGGCCTTGAGTGCTGCTTCCGACAAGTAGCCATCGCGGTCGTGAAAGGCGTGCAGGAGCGGCAAGAGGGGCGCGGTTTCGCATTGCCAGCGAGCGACGAGGGCAGAGTCGGTCGGGGAGGTCAAGTTAGGGCCTTTGGGGATTAGGGGCGAACTTTTTGCTTTTTAAGGATTTGGATAATTTAGGAGTTGGGTAAATGGGGAGCAACTGAACTGTGCTTGGCATGGATGTTCGGCTAGGTTTGACGCAATTTTAATAGTAGATACACATTTTAACCCTATAAAAATAGGCGTGTAAGAATTTTATCACGGTTGTATTGTGTGCAGTATGCGAGAAGAATGACGTGTTTCGCGCCGCAATGTGCGAATGGCCATTGAACATGGATTCCAACCTTTCATCTCGCTGCCTTTCGCTCGACCTTGAGGTCGGCAAGCAGAACGGCCGCATTCGTGCCTTCGCCGCGGTGCGCCCGGATGTCGAGCAACCGCTGATTTTCCAAGGCGGCGACTTGGCAGCGGCTTTGGCGGTGCTCGACGATTTCGCCGCTGGTGCAGGCTTTCTGCTCGGCCATAATCTGATCGCTTTCGATTTACCCCATCTGAAGGCGATAAATCCCGATCTGAAACTCTTTCGTCTGCCGGCGATAGATACGCTGCGGCTCAATCCTTTGGCCTTTCCCCGCAATCCCTATCACCACCTCGTCAAGCACTATCAGGACGGGCAGCTCAAACGCGGTCGCTTGAACGATCCGGAGCTCGATGCCCGAATCGCGCTGGATCTCTTCGGCGATCAGCAAAATGCGTTGCGCGGTATGCCGCCGGACCTGCTCGCCGCGTGGCATTGGCTGACTGACAGCGCGGGATTCGACGCTGTTTTTTTTGCTCTCCGAGACGCATCTCGCCCCACCGACGCGGCGGGAAACGCGGCGATCCGAGAACGACTTTCGGGCATCGTCTGTCAAAATCGCCGCCGACATATTATCGAGAACGCCAACCGAGATGGCTGGCCTCTGGCTTACGCGCTGGCGTGGCTGTCGGTTGCTGGTGGCAATTCCGTGATGCCGCCGTGGGTTCGATATCAGTTTCCAGCAGCCGGTGAGTTGATTCGCCAACTACGGGATAGGCCCTGCGGTGAGGCGAGTTGCGATTGGTGTCGGGAGCGACACGACCCGAACAAAGAGCTTAAACGGTGGTTCGGCTTTGACGGTTTTCGCCCAGAGCCGAAAGACGAAGACGGACGGCCCATGCAGCAGGCCATCGTCGAGGCGGCCATGGCAGGAGAACACGTTTTGGGCATTCTGCCCACGGGCACCGGCAAGTCGCTCTGCTACCAGATTCCCGCTCTGTCCCGCTGCGACAAGACCGGTGCGCTCACGGTGGTGATCTCGCCCTTGGTCGCGCTCATGGCCGATCAGGTGGCCGGGCTGGAGGCGCATGGCATCGACTCGTGCGTGGCCATCAATGGGTTGCTGTCCATGCCCGAGCGGGCCGCTGCGCTAGATAGGGTGCGTTTAGGGGATGCAGGTATGCTCATCATCTCGCCGGAGCAACTCCGCAACCGAGCTCTGCGCCGTGCGCTCGACCAACGGGCGATCGGGGCTTGGGTGCTAGACGAGGCTCATTGTATCTCGAAGTGGGGGCACGACTTTCGGCCCGATTATCGCTATGTGGGCCGTTTTATCCGCGAGAAGGCAGAACAGGAGCGGTCTCCGGTCCCGCCGGTGCTGTGCCTGACGGCGACTGCCAAACCCGATGTTGTGGCGGACATCCAGCAGCATTTCCGCGACGAGCTGGGCGTCGAGTTAAAGGTTTTCGACGGCGGGGCCCAGCGCACCAATCTGGAGTTCACGGTGGTGCCGACGACCGGGGCCGAGAAGTTCGCGCACATCCATCAAACTCTAATGGACTACTTGCCGCCGGATGCGCCCGGCGGGGCCATTGTCTATTGTGCGACGCGCCAGCGCACCGAAGAGGTAGCGGAATTTTTGCAAAACAAAAAGGTCGCGGCGGACTTTTTCCACGCCAAGCGGTCGCCGGAGACCAAAAAGGATGTGCAGCAACGCTTCATTGGCGGCGAACTGCGCGTGATCGCCGCCACCAGTGCCTTTGGCATGGGCATTGACAAGCCGGACGTGCGGCTGGTGGTCCACGCCGACATACCAGGCTCACTGGAAAATTACTTGCAGGAAGCCGGCCGCGCCGGCCGCGACCGGCAGACGGCTCGCTGCGTACTGCTCTATACTACAGACGATGTGGAGAGACAGTTTTCTTTATCGGCGCATTCGCGGCTCACGCGGCAGGAAATACACGGCGTCTTGCGAGCACTCCGCAATCTGGACCGGAAGAAGCGGTTTGGGGGCGAGGTCGTGGCCACGGCCGGTGAGATCCTCATTGAGGATGAGGAAAAGGTCTTTGAACGCGATGCCGCCACCGACGATACCCGGGTGCGAACCGCTATTTCTTGGCTTGAAGACACGGAACTGCTGACCCGGGAAGAGAACCGGGTGCAGGTGTTTCCGTCGTCGCTACGGGTGGATTCAGTGAAGGAAGCACGCAGTCGGTTGGCGAAGGCGAAATTGACCGACCAATACCGGCGGCAGCTACTCAGAATCGTCGAGACGCTGATTGAGGCCGATCCCGACGAGGGCATTTCCACTGACGATCTGATGAGCGTATCCGGCCTGAGTGCCGAAGGGGTGCGCGGTGCGCTATACGACTTGGAGCAACTAGGGGTCGCTAGCAACGACACGGCATTGACCGCCTTTGTCCACGTGGGCGTGGTGCGCCACTCGCACAAGCGATTTGACGAAGCTGTTGAGTTGGAAACTGCCCTGATCGCGCAGCTGCGCGAGGCCGCACCGGATATGGGCAAGGGAGATACTTCCATCCTGCACCTGCGGGTTGCCGCGCAAAAACTGCGAGATGCGGGCGTGGTCGATCCGCTGCCGGAAAAACTAGGGCGCATTCTCCGCAGTATGGCCCGGGATGGTCGCGGCGAAGAGGGCGGCACGGGGAGCATCTCGATACGACAGTTGGATCGGGAGACGGTACGGGTGAGGTTGCAGCGCGAGTGGTCGGACTTGGCGGAACTGGCGGTGCGCCGGCGCACGGGGGCCAAGTGCCTCTTGGAGCACTTGCTCGGTTGCCTGCCGTCCGGGATTCGGGGTACGGACTTGCTGGCCGAGACCACCTTCGGTCAGCTTTTGGACGCGATCATGTCCGACTTGTTTCTGAAGGCCAAGACTAGGAATCCCCGCAAACTCCTAGACCACGCCCTTTTGTGGCTACACGACCAGGAGGTCATTCGCCTGAATAAGGGCTTGGCAGTATTCCGCTCGGCTATGACCATCCGGCTGGCTGAGGTGCGGCGCGGCTTTGCCAAAGCGGACTTTGCACCGCTCGACCTCCACTACAAGGGGCAGGTGCGGCAAATTCACGTGATGATGAAATTCGCCGAGCAGGGCCGCGAAGATATGGCCGACGCACTACATCTGGCTATGGATTACTTCAGCCTAACGGAAAAAGAGTTTCTGCGCCGCTGGCTGCCCGATCGGGCCAAGGAGATGACGCACGAAACCACGCCCGAATCGTGGCGGTCCATCGTCGAAGACCTGAATAATCCCATTCAGCAACGCATCGTCGCCGATGATCGGGCGCAGACGAATGTCTTGGTACTCGCCGGTCCCGGTTCCGGCAAGACGCGGGTGCTAGTGCATCGCATCGCCTACCTCGTGCGCGTAAGGCGCGAGAATCCTCGCGGCATTCTGGCGTTGGCCTACAATCGCCACGCAGCGGTCGAGATCCGGCGACGCCTCGTGGGTTTGATCGGCGACGACGCCCGCGGAATAACCGTGCTCACTTGTCATGCGCTGGCCATGCGGTTGGTCGGCGTCAGTTTCCAAGAGCGCGGAAGGAAGCTACTTGACGACGGGGTGTTTCGGGAGGTGTTGCGCCAAGCAGTAGCGTTGTTGCGCGGTGAGGGTCTAGAGCCCGAGGAAGCGGACGATCAGCGGGAACGGCTCCTCGCGGGCTTTCGCTGGATACTGGTGGACGAATATCAAGACATCGGTGCGGATCAATACGAGCTCATATCGGCCTTAGCCGGCAGGACCCTACAGGATGAAGATCGCAAGCTCACCCTCTTCGCCGTAGGCGACGACGATCAGAACATCTACGCCTTCAACGGGGCTTCGGTGGAGTTTATCCGTCGTTTTGAAAAAGATTACGGGCCCAAGCCCACCTACCTGATCGACAACTACCGTTCCACCGGCCACATCATCACCGCGGCCAATGCCTTGATCGAGCCGGCGCGGCAGCGGATGAAAACCGGACATCCCATTAGCATTGACCGGGCGCGGGCGAAGAGTCCGCCCGGCGGCGACTGGAGTGAGCTGGATTCGGTGGCTCGAGGTCGGGTGCAGATTCTGTCGGCACCACGCAACCCAGTCGCGCAAGCGCAAGTTGCGATGATGGAGTTGCAGCGTCTCGCCGCCCTTGCGCCAGGCTGGGACTGGTCCAAGTGCGCGGTGATCGCCCGCGAATGGAAGTATCTGGATCCGGTCCGCGCATTCTGCGAGGTCCATGACATCCCGGTGCAGATGGGCAATGAGGAAATCCCGAGCTTCTGGCACCTGCGAGAAACCCGAATGCTCGTCGAGTGGCTGCGCGGACGGGAGGCTCGGATCGTGGGCAGTGCTGATTTGAGGGGTTGGCTGGATGCGCAAACGCCGGGCCGATGGAATGACCTGCTGCGGCAAGCCCTAGACGAGCACTCCCTAGAAACCAGTGCCGCGGAAGTGCCGGTGGATCACTTCATCGAGTGGCTAGCCGAGTGGGGGCGCGATGTGCGCCGCTGCCAGCGCGGACTTTTGCTGCTGACCGCACACCGCGCCAAGGGGTTGGAGTTTGACCATGTGGCCGTACTCGACGGCGGCTGGGACAAAGTAGGCAAGGGCGAGGACCCGGACGCGCCGCGCCGGCTCTACTATGTGGCCATGACGCGCGCCCAGCAGACTCTCGCGCTCGTGCGCTTTCAAGGATCGCGCCGCGCCGGAGGTAGTACTCGGCCTGATTTCGTAAAGGAGCCTGAACCCCCGGCGTACTCGGGGCACTTGCGCCCGCTGCCATATACATTTTCGAACAACGGCGCGGTTTTGCACCGCACGGCAGGTGACTTGCAGCCGGAGACCTCGGAACTCGCACGTCAATATCGGCGGCCGAGTCTGCGCGAGGTCTATCTGGGCTTCGCCGGGCGTTGCCACGCTAACCATCCGGTGCATCGTGCCATTGCCGCTCTGTCGCCTGGTGATCCGTTAAAAACGCGGATTGCCCAAACTGGATCGTGGGAATTGTTGGATCGGTCGGAGCGGGTGGTGGGACGTCTTGCCCAAGCGTTTGAACCCCCACCGGGAACGCAGTGTAGGTCGGCTAGAGTCTTTGCCGTCGTGGCTTGGAGCCGCGAAGCGTCGGAGCCTCAGTACCGCGACAGCATAAAATGCGATGCTTGGGAGGTCGTGGTGCCGGAGTTGGTGTTTGAGCCGGAGTAAGAAGCGACTGGCTGCTTAGCCGCTGGTTAGTTTGGTCCACAGTTGTAGCAAAACCATCACAATGCCCAACACGGCGAGCCCCCCCTGTAATTGGTGCAAGCTCTTTCTAACTTCTTTTGTTTGACTCGTGAATTCCTTGCTCAACTCGGCTTTGAGCTCAGCCATAGCGGTCTTGAGTTCGGCGATATCGGCCTTGGTAGCGAGGTGATTGTACACGCCTTCGAGCTTGGCTAGACGCTCTTCCGGGGTTAAAGGGGAATGGGTCATAGCAGGCTATCTCCTTTGGTTGGAAGGTATAGGATGGTATGAAGCGGTGTCAATACGCTTGAGTCAAAGCAATATCCGTGCCCTTTTAAGGCAGCGTAGGCGTCCGAGCAGGTTGACATCGCCGGGGCTAGCGGCCTTATTTGCGCCCTTTAACCAACAGCTAAAGGAGCCTGAAAATGCCAGATGTTATCGTCGTCGGAGATGGGCCGGGTGGGTTGAGCGCCGCGCTCTTTCTCGCCAAAAACGACATGGGCGTCACCGTCTTTGGCCAAGACAAAACGCTCATGCACAAGGCCATGTTATACAATTATTTGGGCATCCCCAAGATCGCCGGCCCCGAGTTCCAGCAGATCGGCCGCGAGCAGGTGCGCGGCTTTGGCGGGGAAATTCAGGACCTTGAAGTCAGCCGCGTCGAAAAGAGTGAAGGGGGCTTTGTCGTGGAGACGGCCGATGGCCAAAGCCACCAAGCCCAATATCTGATCTTGGCGACCGGGCCGAGCAATCCGCTGGCCGACAGCTTGGGCGTGGCCAAACAAGCCGATGGCTTGGCGGCCGACCGCCATGGCCGCACCGCAGTCGCCGGGCTATACGTCATTGGCTGGAGTACGCGTCTGAAGAAAATTCAGGCCATTATCTCGGCTGGCGACGGAGCGTGCGCCGCGCTAGATATCCTCTCGGCCAAAGCCGGCGAGGACATCCACGACTTCGACCTGATCGAAGACGAGTAGCCTAAAGCGAGACGACGCGGCCGTCGATGGCGGATTGAGTGGCCGCGAGGGTTACGGCTAAGGTCTTGACCGCCTCGGCGTAGGAGCAGCGGATGCCGGTAGCATCGCCGGTTTGTACGGCTTGGAGAAAGGCGCGATCTTCGGCTTGCGTTGGGTTGTTGCCCTGTTCGATGACTTCTCGACCATTGGGGCGGTCGATGGTGAGTGCCCCGGATGCGAGGCGCAGGACTTGGTTTTTCAGGTAGAGGTCCAAGCCCACATGCCCGCCGGCCGAGAGCATACAAGCCGAGGTGATGTTGGCCACTGCGCCGCTTTGGAAGCGGAGATTGGCGACCGAAGCGTCGTGGACATCGTAGTTGGGAATGTCTTCCATCAGGCCGGTGCGCGCCTGCACCACGGTGTCCATGCCGGCCAGGCCGGCTTCCGGGCCGCGCTTGCCGAACGCGGTCACCGCGCCGCAGATCAGCCGCGGATAGCGGCCCTTGAGCGTCTCCGGGTCGAGGCCGAGTTCACGGTCGAGGCCGGGGCGGAAGTTCATCAGCACCACGTCCGCCCAGCCCAGCAAGGCGTCGAGCACCGGCCGGGCGGCGACAGCGCGCAGCGCCAGCGGCAGCGATCGCTTGCCGCGGTTGCGGGAGATGAACGTGCGCGTCTCCAGCGGCGCGATCTGGCGCAGCACGCGGGTCGGATCGCCGCCCAGGGCCTCCACCTTTACGACCTCGGCGCCGCCTTCGGCGAGCAGCTGGGCGCAGAACGGCACCGAGACGAACTGGCCGAACTCGACCACCCGGATGCCGTGGAACGGTTGCTTGCTGTCCATGCGCCGCGATCATAACCAATCATCCGCCGCTGGCGCATAATGGCGGCACGAACCGTTGGAGAGGAACCATGCCGGAATCCACCGACAAGCCCAGTGGCCGACGATCCAAGCCGTCGCCGGCAAGCCCCGCCGAGCAGGAAGAAGACAAGCTCCCCGGCGTGCCCGGCCACTTGCAGATGGCGGTGCGGCAGCTCATCGGCGGCGAGCAGGCCGGCGCCGGCCGGAAAGATCGGAAAGAGGAGTGAGCTTGGCGCCGGGCTGTCCGCCGCGAACGAGATGGCGGGATGATCCCGACCGCCGATGGTCCGCCATGCATGGACATGCCCGCTTGCCACGACGGCGAGCGGCCCCTGGCCTATGCGGACCGCGTCGGCCAGTGGCATGCGGCGCGGACGACCGCTCGCCGGCGCAAGGCCCAGGGCCTGTTCCTGACGCCGGCATCCATCGCCGATTTCATGGACCGGCAAGCGATTGCCGAAGGAAGCAAGGTGCGGATTCTCGATCCGGCGGCGGGCGCCGGAATCCTGTGCTGCGCGGCCGTCGAGGCGCTCGCCGCGCACCGGCCGAAGCCCGAGGCCATCGAGCTGGTCGCCTACGAAGTCGACGGCGGCCTGGTCGCCTCGCTGCGCGCCGTTCTCGGCCATCTCGCCAGCTGGTGCCGCGAACGGCATGGCGTGGCCGTCGACTTTGGCGTCGAAGCCGCGGACTTCATCATGGCGAATGCCGGGCATGGCCTGGACTGCCCGGCAGGAAACATCCACGTCAGCGCTTTCCCCGACTTCAAGGAGTTCCGCAAGCACATGGCGAACATCGCATGGGAGACCCGGGCGTGGCGCCGCGACGCGCCAGAGCACATGATCCACTTCAACGGCGATCGGTTTCTTGGTCCGAGAAAATAGGGAAGCAATATCGATGTCCAGCCATACCATCACCCTCACCGAGACGCTGCACGACTACTTGCTGGCGCATGGCGTCCGGGAGTCCGCCATCGCCCGCCGGCTGCGCGCCGAGACGCGGGCGGCGACGCCCTGGCATCGAATGCAGATCTCGCCGGAACAGGGCGCGTTCATGCAGTTGCTGGTGCGGCTGATCGGCGCGAGGCGCACCATCGAAGTCGGCACTTTCACCGGCTACAGCGCCTTGGTGGTCGCCGAGGCGCTGCCCGACGACGGCACTGTGATCGCCTGCGACGTCTCCCGCGAGTGGACCGCGGTGGGCAAGCCGTTCTGGGAGCAGGCCGGGGTGGCGCGCAAGATCGATCTGCGCCTGCAGCCGGCGGCGCTCACCCTGGACGCGCTGATCGCCGGCGGCGAGTCCGGCGCCTTCGACTTCGCCTTCATCGACGCCGACAAGGCCGGCTACGACGTCTACTACGAGCGCTGTTTGACGCTGCTGCGGCGCGGCGGCGTGGTGGGCGTCGACAACGTGCTGTGGGGCGGGCGGGTCGCCGATCAGGACGCCCAGGACGAGGACACGCG
>RKRN01000036.1 GCA_007571365.1 Candidatus Latescibacterota bacterium
CTATGTGCAAGGAAATCGAAAACCGTCGACAAGCTAGATAAAGGAACTCCACGCCACGCTTACTCAGAATCAGGATACGGTCGAAGCGGTGGATAAGTTCGGAAAACGAGTGGAGGTGCCTTTGATTAAAGGGGATAACAAAAGAAATCCCAACAACCCGCAGCGCTCGAACGGGCTGATTCACGAATATTGCCCACCTGAGCATGTCGCTTCCGAGATGGACCGACTCATCGAGATGCACCTTGCTCATGAGAATGTAGCACCCGAAGTCGAAGCCGCGTGGCTTCACCATCGCTTTACACAAATTCACCCGTTTCAGGACGGGAATGGGCGAGTCGCCCGCGCGCTGGCTACGCTGGTTTTCGTTCGGGCGGGCTGGTTTCCACCTGTCATAAAAAATGACGAGCGTACTGAATATCTTGATGCTCTGGAATCGGCGGATGCTGGAGACCTTTCAGAACTTGTTGAATTTTTCTCCAAGCTTCAGGAAAGTGCTTTCGTCAAGGCTATCGGAATTCCAGATCAAGTGATTCGCTCAAATCGCGCCGAGAAAGTCGTCGCCGAGACGAAAAAGGAACTACTGCGCCGACGTGATGCTCTTCACAAGGAGTGGGATACCGCGAAACAAAGTGCCGACAGGCTAAAGCAAACTGCAAAAGAGCGATTCAGTGAAATCTCGCAATTCTTAATGTCTGAAATGGAAGGATTGTTGGAAAATCCTGCATTTTACTGCGACGCTGAATCCGAGCAGGGACAGAGAAGTCATTACTACCACATGCAGATAGTAGAAACAGCCAAGGCTCTGGATTACTTCGCCAATCCGCGATTATACAGGGCTTGGGCTCGTTTGGTCATGCGCACGAACAATCAAAACGGGATCATCATTATCGCATTCCATGGTATCGGACCTGAGTTCAGGGGTGTTCTCGCTTCTTCCGCTATATATCTTCAAAAAGCGGACACCGATGACGAGGGGGAACGACAAACCGCAACGATTCCGATCTCAAAGGAGGTTTTTCAGATCAACTACAGAGAACCTCTGGAGGAAATTGAGGAGCGATTCTTGGTCTGGTTGTAGGAAAGCGTTGTTCGTGGCCTTGAACAATGGCAATCAGCCATTCTGTAACGAATCGTTGATTTATTGATTCGTAGTTATGCACTTACTGAACCTCACCCGATATGTTGTGCCTCGCCCATCCCATAGCTAGCCACAAGATGTTGAATCCCAATGACAGAAAGGAGTGATGCCAATACCATTCTCATCGCATCTGAAGGTATCACGAGATATGGACTTCCTTACTCCGGCATCGGATCGACGTAGTTCCCCATTCCATCCCTCGTCGAACAAACAGCAATCGTAGAACACCTTGACAAAGCAACCACCCACATCAACACTGCCGCTGTGAGTGCGCGCAATGAGATGGAGTTGTTACGCGAATACCACACCCGCATGATCTCAGGTGTGATAACAGGTAAGGTGGATGTGCTGGAGGACAGATACCGATGACCAACGCTGAATTCGCACCTCGAATGCGGGATGGCCGCTGGCTATTCGTGGCAGGTACAATCCGTTGGTGGGGACGTTGAGCTATGCGCTCATTCTGAGAACGGAAGGGTGTATTTACAGACTCGATATGGGGAAGGACCATCACTACTCCAATTGCAATCAAGTTGGAGAAAAACACAAGCATCGCTGGAGCGAGAAATTCCGGGATAAGGAACCCTACGTTCCGAGCAACATTACCGCACCAGTTTTCAAGCCCGTCGCCGTCTGGGAGGAATTCTGCCAAGAGGCAGGCATCGAACACAATAGTGCCTTGAAACATCCGCCTTCTTGGCAGGAGGAACTGTTTCAATGAGCAAAGACAAACTCCGTGAGGTGTTATACAGCACGATGGGGGAACTCTTCTCTTGAACGGATCATGGTAAATACCAGCGGATTCGCACCCCGTATTTGTATCCCGATGGAGACCATATCGACGTATTCTGTAAATCTAAAGGGGATACGATTACGGTCACTGATCTTGCCGAGACCACGGGATGGCTGCGGATGCAGTCCTTGTCAATGCGCCGATCTCCGCAGCAGAACCGGCTGATCGGAGATGTCCTGACAACGCATGGGGTTGAATTTTATCGGGGTATGCTTTTGGCCCGCTGTCGTCCCGACCAACAGTTGGCGGCAGTGGTCTCTCGCGTGGCCCAAGCGGCCCTGCGAGTATCTGATCTGTGGTTTACCTTGCGAACCCGAGCAGTCGAATCAATCACAGATGAAGTTGCCGATTACTTGACCGAATGCGAACTGCCGTTTGTACGTTCCGCAAAACTACGCGGCCGCTCGGGGCGTAGCTGGACTGTGGACTTTCACGTTCGCACCCACGACCGCAGTTCCTTAGTCTGTGTGTTGAGTACGGCGAATCGTTCTACGGCGCATAGAGCAACGGAACACGTGCTAGCCGCTTGGCACGATTTGCACCATCTCGTGGTGGGGCCCGAAAGCCTGAACTTCATCTCCCTTTTCGATGATACCGCCGATGTTTGGACGCACGAGAACTTCCACCTGCTGGAATTGCTATCCACAGTATCGCACTGGTCGCGGCCAGATGAATTCAAACGAATCTTGGTTCAAGCTGCCTAATGCCATCGACGCGGCCATGGCCCGTGCCCGTCGCCAAATCGACCTCCTCGGCGAATACCGCACCCGCCTAATCGCCGACGTCGTCACCGGCAAGCTCGATGTGCGCGAGGCAGCCCCCGGCGACGCCGAGGATGTGGCGGAAGAGTACACAATCGAAAAGGAGGTGCCCGTATGACCAAGTGGGAGACGTGCCCGGCAGGCTCAGCGGTGCTTGGGTTTTCAAGGGAACTAGGGTGCCGGTGTCCAGCCTGTTCGGCAATTTGGCAGAGGGAGCCCCCAGGCCGCTTCGCCACTATTTTTCAGAACACGTCGTCGATACGGCGGTCGAAAGGGGATGGTCGGAATCAAGCAACGGAGATCTGCTAGACCATGCCGAGGGAGAAGCGAAGTGCAGGAGTGGCAGGTCGCGGCTGTCCTCAACCACGAGCGTGGAATCATTGCAATTAAATAGAGGCTACCGATATGCAAATCGAGTCCATTAGGCTGAAAAATTTCAAGAGCTTTCGCGTCGCGGAAATGCGGAAAATCCCAAGATTCTGCGTCTTGGTCGGTGCTAATGGAACCGGAAAATCCACTCTGTTTCAGGTATTTGAGTTTTTGCGCGAGGACGGATGGTACGAGGTCCGTCGTCGTGGGAGTCACCGGGTGATGCGACACCCTGCCAAGCGAGGCATAGTTGTAGCGGCTGGAAATTTAAACGCAGATATGAAAGCCGGTACGCTCAGCCAAGTACTCAAACAAGCTGGCTTGAAAGAAAACTACGCGGAGGGTGGAGATGGCACAGACTGAGTATCTGATCATTGTAGAGAAATACGGCCCCGGGGCGTATGGAGCCTATGTACCGGAGCTTCCGGGTATCGGGGTTGCCGGGGAGACCGAGGATGAGGTACACGACCTAGTCGCCAACGCGATCAGGCTGTATCTCGATGAGCTTGAGCGGGATGGTGCTCTGGCGGCAGATTCGGTTGTGGTGAACCATTACACAGTTGCGATTTGACCCTAGGCACCCAGCGACCGGGTCGATCTGTGCATTGGTAAACTCATGACTACCACCGATACCTCCGAACGCGGCCTCGAACGCTTTATCTGCACCGCCCTAGCCGGCCATCCCTGCGACCCACCGCCGGGGCCGACCATGAGCGAGCCACCGGCCCGCTACGGTGGCGTCGGTTGGGCCGGCGGCAACTACCACGACTACGACCGCGAATACTGCGTCGATCGGGCGCAACTCTCCGCCTTCCTCCGCGCCACCCAGCCCGAAGCAGCAGCGTCGCTCGGCTTGTCCGAAGCTGGCCCCACGCGCCGCCGATTCCTAGCCCGGCTCCAAGGCGAAATCAGCAAACGCGGCACCATCGACGTGTTGCGCCACGGCATCAAGCACGGAGCGCACAACCTAGACCTGTTTTACGGCACGCCTTCGGCCGACAACCCCGCAGCACAGGAACGCTTCAAACAGAACCGCTTCACCGTCACCCGCCAACTCGGCTACAGCCGCGCCGAAACCCAGCGAGCACTCGACATCGGCCTATTCATCAACGGCCTGCCGGTCTTCACCTTCGAGCTGAAAAACAACCTCACCAAGCAGACGGTGGCCGACGCAGTTCAGCAGTATCAGCGCGACCGCAGCCCACGCGAGAAACTATTCGAGTTCGGCCGCTGCATCGCCCACTTCGCGCTCGACGAAAGCGAAATCCGCTTCTGCACCCACCTCAGCGGCAAGACCTCTTGGTTCCTTCCCTTCAACCGCGGCTGGAACGACGGGGCCGGCAATCCGCCCAACCCCAACGGACTGGCGATCGACTACCTGTGGCGGGAAGTGCTCCCCCGCCAGAGCTTGACCAACATCTTAGAGAACTACGCCCAAGTGGTAGAGTCAAAGGACGAGAAAACGGGCCAGAAAAAGCAGAAACAGATCTGGCCGCGCTACCATCAACTCGACGTAGTGCGCCGCCTGCTAGACGACGTGGGCCGCCACGGCGTAGGCCGTCGCTATTTGATCCAACACTCGGCCGGCAGCGGCAAGAGCAACTCCATCGCCTGGCTAGCCCACCAACTAATCGGCCTGCAGAAGGACAATGCTCCGGTCTTCGACTCCATCATCGTCGTCACCGACCGCCGCATCCTCGACCGGCAGATCCGCGACACGATCAGGCAGTATGCCCAAGTGTCGGCGACGGTGGGACACGCCGACCGCTCGGGCGACCTGCGCCGGTTCATCGAAAGCGGCAAGAAAATTATCATCTCGACGATTCAGAAATTCCCCTTCATCCTCGACGAAATCGGCAACCAACAGCGCGGACGGCGCTTCGCCATCATCATTGACGAGGCCCACTCCAGCCAAGGCGGCCGCACCAGCGCGGCCATGGCCCAGGCGCTGTCCGAGGCCGGCGAGGAGGGCGAGGAGGAGGTTTACGAGGATCAGATCAACCGCCTAATGGAGTCGCGCAAGCTGCTCGCCAACGCCAGCTACTTTGCCTTCACCGCCACGCCCAAGAACAAGACGCTAGAAATCTTCGGTGAGCCGGCCCCTCAACCCGACGGCACAGTTAGGCACCACGCCTTCCATAGCTACACCATGAAACAGGCGATCCAAGAGGGCTTCATCCTCGATGTGCTCGCCCACTACATGCCCGTGCAGAGCTACTACAAGCTCGCCAAGACAGTGGAGAAGGACCCGGAGTTCGACGTCAAAAAAGCCCAGAAGAAGCTGCGCCGCTTTGTCGAGAGCAGCGACCGCGCAATCGGGCTCAAGGCCCAGATCATGGTCGATCACTTCCACGACCAAGTGCTGGCGCAAAAAAAGATCGGCGGCGAGGCACGGGCGATGGTGGTCGCCAACGGCATTGAGCAGGCGATCCAGTACTACCACGCGATCCGCGACTACCTAAAGGAGCGCAAGAGCCGCTACCGGGCCATCGTGGCCTTCTCTGGCGAATCCGAGTTCGGCGGCGAGAACGTCACCGAAGCGTCGCTGAACGGCTTCCCGTCCGGCAAGATCGCCGAGAAAATTCGGGAGGACCCCCACCGTTTCTTGGTCTGCGCCGACAAATTCCAGACCGGGTACGACGAACCGTTGCTACACACCATGTACGTCGACAAGACGCTGTCCGACATCAAGGCCGTGCAGACCCTCTCCCGCCTCAACCGGGCGCATCCCAAAAAGCACGACGTGTTCGTGCTCGATTTCCTCAACGACGCCGACACCATCCGCGATGCCTTCGCCAACCACTACCGTGCGACGATCCTAGCCGACGAGACCGACCCCAACAAGCTGCACGATCTGCAGGCAGACCTAGACCGCGCCCAAGTCTATGCCGACGAGTGGATCGACGACTTCGCGAGGCGCTACCTCGGCGGGGCCCAACGCGACCAACTCGACCCAATCCTCGACGAATGCGTGGCGATCTACAAAACCGCTCTGGACGAGGACGGCCAAGTGGAGTTCAAAGGCAACGCCAAGGGTTTCGTGCGCACCTACGCCTTTCTCGCGTCGGTGCTTCCCTACAACAATGCCGACTGGGAGAAGCGCTCGATCTTCCTGAACTTTCTGATCCCAAAGCTGCCGACCCCCGAGGAAGCGGACCAGTCGAAGGGCATCCTCGACGCTATTGACCTAGATAGCTACCGGGCCGAGAAGCAGGCGATGCAGCAGCTCCTATTGCCGGACGAGGACGCCGAAGTCGATCCGGTGCCAACCACCAGCGGAGGTCGCCGCACCGACCCCGAACTGGACCGGCTGTCGAACATCCTCAAAACCTTCAACGATCGGTTCGGAGACATCGCCTGGGAAGATGCCGACCGCGTGGGGGAGCTCATCACCAAGACCATCCCGGCGCGGGTGGCCGCGGACCCGGCCTTCAAGAATGCACGGCAGAACTCGGACGCGGCCAACTCCCGCATCGAGCACGACAAGGCACTGCGGCAGGTCATGATAAACGTTATGAAGGACGACACCGAACTCTTCAAGCAGTTTACGGACAACGAGAGTTTCAAGCGCTGGATGACCGACCGGGTGTTCGAGTTGGCTTGCGAGTAGGCGAGTGCGCCTCGAGCGGCGCGGTTTTGTCTGTCGGCTCCAGCTTCGATTCTGGTGGACGAGGGCGTCTCGCGCCTTACCGCAGCACTTTGGCGCAGCATAGCCAACACACCCGTTTGGCCTTACTTTATAAGTCTTTAGGCTGTTAGGAGACAAAACTTTATGGCTACCGAGCCGAGCAAAAACCTAGCTGTTTTTGCCAATCCCCATCCGGGTCGCGACTACACAATCGAGCTTTCGTGTCCGGAATTCACTTCGATATGTCCCGTAACCGGGCAACCCGATTTCGGCACCATCCACATCCGCTACGTGCCCGACCAACAGTGTATTGAGCTGAAATCGCTCAAGCTCTACCTGTGGTCCTTTCGCCAAGAAGGCGCTTACTACGAAGCGGCCACCAACACCATTCTCGACGATTTGGTGGCCGCCTGCGCGCCGCGACGCATGACTGTGGTGGGAGAATTCAATGTGCGCGGAGGCATTTCCGCCGTCGTGACGGCCGAATTTGCCCCGCAACGCTAACGCCCGGAGGCATATCAACTTACCGAATGGAGACGACAATGGAAGAAGTACGCCAAGACGCTGCTGAGCCAAAAGGAGAAGGAGCGACCGAGCAGAGCAGCCGATCGGATCGGGCTTGGTTCCCCTACATCACTAAAGTGCAGTTCGAGCGATTTCTCGCGCGGCTAGAGACCAAAATTCCCGACCAAATCGACCGCGACTACGTGCGGCCTATTATTCGCACCCCGTCGATGCTTCACCGCTTTTTGCGCGGTATCGAATCCATGCATCTGACCGACCGCGATCAAAAGCCCACGGACCTGCTATTGCGAATCGTCCCCAAGGAGACGCGCAGATTCGCGTTCGCCGATGTGGTCCGCGACCTGTACAAGGATCTGCTGCCGGAGTGGGAACAAAGCAACGGCGGCATGAGCGACGATGCGCTGGTCAATTACTTCCGCAACCGCACCGGCATGGGGCGTGATTCGGCCAACAAGATGAAGATGTTTTTCAAATACCTCATCTCCGAAGCCGACTTTGGCGAACCACCCGATCCGCCCAAGGAAGCGGTCGCCGAACCGCCCGAACCCGCGCCCCAAGAGAATCACAGCACCCGCGAACCCGCACCCAAAGAGCACGCCGGGCGCGACGGACGCACCAAGCGCGCTAGTTCCGAGCGCCAAGCGCCCCAAGAACGCCCCCTAACCGAGACGCAGCGAGCCTATCTAGAAACCCTTCAGTCCATGGTCCAAATCAAAATTGACGGCGACTGGGACGAAGACATGATCCGCCTCGCCTTCGACCGCCTAGAGCGACTCTTTGACCGCTTGCGGCGCGCCTGATCCAAACAATACGTTTGCGCCTACGAAGCCGTAGAGGCCCTCGTAGGCGCAAACAGTGATGGGCGGTGCCGTTAAATCCTTCGCTTAGAAATGTTCTTAAAACCCCTCAGTGGCCCCATTGAGTAGTGGCTGAGCGACAAGCCGCGCCCTATTCGCTAAAGCGGGCCATGGCCGCGAACTTGTCCAGCCGCTGGGCCACGAGCACTTCTGGCGTGAGTCGCCTCAGCTCGGCTAAGGCATCTTGCACGTGGCGTTTGAGCATGGCGGCAGCCGCATCCCAATCGTGGTGTGCACCGCCCAACGGCTCGGACACGATGCGGTCGATGATCCCCTGCCGCTTCAGGTTTGCAGCCGTGAGCTTGAGGGCCTCGGCCGCTTCCTCTCGGCGTTCGCGCACCTTGAACAGGATCGTCGAGCAACTCTCCGGCACAATCACCGAATAACAAGCGTGCTCCAGCATCAGAATCCGGTCGCCAACCGTGATGCCAATGGCACCGCCGCTGAAGGCTTGGCCGATGATGGCCACGACGATGGGCACCGGCAGATGCGACATTTCGTAGAGGTTGCGGGCGATGGCTTCGGCTTGGCCCCGCTCCTCGGCCTCGATCCCGGGATAGGCCCCCGAGGTGTCGACCAAGGTCAAAATGGGCAATTTGAACTTGGCCGCCATCTGCATCAGGCGGCGGGCCTTGCGATACCCTTCTGGATGCGGCATGCCGAAGTTGCGCTTTTGCCGCTCCTCGAGGTTGCGGCCACTCTGGATGCCGATGACCATGACCGGTTCGTCGTTCAGCCGGGCCGGGCCGCCGATGACCGAGGGGTCGTCGGCAAACAGGCGGTCGCCGTGCAGTTCGGTAAAATCGGCCAGCATCCGCTCGACGTAATCGAGCGCGTACGGGCGGTTCGGGTGCCGTGCGATCTGCACCCGCTGCCAAGGACTGAGATTGGCGTAGATTTCTCGGCGCTTCTTCGCAGCCTGCGCTTCGAGCTTGCGTATGCCCTCAGTCAAATTCAAGCCATCGGTTTCGGCTTGGCTTTTTAGCTCGTCGATTTTCTTGTTTAACTCGACGAGATCGCGTTCAAAATCGAGGTAAAATCCACTGTTATTCACCGGACAAAACCTCCTAGGTTAAATGCTCGGTTCACCTCAACGCACCCAGTGCCGCCTCAACCCGGTCCAGCGACTTTTCAATCAGGTCCAGCGACGTGGCGTAGGAGAGACGGATGTGCTCGTAGGTGCCAAATCCAGCACCGGGCACACAGGCCACCTTGGCCTTTTCGAGCAAATACTCGCACAGTGCCACCGAGTCGCGGACTTGGTCGCCGTAGTACGCGGAAACGTCGGGATAGGCGTAAAAGGCCCCCGACGGCAACGTGCATTCCACGCCTTCGATGGCGTTGAGGCGCTCGACCATATAGCGCCGCCGCCCATCAAAAGCGTGGCGCATTTGTTCGACCGACTCCTGCGGACCATCGAGTGCCTCGACAGCCGCTTTCTGCGCCATCGACGAAGGGTGCGACACTTCTTGGCTTTGCACCTTGTTCATGCCGGCGATGATCTCTTCGCTGCCACCGGTGTAGCCGATGCGCCAGCCGGTCATCGAATAAGCCTTGGACACCCCGTTGACCACAATGCTGAATTGTTTGGCTTCCGGGCAGCAAGCGGCAATCGAATGATGCTCGGCCCGGTCGTAGATCAGCTTCTCGTAGATTTCGTCGCTGAGCACATAGACCTCGTGCTCGACCGCCACGGCCGCTAAGCGCTCCAACTCTTCGCGGGTGTACACCGCGCCACTGGGATTGGACGGCGAGCACAAAAAGAGCATCCGCGTACGGGGCGTAATAGCGGCGCGGAACTCATCTGCGGTCAGCTTGAGACCGTTGGCAGCTTGGGTCTCGACGATCACCGGCTCGCCGCCCACCAGTCGGGGTTGCTCCCGATACGTCACCCAGTAGGGGGTGGGGATAATGACCTCGTCGCCGGGGTTGACCAGTGCCGCCACCGCCAAAAAGAGCGAGTGCTTGGCCCCGTTGTTGACGATTACTTCGTCGGTTGTGTACACCAAGCCGTTGTCGCGCTCAAATTTGCGGCAGATCGCCTCCTTGAGCTCGATAATCCCCGACCCCGGGGTGGTGTACTTGGTAAAACCCTCGGCAATGGCGCGGATGCCGGCGTCTTTGACGTTTTGCGGCGTATCGAAATCCGGCTCGCCCGCCGACAGCGAAACCACGTCGATACCAGCGCGCTGCATGGCTGCCGCCCGGGCCGAAATCTGCATGGTGACTGACGGCTGAACGCGCTGGACATTGTGCGAAAGTGGCATAGGACCTCAGGTGGTGTATTCGGCGTTTAGGCGCACGTACTCATAGGTCAGATCGCAGGTGAAAATTTCAGCCGCGGCCGTGCCCATCGCCAAATCGATGTCAATGGCCATTTCCTCGGCCTGCATGGCCGCGCTCAGCTTATCCCCGTCGAAATCGAGACCGGCCCCGTTGCCGTAGATGTCGGTGCCGCACAGCGACACGTACGCACGCGCAGGATCGAACTCGACGCCGGCGTACCCCATCGCGCATAGAATGCGTCCCCAGTTGGGGTCGTTGCCAAACGCGGCGGTCTTCACCAAGCTCGAATTGGCTACCGCAAGGCCGATCTGCCTCGCCGCGGCTTCAGTTGCGGCCCCGCGCACCGCGATGGTGATCAGCTTGGACGACCCTTCGGCGTCGCGCGCGATCTCTTGGGCCATCTGCCGGCACGCGTACTCAAGGCCCTCGTAGAGGCACTCGCAATCGCGCCGGCCTAGCTCCGCGCCGTCGCCATTGGCCAGCAGGATCACCGTGTCGCTCGTGCTCATGTCGCCGTCAACCGTAATGCAGTTGAAGGTGCGTTGGATGGCTTGCGACAGCAATTTCTGCAAGAGTCCGCTCGGCACGGCCGCGTCTGTGGTCACCACCGCTAGCATCGTCGCCATGTTGGGGGCGATCATCGCCGCCCCTTTGGCCATCGCCCCCACTACGGCGCGGCCCGCTGCCAACTCGACCTCCACGGCGCAGCTTTTCGGCACGGTGTCCGTGGTCATGATCGCCTCAGCGGCCATCGCCCCGCCTCCTTCGGACAACGCCGCAACGATGCGCGGGATGCCCGCTTCGATCTTGGCCATCGGCAGCGGGACGCCGATCAAGCCGGTGGAACAGACCAGCACTTCTTCCGTTTGCAGCCCCAACTCGCTCGCGGTCAGCGCACACATCCGCCGGGCGTGGTCCAAGCCGACGTCGCCGTTGCAGACATTGGCGTTGCCGCTGTTGAGGATGACGGCCCGCGCCTTGCCGTCGGCGAGATGCGCGCGGTCGATGGCAATGGGCGCACCCTGCACCTTGTTGGTGGTGTACACCGCGGCCGCATTGGCCGGACGTGCTGAATACACCAGTGCCAAATCCTTCGCGCCCGATTCCTTGACACCGGTCTGGATGCCAGCCGCCCGATATCCACTCGGTGCAGTGACCCCGCCACCTTCGATAATTCTCATCGCACTCAGTCCGTTCCCGTTGCACTGGTTTGAAAGCCCTGTGCCGAATAAGGTATGTTCACTTCCATTGCTCCTTTTTCGGTTAATCGATATTGCATTTGATCCTAACGGTGACTCTAGCGAATCCCATGGGTATTCTCTTCCAACCACCTGACAAGTTGCTCGCGAGAAGCGTCTCCTGATGCGATTCCCAAGATGACCTGTTCTTGAATATCTACGGTTGCCTCGATCTCATATCCATTTAGAATCAAGAATGTTTCCATTGCGGCATGTCCCACCCGTTTATTCCCATCGACAAAGGGATGATTCTGAATCAAGAAAAAACACAAGGCCGCTGCTTTTTCTATAACAGCGGGGTAAAGGTCTCCACCAAACGTCATACGGGGTTGCGCGACAGCCGATGCTAATCCACTGTGATTAAGCAGTCCCACAGAGCCACCACTTGTTTCAATAATGCGCCGATGAAGCTCCAGTACTTCATCTATACTAATGTAATACATCAACTCAGTCTTTGGTAAAGTTCTCTATTCTTTTTTAATACATATTTAGCGACTTTCTCAAACTCTTGGTATCCTTGATCTCGGAATACACCGTTGCGAAAAAAAGCAATGAGATCGTCATCTGATTGACAATACGATCCAGTGCCACCGGACCTGAAACCCAAATGGAACCCAATGGCAATGCGTATGATCTCAGGGACTACTTCAGTAACTATTTTTATAGTGTGTATTTTAGACTGCTCAAGATCGAATCCTTTTAGCTTCGGCCGGCCTGTATGAACTAGACGATTGCGTACTTGGTCAACTTCTTGAACCCGATCCTCTTGGTCAGAGGGCGGTGACTGACCTATAATCTCAAGGGACTGGAGGAGCGAAAGCAGTTTATCTTTTGAAACTGGGCCACGATCAATCTGAGCATTCAGCAAAGGTCTATACCGCTTCGCTTGCTCTGACTGGAGATCGCCTTTTTGCTCGAAACAGTTGAGAGTATTGCTTATTTCATTTTTCAGTTTCTTACGGATATTTTTGCTAACTTTCTGATGGGTCGTTTTATGACTGTCGAGAATTATATTGAGTGCCGTGGAGTACAAAGCGGCGCGAGCTTGCAGGAGTTTGATCCCCATTGCTTCATTATATAAGAGCAGGGCAGTGTGCAAATCTTTGGTTACTAAGCAATCCCTATGCTGCCAAGCAAGTGATGCTGTCTCCAAGGCCTCAATATTTGCCACTGCATAGTCGCCATAAGCATCGGGTCTATACCTTCTCTTGTATTCTGTAGTTACGACTCTTCTGCCGGTCAGGAAAGTGAGTAAGTTGCATAAATCCCATAGACCCCCATCATCGCGATCGCGTTCCTCGTGAAGAAGGACGCTCTTTTCTTTGGAGTCTTGGTAAGACACAGTTGCAGTGGCTTGCCAAGTGCCTTCACGTGGCGGTAAGTGTTTTTCCTCCTTGACAATCCTTGCAGGACTCACCTTAAGGCTACTAATTTCACGTTTAGGCTGAGGCAGTTGGGCAACTTTGGCGTCGTAATCGTCTGCGAGACGCACCGTAAGGGAACCGATTTCACGCTCTGCCCAGCGATGACTAGGGCGCGGTTCGCCCATATAGAGATTGAAGAGGTCAACTTTTTTCATCGCTGCTTCCATCCAAAGCGACGAGGACCTGCGATAATTCTCATCGCACTCAGTCCGTTCCGGTCGCGCCGACAGCTCGCTCGGCCAGCGCGTCTTTCATTAGCTTATAGTGCAAACTATCGGCCAGTGCAATCCAACTCGCCTCGATCACGTTCTCCGAAACCCCCACCGTCCCCCACACGTCTTTGCCATCCGACGACTCGATCAACACCCGCACCTTGGCTGCGGTTCCATCGCCGCTCGACAACACCCGCACTTTGTAGTCCTCCAAATGCACCTGCTTGAGCGCGGGAAACTCCTGCTCCAGTGCCTTGCGCAGCGCTTGGTCGAGCGCATTGACCGGGCCATCGCCGGCCGCGACCGTATGGTACTCGGCATCGCCAACAGCGACCTTGACGATGGCCTCGGCTTCTTCGGCCTGCTCGCCGATGCGGCGGTTGATGGTGCGAAAGTTAATCAGTGTGAATACGTCCTCGTACGTACCTTGGGCCCGCCGCGCCAGCAATTCAAACGACCCCTCCGCCGCCTCGAACTGATACCCCTCGTGCTCTAGCTGCTTAACCCGCGCCAAAACCCGCCCCACCAGCGGATCGCGCTTGGCTATGTCGGGCAAAAATCGCCGCAGCTTGCTGACAATCGTCGCCCCGCCCGCTTGGTCTGAGACCAAAAACCGCCGCTCATTGCCCACTCGCTCAGGCTGTATATGCTCAAACGAGTGGGCGACCTTCATCACCCCGTCAATATGCGCCCCGCCCTTGTGGGCAAACGCGCTCTCGCCGACATACGGCTGGCGGTGGTCGTGGTAGACGTTGGCGATCTCGCTGAGGAAGCGCGAGAAGTCCATCAGGCCCGCAAGGTTGTCGCGGCCCACTGTCTCAAAACCCATCTTCAGCTCTAAGTTGGGTAAAATTGAGCACAAGTTGGCGTTGCCGCAGCGCTCGCCATAGCCGTTGAAGGTCCCTTGCACTTGCACTGCGCCGCGCTCTACGGCGACGAGCGTATTGGCCACGCCCACGCCGGCATCGTTGTGGGTGTGGATGCCAAAGGGAATGCCGATCTGCGCCTTGACCTCCTCGACGATGTGGCCCATCTCGCTGGTCAAGGTGCCGCCATTCGTGTCGCAGAGCACCAAAACCCGCGCTCCGCCGCGCTCGGCGGCCCATAGCGTCTCGACTGCGTAGTCGGCGTCGGCCTTATAGCCGTCGAAAAAATGCTCGGCGTCGTAGATCACTTCGCGGCCGTGCGCGACCAGATAGGCGACCGAATCCTCAATTAGCTGCACATTGCCCGCCAGCGTGGTACGCAAAATCTCGGTCGCGTGCAAAGTCCAACTCTTGCCGAAGAGGGCGATGCTTTCGGTCTCGGCCTTGAGCAAGGTCTGGAGCGTCGCGTCCTGTTCAGGTGCGTTGGTCGCCCGCCGGGTGCTGCCGAAGGCGGTCACTTTTGCCCGCAGCCCGAGCTTTTTCGCCTCTTGGAAAAAGGCCAAGTCCTTGGGATTGGTCGAGTTGGGCCAGCCGCCCTCAATATAGTGGACCCCCAGCGCGTCGAGCCGCCGTGCGATCAGCAGCTTGTCCTCTAGCGAATAGGAAATGCCCTCGGCTTGGGCACCGTCCCGCAGAGTGGAGTCATAGACCTCAATGCGCATGGTGTCGTTTCCACCCATGGCTCTAGGCGTCGGCCACTGCTTGGGCTACTAAGTCGCCTACTTCTGCCGTCGAATATCCCATTCTTCCCGCTCCCAGGTCGTCGAGCTGGCCCAGCGTCGAGACGATAGCCCCCTCCAAAATGTTGGCCCCCTCGTGCTCGCCGAGCGTGTCGAGCATGAGCTGGCAAGCGCCGATGGCGGCCAGCGGATTGATGATATTCTGGCCGGTGTACTTGGGTGCCGAGCCGCCGATCGGCTCGAACATGGACACGCCGGCGGGGTTGATATTGCCGCCGGCGGCAATGCCCATCCCGCCTTGGATCATCGCGCCCAAATCCGTGATGATGTCGCCGAACATGTTGTCGGTAACTACCACGTCGAACCACTCGGGATTTTTGACCATCCACATGCAGATGGCATCAACGTGGGCGTAATCGCGCTTAATGGCCGGATAGTCGGCCGCGCCGATTTGGTGGAACGCCCGCTCCCACAGGTCGAAGGCGTAGGTCAGCACGTTGGTCTTGCCGCATAGCGTCAAGGTGTTGTCCTTGTTGCGCCGCTGAGTGTACTCAAAGGCATAGCGCAGACAGCGCTCGACGCCTTTGCGAGTGTTGATCGACTCCTGCACCGCGATCTCGTCGGGTGTGCCCTTTTTGAGGAAGCCGCCGGCGCCAGCGTATAGCCCTTCGGTGTTTTCCCGCACTACTACGAAGTCGATATCCGCCGGCCCTTTGTCCTTAATCGGCGTCGGCACGTTGGGGTAGAGCTTGACCGGGCGGAGGTTGATGTACTGATCTAGTTCAAAGCGCAGCCTCAGCAGAATGCCCTTTTCGAGGACCCCCGGCTTGACGTCGGGGTGGCCGATGGCCCCTAGGTAAATGGCGTCGAACTGCCTAAAGTCGTCGACCGCCGAGTCCGGCAAGACCTCGCCGGTGTGCAAGTAGCGGTCGCCGCCGAAGTCAAACTCGACGGTCTCGTATTTGAATCCCTGCTTAGCAGCCACCGCGTCGAGTGCTTTCAGCCCCTCAACCACGACTTCAGGCCCTGTTCCGTCTCCGGGTAGTACGGCGATTTTGTGCAATTATTTATCTCCCTTTTTTGTTGGTTTGTTTGGCGAGCCAGATCAGCCCCGCAATCACCGGGGTGGCCAGTAGCACCACCGTGGCAATGATGATCGCCACTGCCAGGGCGATCCCGATATTGATCAGGACTGCACCTATGACGAGAGCGAGCATCAGCACTGCTGCCGTCACAATCAGTGCGCGGGACACTAGGTTGGTAATCTTCCCTCCATCTATCTTGATGTGGCTCATCTTATCACCTTCTGTCAGAACCCCGCCGCGTACGGCAGCTTCCGCATGGTGCCCTCGATCTGGTCGCCAGCAGCCAAGAGCTGGCCCAGCGAGTCCCAACTGCCCTTGAGAAACTGCTCGCGCGGGCCGTCGGCCATGTCGGCTGCAACTTGGCCGACGGGCCAACGCACTTGCCGCGCTTCGAGGTCAATGGCCACCTCCTGCGCCGGATCGCTTTCGACCGCATCCATCAAAGTCTGCATGTCCGCGGCTGCCACCCGCACACAAGGCAAGCCCATGGCGATGCAGTTGCCAAAGAAAATCTCGGCAAAGGACTCGGCGACAAAGCCCTTGATCCCCCAGCGCATCAGGGCCTGCGGCGCGTGTTCACGCGAGGACCCACAGCCGAAGTTGGCATTGGCCAACAGGATCGACGCCCCTCGAAAGCGCACTTGGTCGAAGGGATGGTCGCCACCGGCGCGATCGTCCTCAAAGGCATGGGCTCCCAGATGCTCAAAGGTCACCGTCCGCAAAAAGCGGGCCGGAATGATGCGGTCGGTATCAATATCGGCCCCGCGCACCACCACGCCGCGGCCGGTTATCGTCTTAATCACACTCGAATGTTCCATGGTTTCCCCTCAAAAAGTTGCAGACGGCTTGGGTGCCTTCTTCATCCTTTACATACCCCAGACGATAATTTTCGCGTCGCCCACGCCTTCCTCGCGGCAAAATATCTTGTCGTCCCAGGCCTTGTCAGGGGTGCGGTCAAAAATGACCAGATGCCCCTCGCTGGCGGCGCAGCGGTCCATGTAGGCGCGGGTTTGGGCAAGGCCCGTTAGAAGGGTCTGCTGCAAGCTCTGGTACAGGAGCTTGCATTCGACGACCATCCGCTGCAGCTGCACCGGCGCGTCGCTAGGCCGTGGCCACACCACTAGCAGGTCTGTGCGCATCCGCCCCAAGCCATACTCGCGCTCGATGCGCCCGCCGCTGTTGACGATGCGCTGCAAGAACGCCTGTAATAGCAACTGCGGACCGGCCTCCTTGTATTGGAACCGTTCGACCCAGTGTTCGGAATGTTCGCGGAAGAATGCTTGGAACGCCGCCAGCAAGGCGCCAAGGCGCAGGCTGCCGTCGGCATCTATATACCAAGCCGGATCGTGCTGGAGTCTGATCTGAGTAGTGTAGGTCAGGTCGCGGGGGATGACCTCCTGATAGATCGGGTTGGCAATGGCAAAGGGGACTAAGCGCACCAGGCCGAGATCGTGGACGTATTCTATGTCGTCTTGGGGAATGGCCTCGGCGGATTCGGCCCCGCTGAGCAGCGGCTCAACGACGCGCTGGACGCGCTTTTCTTGCAGCTTGTCGGTGAGTTGGTCCAGATGGGTCTCGCGTCGCAGAATGAGTTGCTCGCGTGCGGCGCATATCGCATCCGCTGAGACCGCCTGGCTGCGGTCGCGCCCGGCCTTGTTGTCAAAACACGCCTCATAGGCCAAGGCGTTAACTAGCCATGGCTGACCTTGGGTCAGGTCCCATATCTTGTCTTGTGCGTTTTGGGCAAACACCTGCCCAGTGGCCTGGGTGTGCTGCGCCAACAGCACCTGCACCTCAGCCGCGGTGAAATCGCCTAGCCGCAGGGACTTGGCGCGGATGTTGAACGCGCTGCCGCCGGTGACGAGGGCGTTTTCGGCGGTGGATTGGATGCGGTAGTCGCGCACGTCGCGCACCCCGCAGAGGATGACCGTCTGCGGAAAGTGCTGCGGCCGGTCGGGATAACCGGCGCGTAGTTGCCTAAGCACGGCCAACAGCGTGTCGCCGATGAGTGCATCGATTTCGTCGATCAGCAAAACCAGCGGCCTGGCGTCTGCTGCCGCCCAGCGGCTCAGCACCTCCTGCAGTGCGTTGTGCGGTCCAAAATCGTTTAGGGCCGTGCGCCAGATGTTTTGGACGCTCCGATCTTCCAAGAAGCGTTCAGCCCTTGAAGCCAATTGGCCGAGGATCGCCTGCATGGCCGCGCCCACATCCTCGCGCGCCGACTGGCCGATCTCGACATTCACGTATAGGCAGCGATACTGCCCGCTGCTGTTGAGCTCGTCCATCAGGGTCAACAGCGTCGAGGTCTTACCCGTCTGTCGCGGTGCATGTAGCACGAAGTACCGTTTCTGCTCAATCAGCAGCAGGACTTCGTCGCGGTTGATCCGTTCGAGGGGCGGGATGTGGTAGTGGTCTGCCGCGATGATGGGGCCGGCCGTGTTGAAGAAACGCATGGGATTACGGTACGCTGGCCAACTCCCGCACATCCGCCACCTCACCGGCCACCGCCGCGGCCGCGACCATGGCCGGACTCATCAGCAGGGTGCGGCCAGTGGGACTGCCCTGCCGGCCCTTGAAGTTGCGGTTGGACGACGAGGCGCACAGTTCGCGGCCTTGCAGTTTGTCGGGATTCATCGCCAAGCACATGGAGCAACCAGCTCCCCGCCACTGGAACCCGGCCTCGGCAAAAATTTTGTGCAGGCCCTCGGCCTCGGCTGCGGCCCGCACCTGCTGCGACCCCGGCACCACTAGGGCGCGGACGCCGGAGGCCACCTTGCGCCCGCAAGCGACCCGAGCGGCCTCGCGCAGATCGGAGAGCCGACCGTTGGTGCAGGAGCCGATAAACGCCACATCTACTTTGGTGCCGGCGATCTTCTGCCCCGGCTCAAAGTCCATGTAGGCAAAGGCCTCTTGGACCGTGGAGCGGTCGGCATCGGCAAAGGCGTCTAGTTCGGGCAAGGCTTGGTCAATGCCGACCGATTGGCCCGGCGTGATACCCCACGTCACAGTAGGGCCGATCGCACGACCGTCGATTTGGACTAAGTCGTCGTACTCGGCGTCGGCGTCCGAGGCCATGGACTCCCACCACTCGACCGCCGCGTCAAAGTGGTGCGGCGCGTGTGGCCGCCCATTGAGATAGTCATACGTCGTCTGGTCGGGATTGACGTAGCCGACCCGAGCACCGCCCTCAATCGACATGTTGCACACCGTCATCCGCTCTTCGATGGACATAGCCTCGATGACTGAGCCGCCGTACTCATAGCCGTAGCCAACGCCTCCCTTGACCCCGAGCTGGCCGATGATGTGCAAGATGACGTCCTTGGCGTACACCCCCTCGCTTAGCGCGCCGCTAACTTCGATTCGCCGCACCTTGAGCGGGTCCATGGCCAAGCACTGCGTGGCGAGCACGTCGCGGACTTGGCTGGTGCCAATGCCAAAGGCCACCGCGCCAAAGGCCCCGTGCGTCGAAGTGTGGCTGTCGCCGCAGGCAATAGTCATGCCCGGTTGGGTCAGCCCCAATTCCGGGCCGATGACGTGGACTACCCCTTGACGCTGGTCGTCGATATTGAACAACGGGATCTCGAACTCGGCGGCATTCTGCTCAATGGCGTCCATCATCTCTTCGGCCAAGGCATCGACAAAAGGCCGCTGCACCAAGTCCGTGGGCACGATGTGATCCACAGTGGCAAACGTGCGCTCTGGGAAGCGCACCGCGAGGCCGCGCTCCCGCAACATCGCAAAGGCCTGGGGACTGGTCACCTCGTGGACCAAATGCAGGCCAACGAACAACTGCGTCTGCCCGGAGGGCAGCTCGCGCACGGTGTGCGCGTCCCAAACCTTGTGCAACAGGGTCTTACCCATCTCCAAACCTCCTCTACACGGTCTGATGCTGTTCTTTGCTGTTCTTTGCGGCCAAGCGGTTCAGCGCATCTACATACGCCCTCGCACTGGCTTCAATGACGTCGGTTGAAACACCGCGGCCCCGCGCCTGTTCCCCGTTTTTCGACAGATGCACCGTTACTTCGCCCAGTGCTTGGCTACCGGAGGTGATGGCGCGGATGGCGTAGTCGTCGAGCCGGGCCTCAGTCCCGCAGGCCAAGCCAATGGCCGCATACGCCGCATCCACCGGGCCATCGCCCCAAGACGACTGCTGCACGGTCGCGTCGCCAATGCGCATCCGCACCGTGGCCGAGGGCACCGTGCCCGTGCCGCTGACCGAATGCAAATACTGGAGCTCGTAGTAGGCAGTCGTTTCGTCCGAGTCGCCGACTATTTCAATCAAGTCCTCGTCGAAGACTTCCTTTTTTTTGTCGGCCAACTCGACGAAGTCCTCGTACACCTTGTCCAGTTCCTCTTTGTTCAGCTCGTAGCCCAAGACCTCCAGCCGATGGCGCAGTGCCGCGCGTCCCGAGCGCGCCGTCAGCACGATCTCGGTATCGTCTAGCCCCACGTCCTTGGGATCCATGATCTCAAAAGTGTCGCGCTGCTTGAGCACTCCGTCCTGATGGATGCCCGAGCTATGCGCGAAGGCATTGGCACCGACGATCGCCTTGTTGGGCTGGACGGCGATCCCCATCAAGCGGCTGACCAGCCGACTAGTGGGGACGATTTCCGCGGCGACCACCTCGGTGTCAGAGCCGAAGTAGTCCTGGCGCGTTTTCAGGGCCATGACAATTTCCTCTAGCGAGGCATTGCCGGCTCGCTCGCCTAGGCCGTTGATCGTGCATTCGGCTTGGCGTGCGCCGTTCTTGATGGCGGAGAGCGTGTTGATTACCGACATGCCCAAATCGTCGTGGCAGTGGACGCTGATAATGGCGTCTCCACTGTTGGGCACTTGCTTGAGAATCCGTGCGATCAGCGCGCCAAACTCTTCGGGCACGGCATAACCCACGGTGTCGGGAATGTTGATCGTCGTGGCCCCGGCCGCGATGGTCGCCGCGATAATCTCGTTGAGGTAGCTAGGCTCGGTGCGGGCGGCGTCCATGGGCGAAAATTCCACGTCGTCGCAGTACGACTTGGCTCGTTCCACCGCGGCCACCGCCATTTTTAGCACCTCTGCCCGGCCCTTGCGCAACTGGCCGGCGAGGTGAATATCCGATGTGCCGATAAAAGTGTGGATCCGCGGCCGCGGCGCGTCTCTGAGTGCCGCTCCGGCCCGGTCAATGTCTTGGGGCACGGCCCGGCACAGGCCGCAGATTACCGGCCCGGCCACTTCTTGGCCAATGCGGCGCACGGCCTCAAAGTCCTCGTTGGAAGAAACCGGAAAACCGGCCTCGATAATATCGACCTTCAGTCGCGCCAACTGATGGGCGACTTCGAGCTTTTCCCGGACGGTCAGGGAGGCACCGGGCGTCTGCTCGGCGTCTCGCAGCGTGGTGTCGAAGATGTATACGCGATTTGCATCAGCCATGATGTGTTTTCCTAGCTGGCCGGATGAGGTGGTACAAGCGGCAGACGGTCCCCTCCAGCCGTGCAGAGACCGCCTACCGACCAAAGGTCGGGATCGGGACTCAACTCGCTAAGTAGGGGTTCCATCGCGCTCACCTCTCCTATTTGTCGTCTAGCCAGCTCATCATCGCGCGCAGCCGGGTGCCGACCGTCTCGATCAAGTGCTCGGAATCGCGGCGTTTGATCGCATTGTACACCGGGCGGCCCACTTGGTTTTCCGCCAACCATTCCCGCGCAAAGTGGCCGTTTTGCACGTCGGCGAGAATCTGCTTCATTTCCGTACGCGTCTGCTCGGTTATCACCCGGCGGCCGCGCGTCAAGTCGCCAAACTCGGCCGTATCCGAAATCGACGAGCGCATGTTGGCAATGCCGCCCTCGTAGATCAGATCGACGATTAGCTTGACCTCGTGCAGACACTCGAAATAAGCGACTTCGGGCTGGTAGCCGGCCTCGACGAGCGTGTCGAACCCGGCGCGGATCAGCTCGGTCAACCCACCGCACAGCACCACCTGCTCGCCGAACAAGTCGGTCTCGGTTTCCTCGCGGAAGGTCGTCTCAATGACTCCGGCCCGACCGCAGCCAATCCCCTTGGCATAGGCCAAGCCGACCTCGTGTGCGCGGCCAGTGGCGTCTTGGTACACGGCCAACAGGCCCGGTACGCCCCCCCCCTGCTGGTACACGCGGCGCACCAAGTGCCCCGGCCCTTTGGGCGCGACCATGAACACATCGACATCCGGCGGCGGCACCACCTGCCCAAAGTGGATGTTAAACCCGTGAGCAAAGGCGAGGGCATTGCCCGCGGCGAGATTGGGGCGGATATCGGCTTCGTACACGGCCTTTTGGACTTCGTCGTTGATCAGGATCACCACGATGTCACCCTGCTTGCTGGCCGCGGCCACGTCGGCTACCTCCAGCCCGGCGGCCTCGGCTTCAGCGCGCCGCTGGCTGCCCGTACGCAGGCCCACCACCACCTTGACGCCGCTCTCGGCCAGATTGAGCGAATGCGCGTGGCCTTGGCTGCCGTAGCCAATGACGGCCACGGTCTTGTCCGCGAGCAGGTCGAGATTGGCGTCGTTGTCGTAGTACATCTGCATAGAAATTCTCCTTCACTGAGGGCGTTGAGATTGTTTTATAGGCATAGCTTGCTGACAGCCTGCGCGTTCAGCGGCTTCGTCCGTTAATGGGGCTGTTAAATGTGGAACGAGGAGCGAAGCCTACTTGACCGGTCGGCCAATAATACGTAGGTCGAGGAGGAGCACCCACACAGGCGTCGGGCGGAAAATACGCAGAGACTGGAACGGCGCACTCATGGGTATTAAACCTAAGTAATCCAAGAAGTTAGCTTCCAATTAAGATAAAGATTTCAATATATGGCGCACCAGGGGGCATGTCAAGCTATATGGCGCAATCGTCCATCCTGCCCCAACTTACCTTACATGTTGAATTCCAACCGCGAAATCCCCTGTGGCCGACGCTTTTGAAATCCGCCTCGTCGCCGACGACACGGCTTGGGACGCCTTCGTCGGCCAAGCGGTCGGCGGCACGGTATTTTCCACTAGTGCGTGGCTGCGCTGTGCAGCGTCCGCCACTGGCGGTCAAGTCCACCGCCTCGGCTGCTATCGCAACGACCGTCTCGTCGCCGGCCTTAGCGGCTTGGCTCGCCGCCGCATGGGTCTCTACCGCCTCGAAACCCCACCGCTGACGCCCTACACTGGCCTGCTGCTCGCCCCGGTCGCTGGCAAAGGACCAGCCAAAGCCGAAGCAGCCCAACACCGCGCTTGTACGCACCTGATGGACTATCTCGCCCAGCATTACGACCGCGTCTTTCTAGTCCACGCGCCGGCCATCGCCGATGTGCGCCCCTTCACTTGGCAGGGCTGGGACGTGCATCTGCGCTATACCTATCGGCTGCCGCTCGGCGACCGCAATGCCCTCTGGGAGCGAGCCGAGCGCCGTACGCGGACGGCCATTCGCAAGGCTGAAAAACTGGGCTATCAACGGCGGCCCACCAGCGACGTCGCGCTATTTCGGCGGCAGTACGAAGCCATCTACGCCAACCAAGCCGACGGTCCGCCAATCGCCGCTGCTTTGGCCGAGCGCTTTGTCGCCGCGGCCCTGGCGGCTGGTTTAGCTCAAGCATACGAAATCGCCTCCCCGGACGGGCCAGCCGCCATCGTCGCCTTTGTCGAAGGCTTCGACACCACCTATGCTTGGGCCGCCGGGGCCGACCCGGCGTACAATCACACGGGCGCGGTCTCGCTGTTGTACTGGCAGCACTACACCACGACCTCCCAGCCGCACTTTGACTTTGTCGGCGCAAACATGCCGAGCATCGCCTTTTTCAAGCGCGGCTTTGGCTGCGATTTAGTGCCGCACTACGCGGTGGAGGGGTACAAGAGTGGGTGGGTCAAACGCGCTTTGGCAGTGCGCCGGGTGTTGCGGGAGTGAGGGAGGAGAGACGACGGCCCAAGCTCTGCGGCGGCCATTGCGCTAGTCGTCTAACAGGCGGCTTACTTCTTCGAGTTTTGATGCCTGCACGGCAACGCGATGCAAGTGATCGAGACGCTGGACGTCGTCAATGGACGCCAAGCGGGCAGCAAAGGCTTGAGCGGCACTGGCACCGAAACGCAGTTCCAACGCGACTTGGATGCTACGGCGGATGCCTTGCTCAATGCCTTGCTCAATGCCTTGCTCAATGCCTTGCTCAATGATTTGTCCTCTGATTTCGCCCTCAATTTGTTCTCTGATTTCGTCCTCAGCTTGTCTCTTAAGCTCGTCCCCGAATTCCTCCCGCAGCAGATCTAAAAAGTCGCGTACAAACTCGGATTCTTCTATTAAGGCCATAAGACGCTCCTTGGATAAAAGGATGGAAAGGTGTTGCTTATCATACGTTAAGCTGCTGTAAAAAGCCAATCCCAACGCCATGTTGGCCTTGGCTGGCGAGTCTAGCGGAAGCTCTCGCGTCATGGCCATGCACTCGGTCAGCCATTGGTCGCGGTTCATTTTCGGTGGCGGCTGCATCAGCGTGGCTACGGGCAGTAGGCCGAATAAGCGGCCATCGCGGACGGATTCGCCGGAGAGGTCGGCGAGGCGAAGGACGGCGTAGTGAATGCGTATGGGATACACGGGATGCTCTTGGAGGTAGCTGCCCGGATCATTTTTGCCAGCATCGGGCCGTAAGTAGATGACGTGGGCATAGACGGGAAGGCCGTATTGCCCAATGAGGCGTCCGATGTAGCTGGCCATGCGTTGGGGCATGGGAGGGGTGCTGTCGGCAGTTTGGAACTCGTAGTGGACGAGGGCGGGTTGGCCGTCGATTCGGACTTGGATGAGGGTGTCGAGGTGGCGGGTTTCGACGGTGGTTTGTTCGGTGGGGAGGATTTCGACGAGTTGGATGTCGTCTCGTTGAAAGGTGAATTGGAGGAAATGGTGGGGGTAAGTTTGGACGAAGTGTTTGGTGAGGGCGTCAATAGGGGGCATGGGGCCTCGGC
>RKRN01000139.1 GCA_007571365.1 Candidatus Latescibacterota bacterium
GCTGTACACCTTAGGGGGACAGCGGGTATGGCAGCAGGTGCTGGAGGTGCAGAGTGCCGGCCCGCAGGAGGAGGTGGAATGGGATGGCCGGGACCAAGCCGGTGCCTTGGTGCCGCCAGGGGTTTATATGGCGCGGGTGCGGGTGGAGGCGGATCAAGGGGATTTCGATCAATTGCAGGTGGTGGGCGTGGCTTATTGAAGCTCAGAAGCGTCGCAAGATCTGGCCAAGAGGTGATCAGGATGAGGACATTTGTACTCAGTGCAACCGCGGCAGTAGCCTTGCTGTTGGGTAGTTGTGGCTACAAATTGGGCTATCGGCACTTTCCCGGCCCCATAGTGCCCGTCGCCGAAACCCAGCAGACCGAGGAATTTAACGTCGGCGATGACCGCAGCATTACCTTTGTCAAGGGCCGCTTGGAGGTCAGTCTGCAACCGCTAACGGCCGAAATGCTGAACCGGCAGTTTGAGATTCATTCGGCCTCTCCGGCGGGCTTTTACCGGGACAACCCGTACCAAGCTCCAGTCAACCCTTATACTTACGGCGACTGGAAGCCGTCGGGTGAGCAACAAGCACCGGCCCGTTTTGCGGTCTTTTTGCTAAAAATTAAGAACTACGCCTATCCAAAGGTGCGCTTGGATCCGGCCTTGATTGAGATCACAGCCCCCAACGGGCGACGCTATCAGTCGCTCAGCCTCACCGCCCTGATCGAATACTACTGGCCCTATGCAATCGCCTACGCGGGCAATACCTACCAGCCATTCAAGGAGCGAGAGAGCATTCTGCGGAAGACGCTCTTCAACGACGATATGATCTTTAGCGGTCAGGAAAAAAGCGGATTTGTCATTTTTCCGGCACTGGACGACGATGTCGAGGATTTCGAGATTCGGATTAAAAAAATGACCTTGCGCTTCGACTACCGAAATGAGCCAACCGAGGCAGTCGATATTCCCTATCAGTTCACCCGGGAAGTCAATTATGCCCTTGAGCCGCCGGCCCCGGGGCAGTAGGAGCAAAGCGCGTTGGCACTAGTCGCGTTTTTCCTTTGGCTGTTTGGCTGCGGTGTCCCAGAAAACGACAATGTGGTAGCCCGGGTCGATACCGTGGCGATTACGGTCGAAGACCTGCTCCGGTTCAATATGGATATGCCGGCTCTGCTCCGCTCCGCAGAGCCGGGCGTCCAGATGTGGCGCGAATACCTCGACAGCATGGTCGATATGGAGCTGATGTTACTCGAAGCCCGGAAGCAGGGCATAGACCAAACACCCGAGTTTGTGAGTAGCTGGGAGCACGAGCGGCGGCAAAAGCTGATCGGGGAGCTCCTGCGCCGGGAAGTTAAAGAGAAGAGCACTTTTTCGTCCGCAGAGTTGCGCCATCGCTTTGAGCAGTCCAAGTGGAATCGCATGCTGAAACTAGCCTGCATCCAAGTGGAAACCGCCGAGGATGCCCGGCAAGTAGTGGAAGAGCTCGAGCAGGGGAAAGGGTTCGGGGAAGTGGCCAAACTCCGGTCTACCGACCGCGACACCGCCGCCCGCGGTGGCCTGCTCGGCCCCCTCTACGGGCGTGGAAACGTAGAAGAGCAGGGGATGCCGGTGGAGGTCGCAGAGGAAGTTTTCGCACTAGCAGTAGGAGAGAGCAGCCAGCCCTTCGAGATTGGCGACAGGTACGAGATCTTCCAAGTCGTGGCCGAGAGCCCACCCCCCGCTAGTTACAGCTTGATCCACGCCCAAGTCCAAATTACCAAAGCCGCTTGGGCCCGCCGCAAAGAGCTGATGGCGGAGTTGGCCGCTCAGTTTGCAGTGGAACTGGACCAAGAAGGCATTGCTGTCCTGCTGGCAAAGGCCCCGAACTCGAGCTCGGACGCGCTGAATCTAGCCGAGCCGGACCAAGGGGTGGTTCTGTGTCGTTTCGCTGGCGGACAGTTGACCTTGAAAAATTTCGCCGACACCTACGAGAAAGTCCGTCGCTTCCGGTCCGTCCGATTTGATAGCAGCGGCATCGCCGAGTTCATCCAGCGGGATCTTTTGCCGGCCACACTCCTGTACAAAGCAGCCCTGAAGCAGGGAATCGATCGGGACTCGTCGGTAGCTGCTTGGCTGGAGACCAAAAAAAAGACTATGCTGATCGAAACGCTAAAAGAGCGGGAGGTGGACCAGCAGATCGAACTGAGCGATGAAGCGGTGCGCACCTACTACCAAAGCCATCCACATCTTTTCAAAAAACCCAAACAGATCACTATCCAAGAGATTCTGAGTACAACCCGGGAAGAGGCCGAGGCCGTTTTGCAACGGGCTCTAAACGGGGAAGATATGGACAAGCTAGCCGAACGTTACAGTATCAGGAGTGGGGTTGAGAAAACCAAAGGTTTAATTCACATGCACGCCTATGGACAAACCAACTACGGCACCCTCTACGACGAGGCGATGAAGGCGGCGGTGGGCGAGCTAACAGGTCCGGTCCAGCTCGAGGAGGGCTATACCGTATTCAAAGTGATGGAGAAGACCGGCTTGCAGCCCGATCCCTTTGAAAAGGCGGCGGCGCGAGCGCGATACTGGCTCAAAAAGGAAAAGGAAGAGGAATTAATCGCCGCCCTACTTCACCGTCTGAAGGAGAAGTATGCCTCAAAGATCGTCCTATTTGAGGAGCGCTTGAAGAAGATGGATGCCGAAGCCGATATTTAAAGCTTGGTACTGCGCTCTTTTTACGGCCCTCACCATCAGCAGCAGTTGTGGCCACCATCGGTCCCAGGAGCAGGCCGATGCCGCATATGTCGAGGCCAAGCGTCTGGCCGAGACCGGCAGCTATATCAAAGCTATCGTCGCTTGCCAGCAGGCCCTAGAAGCGGATCAGAACCATCTAGAGGCACTCCTGCTTGCCGGCTCCATCCTCCACAAGCAGGGCGATTTTGAGCGGGCTATTCAGCACATCGCCCAAGCCGTACAACGCTATCCAGACAACGTCGAAGCTCGCATTGCGCTGGGCGACCTGTACATGCGAAAGCGCCAGAACGACCTTTCCGCCTCGGCCTACGAGGCGGCGATTGCGCTGGCTCCCGACCACATCTCGCCCTATCGCAAGCTCGCCATAGTTCTCTGCAATCAGGGCCGCTATGACGATGCGGTTGCAGCCTTGCTCAAGGCAGTTCAGCTCGCCCCGGAAAACGCCGCCACCCACTACAATCTGGGAGCGGTCTACGAACAATTGGCGTACTCCGATTCTGCGATTGCGGCGTACGAGCAGACCGTGGTCCTCGATTCCTCTTATGCCGATGCACACTATCACCTCGGACAGATCTATACCAAACTAGGGCACCTTGAAGAGGCCGAGGTTCGCTTCAGAACCGTTCTCCGCCACGACCCGGGATACGCCAATGCTCATACCTTGCTGGGACAGGTGCTGCTGAAGCAAGGGCGGACGGCCGCAGCGGAGACTGCTTTTCAGAAGGCTCTGGCCGCCGATCCCTTTGAAAAAGAAGCCTATCACCGGCTCGGGACGCTCTACCTCAGACAGGCCAGGACTGAGGAGGGCCAAAAGCTACTGGCCGCTTTCGAGCGCCTGCGGAAAGCGAGTGATGACATCAGCCGCTACCGATATATCCTGACGCTCTACCCAGAGGACGCAGATGCTCACTACAACCTCGGCGTACTCTACGCCGGCCTGGGCCATTTTCCGGCCGCGGCGGCCGAGTACCAACAAACGCTGGCCATCAACCCCGCTGACCTGAGCGCCCGCAACAACTTGGCCAATATCTTGCTCCGGCAAGGGAAAATAGCCGCGGCGATCCGCCAATATGAGAAGATTCTAGCGTTCAACTCCCGCTACGTTCAAGCCTATTACAACCTCGGGAATGCCTACATGGCCATGGGCGATGTGCAGCGGGCGACCGAGGCTTTTCAAAAAACCATCAAAATAGAGCCTAATCACGCCGATGCGCACTACAGCTTGGGCGCGATCTACCTCGGGCAGGACCGGACGGCAGCGGGCGAGGCGGAACTGGAGATATATCGGCGTCTGACAGAGTGATCCCAGAGGGATGAATAATAAACGCACGGGTTTTTTTATGCTGATAACAAAGTACGGGTTTTGGTTTTTGCGCCGAAGGTACTGTCTCGCAGCAGCGGTTGTTCTGCAACTGCCGGCAAAGGCAGAGGTCCAGTTCGTCGATGGTACTGTTGCGGCTGGGATTGCCTTTCGCCATCAGAATGGGGCGACCGGGGAAAAGCATCTCCCGGAGACGCAGGGTTCGGGGGTGGCTTTCTTCGATTACGACGCCGATGGATGGCTCGACCTGTATTTCGTCAATATCGCCGGACCGGGCGCCCTCTATCGCAATCGGGGCGATGGGCACTTTGAGGAGATCACCGGCCGGGCCGGGGTGGCCGAATCGGGCCACGGAATGGGCTGTGCCACAGCCGACTACGACCAAGACGGCGATCTCGACCTCTACATCACTTGCTACGGGCCCAATATCCTCTACCGCAACAACGGCGATGGGAGCTTTACCAATGTGACGAGCCACGCGGGTGTGGGCCATCCGGGTTGGAGTACAGGAGCGGCTTTTGCCGACTACGACCAAGATGGCGATCCCGACCTCTATGTGGCCAATTACGTGGAGTATCCGCCGGCGGTAAACCCGCCCTGCATTCAAGCCAAAGGGCTACAGGTTTACTGCGGACCCGAGGCCTTCGACCCACAGGCCGATGTCTTCTTCCGCAACGAGGGCGACAAAACCTTCGCAGATATTAGCGATGCAGTCGGTTTGCGGCCTTGGGCGGCTAAGGAACTGGGTGCTTTTTTTAGCGACTACGACCAAGACGGCGACTTAGATCTGTACGCGGCCGGCGATCGCACACCCAATCTGCTCTACCGCAATGACGGGGACCGCTTCGCCGAAGTCGGCGTCCTGGCCGGGGTTGCTTTTAGCGACGCCGGAGAAGCTCTGTCCGGCATGGGGGTTGATGCGGGAGACTACGACAACGATGGACGGTTCGACTTCTTCGTGACCAACTACCAGTGGGAAACCAACAATCTCTACCGGAACTTGGGAAACGGGTTTTTCGTCGATACCACTTTCGAATCGGGATTGGGCATGCCGAGCCTGAGATTTCTGGCTTGGGGAACGGTTTTCTTCGACTACGACAACGACGGCGACAGCGATCTCTTCGTGGCCAACGGTCACTTAGATGACAATGTGGAGCTGTTCGACACTAGTGTGAACTATGCCCAGCAGAACCAACTTTTTAGAAACGACGGTCAGGGTAGATTTGCCGATGTGACTAATGCGGCGGGCCCGGGCTTGGCCTTGGTGCAAGTGAGCCGCGGGGCCGCAGTGGGAGACTACGATGCAGATGGCGATCTGGATCTGGTGGTCTCCAATAACAACCAGCCGGCTGCGCTCCTGCGCAACGAGGGGGGGAACCACAATCGCTGGCTGGCTATCAAACTGGTCGGGAGTTATGCCCCGGCCGCCCCTGGTCATTCACAAGATCCCGCTAGCAACCGGGACGGCATTGGGGCCTTGGTCCAGGTCGTAGCAGGGGGTCGCTTGCAGATCGACGAAGTCAGGAGCGGTTCGAGTTTTCTGTGTCAGGACGATCTGCGTCTCCATTTTGGTCTTGGTGCATTCAAAAAAGCAGACCTAATTGAGGTGCGCTGGCCTAGCGGAATCGTCGAACGGCTCACAGACGTGGCGGCGAACCAAGTACTCACCCTGTACGAACCGGATAAATCCGTGAGCTCCAAGCGTTAAAATGGGCGCGATCCGGGTTTTGTCGATTGCGCTGGCCGTTGCCGTGCTCGTTAGCTGCGGCGATAATGATGCAAGTCCAGTATCAGCCACTAGGACCGACGGCTGCTCTGAAGTAGCGATAAACTGGGAAGGAGATTTTTCGATTGCCACCCCAGCGGATATAAAGGCCCTAGCAGGCGATGGTTATGGTTGCTTCAGCATCCATGGCAAGTTGTTCATTGAGCGGACGACCCTGACCGACCTAGCGGGCTTGCACAACCTCTATAGCGTCGGTGGTTTACGACTGCATTCTAATGTAGCCCTGACCAGCTTAGCGGGCTTGCACAATCTCACTCGCATCGAAGGGGAGCTGGAAATCGTCGGCAATCGAGCGTTGACCAATGTGGACGGCTTGCACAACCTCACCCGCATTAGGGGCAAGCTGGAAATTAGAGATAATGCGTCCCTGACCAGCTTAGCGGGCCTGCGTAACGTCGCCCGCATCGATGGAGACTTGGCGATCTTCGGCAATGAACCGCTGGACTACGAGGAAAGAACGCAAAGACATGCTTACAGCCTAGGCGACGAGCAAGCAGCGCGCGAGTCCGCGGGAAGTATCTTCAGCGACGGCGAGGCCCTGTCCAACCTAGAAGGCCTGCACAACCTACAAAGCGTCGGCGGCTCGCTGAAGCTCGGCCTCCCGCTCGTCGGCTATAACTTTGGTCTCACTACGCTGGAGGGACTGCGCAGCCTGCAAAGCATTGAGGGCGATCTGCACATCCAACACAATTTTGCGCTGACCAGCCTAAAAGGGCTACACAACCTACAAAGCGTCGGCGGCGAACTGCATATCCTGCACAACGACCTTCTAACCACCTTAGAAGGCTTGAACAATCTGCGCAGCATTGGGGACAACCTGAGTCTTTACCGCAATGTTTCTCTGACCAGCCTAAAAGGGCTGGACAACCTGCAAAGCGTCGGCGATGCATTGATAGTCCGCGACAATAGACTGCTGACTAGCCTAAAGGGCCTGCACAGCCTGCAAAGCGTCGGCCGGGCCCTGATGATCTGGGGCAGCGATGCCTTGAAGGACCTAACGGGCCTAGACCAGCTCGCGCAGATCGAGAATCTCCTGATCCACAAAAATAATTCTCTGGCCTCTCTCAAAGGCTTGGACAACCTGCAAAGCGTCGGAAGCGTCCTACAGATAGATGGCAATAGGTCTTTGGTCAGCCTCGACGGTTTGGGCAACCTGCAAAGCGTCGGGGAGCACTTGTGGATTGAGGACAACCCCAACCTGCCGGACGATCTGGTTCGGGAACTTGCCGCCAGAGTGATTGAAGGCGGCTTTGAGGGCGAGATTACCATTATGGGCAACCGGCCATAGTAGAAGCACCGCTGGGATTCGCGAGGTATCTAGCCGATTCAAAACACAAGTAGCAGGAACGGCGATAACTAAAAAAATCTTGACTTCCCTAATCATTATTATTTAACTCCCCTAATGAAATCCACAAGGTAAAGCGTCTCTCGCGTAGCATCTAATTTTCCGTTTCTTCCCATCTCTGATTGTGCTCAAGGTACAATTGGGACCCCCTCTCTTAGGAGGAGATTCAACATGAAAAAATCTATTCTTTTGCTGTTGCCGTGTGCTTTGGCTCTGGCCTTTAGCGGGCCAGCTTTGGCACACACGGGCTTGGAGTTTTTCCTGCAAGAAGTGCCCGATCCCGACGCTATGACCATGGATGGAGATGACAGCGACTGGGGCTGGTTCGACAACGATCTCGCCTTGGACAGTGCTTTGGATTTTCACGAGCGCAATGACAACGTCCTTGAGGCAGACGATTATGCTGCCACTCTGCGACTGGCTTATTCTCGTCCGCCAGACAACCGGCTCTACTTCTTTTTTCGGATTCAGGACGATTCACTGCGGCGGCAGGAGCCAGACTTGAAGCGCATGTGGCACGATGATTTCACCCAGTTCAATCTCGACAACGACCACTCGGGCGGTCCCGGCTTGGGGGCCAACCTAGACGAGGCGAGCAATCACCAGCGCTATCACATGCGCATATTGCCGGGGCCGGATGGAGTAGCGGCTTTCAACAGCCAGATCGAGGTGCTCGGCGACGAGAACTTGAGCTGGAATCAGGATGTAGATCTTTTTGGCAACGCCACGGATATATGGGAGCTTGCTTGGACGGTTACCCCGTCGGATGCCCAGCACGGCACTCTGGATATAGAGGTCACTTGGGAAGCCCGGCTCAAAACCTACGACGCCGTTGGTCTGAGCGAGTCAGAGAGCGTTAGGCACGTGTATGAGGCGGGTCAGGTCACCCACATTGGGCCGCGGCTCGTCGATAGCGACGGCAGCTTGTATCAGCACGATCTGTGGCTGAAGGATCGATTTACCGGAGCTGAAAACCCGCTCACGTATGACACCCAGGGAGATGGGTTTCCCGACTGGATTTTAATAGGGTGCGAAGACTGCCCGAATGCGGGAGGATCAGGAGCAACCGCAGTGGAAAGTTCCTCTTGGGGCCGGATCAAAGGTCATCTGAACAATCAGTTGCGCTGAGGTCTTTCTTTTTTATTTCATTTTTTCATTCTAACGCTGATCGTCGGACATGGGGCAGAGAGTTTCTCTCTGCCCCATGTCCGTTCTACCCGGTAGTCAATCCCAATACTTTCCGTAGAGTACCCGGAGCCGCTCCTTCGCCGCGGGCGGAATCGCCGCAGGATCGGTGACGATAGCGCGCTCGGCAGCGCACAGACAAGGGCAGGCGGATTCAGCCGGCAGGCGCGTGGCCACCTCGGAGACAATCTGCTTGGCCAGGGTGCTGTTCGCCCGCAGCACCGCTAGCACTTGATCAACGGTCACGTCTTCTTCCTCCTCGTGCCAGCAATCGTAGTCCGTGCCCGTCGCCAGCAGTGCGTAACACATTTCCGCTTCGCGCGCCAGCTTGGCCTCGGGCAGAGCGGTCATGCCGATCACGGCCGCGCCCACGGCGCTGCGGTAGAAATGCGACTCGGCGCGGGTGGAAAAGGCCGGCCCCTCCATGCAGAGATAGGTGCCACCCTCGTGGACGTTGGCTCCTACCGCCCGTGCGGCCGCGACGACCGCGCCGCGCAATGTCGCGCAGAACGGATCGGCAAACAGCACATGTCCGACTATGCCGTCGCCGAAAAACGTCGCTGGACGTTGCCCGCGTGTGCGGTCAAAAATTTGGTCGGGCACAATCATATCCCCCGGCCGGATCGACTTCTGCATAATGCCGCAGGCGCTTATAGCCAAAACGTGGTTCACGCCTAATTGCTTGAGCGCGTGGATGTTGGCGCGAGAAGGCACTTCGCTGGGCAGTAGCCGATGCCCCCGGCCATGTCGCGGCAGAAAATGCACTGGGCACCCGCCGATGTGCGCCTCGACAATGGCGTCTGAGGGGGTGCCAAAGGGAGTGTCTAGCCGGTGCTCGGCGACCGTTTCGACGCCCTCTATGTGGTACAACCCCGACCCGCCAATGACGCCTAATACTGCGGATTGATTCATGGTCCTCTCCTGTTGAGAATGCAACTGCCCAATAGCACCCCTATATTATACGCCATGCCCCCGCGCCTGCTCAAAACCTCGGTGCGCGAACTGGTCGGCTTTGTGCTGCGCTCTGGCGATCTGGTTTCCGGCGGCTTTTCCCGCCCCGATCGCTTAGTGGAAGGCACCCGCGCCCACCAGCAAGTCCAGCGCGCCCGCCCCGCCGATTATCGGGCGGAAGTGCCCATCTCCTACCTAGTCGAGACCGACGAGATCACCCTCGAAATAAGCGGCCGTATCGACGGCTTGCTCGTCGAAGACGACACCGTGCTCGTCGAGGAAATCAAGACCACCGAGGCCGATCTCGACCAGATCGCCGAAAACCCAACGCATTGGGCACAGGCCAAGCTCTACGCCTTTATGGTTGCCGAGCAAAGCGGCCTCGACGCCATTGACGTCCAGCTAACCTATCTTCAGTTAGATACCTATGAGCACCGTGCGGACCGCCGCACCTTTGCTGGCGACGAGCTAGCGGCGTTTTGCGCCGATCTCATCGCGCGTTACCTGCACTGGGCGCGCATCTACCAACAGTGGTGCGCCGAGCGCGATTCTTCGCTTGAAGCACTCGCGTTTCCCTTCGCCGAGTTCCGGCCCGGCCAGCGCGACCTAGCCGCGGCCACCTACCGCACCATCAACGGCCGCGGTCGGTCTTTTGCCCAAGCACCCACTGGCATCGGCAAGACTATCTCGACCCTGTTCCCAGCAGTCAAGGCCCTCGGCTTGGGCCACGCTGAAAAAATCTTCTACCTGACGGCCAAGACCAGCGGACGGCGGGTCGCCGAAAAGGCCCTCGACGACTTGCGCGGGGGAGGCGCACGCATCAAAAGCCTGACGCTGACGGCCCGCGACAAGATCTGCTTCAAACCCAACGGCGGCAGCACCTGCGACCCCGAGCAGTGCGAGTTCGCCCGCGGCTACTACGACCGCATCAACGACGCACTCGAAGACATCTTCGCGCACGACGCCTTCACTCGTACCCGCATTGAGGAGTGCGCCCAAAAGCACACCGTCTGCCCCTTTGAATTCTCGCTCGACCTCGCGCCGTGGGCCGACGTCATCACCTGCGATTACAACTACGTCTTCGATCCGCGGGCCTTCCTCAGGTGCTTCTTCCAAGATACCAGCGGGCAATACGCCTTCCTGATTGACGAGGCGCACAATCTGGTCGACCGGGCGCGCGAGATGTTTTCGGCCGATCTGTACAAGTCCGAGATCGCTGGGATCAAGCGCTTGGTCGGCAAGACGCATCCCGACTTGAGCAAGCAACTCGACGCGCTCAACCGCTACTTTGCCAAGCTCGGCAGGCAGGTTGAACAGGAAGGCGACGGCAAGTATTGGGTCAGCCCGCAACTACCAACGGATCTGATGGCACTGGCCCACAATGTCCTCCGCGCCGCCGAGAAAGTCCTCGAACAAGGCGCGGCTTTGCCCTTTTGGGACGAGTTAATTGAGTGCTATTTTCGGGTCCTGAGCTTTGAGCGCATCGGCGAGCTTTTCGACGAGCACTACACCACATACACCGAAAAACAGGGCTTCGACCTGAGCTCAGCCGAAGGCCAGGATATTCGCTTCCGGCTCTTCTGTCTCGATCCAGCGCACAATATCCGCCAGGCCCTAGGGCGCGGCTGCGCGGCTGTATTTTTTTCGGCCACGCTCTCGCCGCTGGCGTACTTCCGCGACCTGCTCGGCGGCGAGGAGGGGGATACCTTATTGAGCCTTGGTTCGCCCTTCCCGCCCGAGCACCTGCGCCTGCTGCTGGCCGACCACATTGAGACGACCTACAAAAAGCGCGGCGAAAGCTACGACGCCATCGCCGACGCCATCGCCGCCCTCGTTAGTCAGCGCACGGGCAACTACCTCGCCTTTTTCCCTTCGTACAAATACATGGAAGAGGTGGCGACGCGCTTTGCCGAGGCCCATCCAAGCATCGGCTTGCTCGTCCAAGAAAGCGGCATGTCCGACCGCCAGCGCGAGGCGTTTCTCGCCGCCTTCGACGCAGAGCCATTGCCGGCCGAGCACTACACAGTGGGTTTCGCGGTGATGGGCGGCGTCTTCGGCGAGGGGATTGATTTAGTCGGCGAGCGGCTAGTCGGAGCAGTAGTAGTCGGTGTTGGGCTGCCGCAACTGTGCTTGGAGCGCGATCTGATCCGCCGCTATTTCGACGAGCGCGAGATTCCCGGTTTTGCATACGCTTACGTTTATCCGGGCATGAACCGCGTGTTGCAGGCCGCCGGCCGCGTCATCCGCACCGCCAGCGACCGCGGCGCGATTCTCCTCGTCGATCGCCGCTTTGCCCAAAGCCGCTATCGCCAGCTCTTTCCCTCTTTTTGGCACCCCGTGCATTCCGTGCGCAACCCCGCCCACATCGCCCGGTCGCTGGCCGAATTTTGGCACCATGCCCCCACGCATACTTAGCATCGCACTGCTCGTGCTCTGCCCGGCCCTGGCCGCGGCCCAAAGCGTGTTCGCCGCCGCTAGCTTAAGTTCCGCACTCACGGAACTAGCTACCCACTACGAGGGGATGCACCTGTCCGTTGCCAGCTCTTCGACCTTGGCCAAACAAATTGCCGCCGGTGCGCCAGCCGACCTTTACTTTTCCGCCAATGCCGAGTGGATGGACTATCTCCAAGCGCACCAGCACATCGAGCAAGACACTCGCGTCGATCTCCTCGGCAACGCCCTCGTGCTCATTGCACCCAACGAAAGTGCCTTCGCCGTCTGCTGGGCAAGGCCCTTCGACTTTGCCGGTGCTTTTGCTGGCCGCTTAGCCCTCGGCGACCCGGATCACGTCCCGGCCGGGCAGTACGCCCGCCAAGCCTTGGAGAAGTTAGGCTGGTGGCCGGTGCTCAAAAGCCGCATCGCACCCGCGCCCGATGTCCGCGCCGCCCTAGTGTACGTCGAGCGCGGAGAGTGCGCCGCTGGTTTAGTGTACGCCACCGATGCGGCCCAAAGCGACCGCGTAATAACCCTAGCAACGGTCCCGGACTCACTGCACCGCTCCATCGTTTATCCTGCGGCCATCGTCAAAGGCCGCGCCAACGCGCAGGTCCGCAATTTGTTAGCATTTTTTAGCTCGAATGCAGCCGCCGGCATCTTCCGCAAACACGGCTTTACCTTTTTGGGCGACCAACGTGTTCAGCGCTGAGGAAGTTCAAGTCCTCTTGCTGTCGCTGCGCGTGGCCTGTTGCTGCGTGCTGCTGAGCCTGTTGCCAGCCGTAGTGCTGGGCTGGCTGCTGGCCCGGCGGGAGTTTCCGCTCAAGATCGCACTCGACGGCCTCTGCCACTTGCCGCTGGTCCTGCCGCCGGTGGTCACCGGCTATCTGCTGCTGTTGCTCTTTGGCCGCCGGGGGCTTTTGGGCCCGGTGCTCGCCGCGCTCAACCTCGAGTTGGCCTTCGACTGGAAGGGCGCGGTACTGGCCTCGGCTGTGGTCGGCTTTCCCCTGATGCTGCGCTCTGTGCGCCTAGGTATTGAAAGCGTGGACCCGCGCCTAGAGCGCGTCGCCCGCACCCTTGGGGCAGGGCCGGTGCGTGCTTTTCTGACCGTGACCTTGCGCCTCGCCGCGCCCGGTCTGCTGGTCGGCTCGCTGTTGAGCTTTGCCCGCTCCTTGGGCGAGTTCGGCGCGACCATCACTTTTGCCGCCAACATCGCCGGACAGACCCGCACCATTCCCGCAGCCATTTACACGTACCTCAACCAACCGGACGGGGAAAGCCGCGTCGTCGGACTCATCGTGGTCTCGGTCTCGCTTTCGCTGCTGGCCCTCGTGGCCAGCGAGTGGTCGGCCCGGCGCCTGCGCTCGCATTAGCCCATGCTCCGCCTCTGCGCTCAACGCCAGCTAGGCTCCTTCGCCCTCGACGTCGATATCGAGTGCCACCACGCCGTCACCGCGCTCTACGGACCGTCGGGCGCGGGCAAGACCTCGCTGCTCAACGTGGTCGCCGGGCTAGTGCGACCCGATGCCGGCGAAATATCCTTGGACGGCCAAACCCTCTTCTCGGCGGCTCAACGCATCAATCTGCCGCCTGAGCACCGCCGCATCGGCTACGTATTGCAAGACGACTTGCTCTTTCCGCATCTGAGCACGGAGGAAAATCTGTGCTATGGCCGCGATTTGCTACCGGCGGCGGCGCGCCGCTTTGCCTTGGACCAGATCGTCGATTTGCTCGAAATCGGCGCCCTGCTCAAGCGGCGGCCAAGGCACCTATCCGGCGGCGAGCGGCAGCGCGTCGCCTTGGGCCGCGCCCTGCTTGCTTCTCCGCGCTTGCTGCTGATGGACGAGCCGCTGGCTTCGCTCGATCAGGGCCTCAAAAACCGCATCATTCCCTACTTGTGCCACGTCCGCGACGCTCTCCATATCCCCATTCTCTACGTCAGCCACTCAGTCGCCGAAATCCTCGAACTCACCAGCCAAGTCGTCGTCCTCAATCGCGGCCAAGTCATCGCCACCGGCGACTTTTTTACCATCGCTGCCCAGCCCCAAGTCCTGCCGCTGGTCGAGGAGCACGGCTTTGAAAACGTCCTCGACGTGGAAATCGCCGCCACCGACGCGGAGCGGGGCGTCTGCGAGGTCTGGTGCCACGGTCAGCAGCTCAAAATTCCCTACTGCGACCAACCTGCTGGCAGCCGCCTCTTTATCGGCATCCGCGCCGATGACATCGTCCTCGCTCGCCAGCGGCCCGCCGGACTGAGCGTGCGCAATGCGTTGCAAGGGACCGTCAGCGCCATCGCCGACGTAGGCGGGAAACAGCTTATCTACGTGGATGTCGGGCGGCGGCTGGTCGCCAAAACAACCCCAGAAGCCATTGAGGAAATGCAACTCGGCATCGGCGACCCAATCTACTGCCTCGTCAAAACCCATTCCATCCGCTTGGGACCGCAGTTGGGCCGCCTGGAAAAGCGTTGACACGGTAAATATCGGCCTTTTATACTTTTTACAGATGAGTACAAGTACAAGCTGGACTTGAGCACTTCCAACCTAAGAACCTCGCCATGAATGTCATCACGGTTGCCCGTCAGCTCGGCAGCTTTGGCGACTGGATCGCCGAGCAATTGGCCGCTAAGCTGGACTACGAATGGATCGACCGCCGCCTCGTCGACGAGATCGCCAGTATCACCGATACTTCGGTCGAAGAGGTTGAACGCTACGACGAAAAGGGGGAAGGCCGGCTCAGGTTCTTTCTCAAGAAATTGCTCGTGCCCGAAGTCGCCCCGGGGACTTTTCCCTTATCGGCGGCCGCGTATGCGCCCGAGTTTGGGCTCGAATTTCCCCACATGCGCGAACACGATGTCAGCGAAGCGACGTATCTCGACCGCGGCACGTACCAGCTACTCATCACGACCCTCGTGCAGGATTTCGGCCAAAGTGGCCGGGCCGTCATCGTCGGCCGGGCCAGCCAAGTCATCCTCGCCAATCACCCCAATGCTTGCCACGTCAAAATTATCGCCCCGCTCGAAACGCGGATCGAGCGATTGATGCAGACCGGCGACATGGGTCGCGAGCAAGCGCAAAGGCTCATTGAGCAACACGACCAATGGCGGCAGAGCTACCTACACAACTTCCACCGAGCCGACTGGAACGACCCCCAGCTCTACGATCTGACGATCAACACCGGCAAAATAGACCGGACCGCCGCCGTTGATCTTCTCGCCAACTTCTTAGCCGATTAGCCGATTTTAGAGATCAAACGAGCGCGGCACGGGCCGCGACCGCGCCCCGTGTAAAAACGCGTCGTCCGGTCGCGGCCAGCGCATCGCGTACTGCCGACTACGCTGGCGGCGATAGCCCGCATTGTAGTAGGTGCTCGCCGCCAGCCAGCGCAGCAAACGGGCCGTAAGCTCGTTTTGCAATTCCCGATGTTCGGGGCGGCCCCAGAGATTCCACAGCTCGTGCCGGTCTTGCTCCAAGTCGTATAGCTCGCCCTGATCTTGGCCGATGTAATAGACCATTTTGTGCCGTCGGCCGCGCATCATCACCTGATAGTTGTCCTCGCAGAACACCCACTCGCGCGGCGCGCAATCCGCGGCTCCCTCTAAGTACGGTCGCAGCGAGCGTCCCTCCAGATAACTGGGCACCGCCACACCGGCTGCTTCTAGGATCGTCGGTCCCAAGTCCATCAGCGAAACCAAGTCGCTGATCTCGCAGCCCTTTTGCGTCCGCCGACTGTCGCGCACAATCAGCGGCACGTGTACTATCGGATCGTACATCAGCCACTTATACGCCAGCCCGTGATCGCCCAACAACTCGCCGTGATCCGAACAAAAAAGAAGCAAGCTGTTGTCCAAAAAGCCCCGCGCCTGCAGCGCGTCGACAACTTCGCCTAGCTTCTCGTCGACTGTGGTGATCTTAGCGTAGTAATGCCGCCGCATGTGGGCGATGTCCTCTTCGCTGGGAGAGTACATGTCTATCGCGGACTCGTGCTCGGTCTCAGCGTGCGTCTTTCTCTGCGCCGCGTGCTGGGGCGGCTTGTCCGCCAACTCGCCCTCGCGCATCACGCGCCGGGGCATGGGACGCCCCGCGTACTGCTCCAGATGCCGCGGCAGCGGGTCCCACGGCTCGTGCGGGCCGGTAAAACCTATTTGCAAGAAAAACGGTTGTTGGCCCTTGTAATCGCGGAGCCAAGCCAAGGCCGAATCGCCGATAAAGACATCCGAGTGAAAGCGCTCGGCCAAGTGCCAAGGGACCCCTTGGTATTTCTGCAACCAATGGGGATCGGTCTTGTTGCGGTCGTTGGGCCGCGCTAAGCCGTGAATCCGCAGATAGCGGCCCCAATCGTCGTCGGCCCCGCCCATGTCGAGGCTTTTGTTGGTGGGATTCTCCACCACGACCCGCTCGTGGAAGCCCCCGGCAACATCGCGTGGAGCAAAGTGCATCTTGCCGATGTTGACACAGCGATAACCCGCGTCGCTGAGGTCTTGTACCCAATTGCGGTGGCCGGCCCAGTGGTCAAAGCTGTACACGCCAGTATTGTGCGGGTACATGCCCGTGAAGATCGCCGCCCGCGAAGCAATGCAGGTCGCGCCCGGACAAAAGGCATTGCGGAAGGAAAGCCCTTCGGCAGCCAAGCGGTCCATCGCCGGCGTGATCGCGTAGTCGTAGCCCCAAGCGCCGATTGTGTCGAAGCGCTGTTGGTCGGTCATAATGAGAATGATATTGGGTCGTTCTAGCACGGCACTGGCTCCTTGCTCCTTGGATCGTTTTAGCACGACATTTCTTCCAAACCGGCTTCTGCAAGCGCCCCGAGTAGCGGCGGTACGCCAAAGAACACCAAACTCAACGCAGTCGGGTGCATAGCCACCGCGCCGCGGTAATCCGGGTGGTCACTCCAGTCCTGTTGGGCGATCAATTCGGCGAGTACGGCGCGCCCCACCTCCAGATAGCCCCGCTCGCCAGTCAGCCGCCACGCGTACGCCAGCCAGCCGCAGAGCACGCCGTGGTAGCTTTGGGCGCAGGCAAACTCGGCGTCAAAAACACCGCGGCCGCCGCAAAACCAATCGACGGCCCGCACGAACACCTCGGCCACATCCGCGCGCCCGGTCATCCTGTGGAGCCGCTCCAGCCCGACCAGCAAATAGTGCGTCTGATAGCCCTTTTGCTCCTCATAGGGCAATACCCGCTTTAATGCAGTAAAGCTCCCCCGCAGCGCGAGGAATTCTTCGTCGCTAAACGGGACCGCCGCACCCATTTCCACCGCCAGCGTAGTGCCCTCAGTGGCCATGCCATACGGCCCTTGGTCGGGCAGCTTGGCTTCTGTGGATACTTGGAAGCGCTTGTGCCAACTGCCGTCTTCGTTTTGGCCGCGCGCCACGGCGTCGTACACTTCTTCGGCGCGGCGCATAAAACGCGCTTCGCCGGTCAATTCGTACAGGTAGAGCAAGCCCCGCAGCGCGTTGGCGATGGAGCGCAAGCTGAAGCTGTAGCGCGGGTCCTCGCTCCAGCGGTAGCGGAGAAAAAATTCCCCGGCCTCGCGCAAGATCTCCCGCGCCCGCTCGTCGCCGCTTGCGTAGTAGTAATCCACCCAGTTGTCGATGAAAGTGTGTGAAGCGCATGGCTCGTCGCCAAAGTGGTCCATGCTGTGGCGGAAACAGCCGCCGACCATGTAGGGCCGAAACGGGTGATAGTGGCAGGTATCTACGTCCAGCGAGTGCCGGGTCATGGCCTCGCCGAGCGCGTAGTAGCGGCCCTCACCCGTGCGCAAATACTGCAACCACACGGCGTGGCGCGGGTCCCATTCACTGTTGCACCAACCCCAGCGGCCCTTGAAGCGCCAGCCGCCCTCGCTCTCCTCCCAAGTAGCCATCACGTCGCCCCAATCGAAAAAGCCCTTCCAGCGATAGCGCTCGATATGCCTTTCCAGCCAAGCGACAAAGCCCGTCAACATGCGGTCCGAGCGCGGGAACCCCGCACCCGTTGCCAAGCCGCCGACCGCCTCGCTCTGCACCACCCACTCCGGCTCCACGCTCACCTGTGGCGGGTGCAAAAGCCCCGGCAACCGCTCATCGTCGTGGGCACCAGCGCGAAAAAAGTCGACGAAAAACTCGCTGCTTTTGGCCGTGCCCGTGCCGTCGGCATAGACCCCTTCGCCCTCGTGCCAAGCTACTTCCTCGGCGTAGCGTTTGCAGCTAAGCCGCCGGCCCGCCGGGTCGCGCCAAAAAAAGACGTCAATGCCTTGCGCGCCTAAGCCGAGGGCCTTGGGGTACTCTTCGGCCATGTAGCGCAGTGCGACGCCGACGCCGACGCGGCCGTTCTCGGCGCAAATCCAGCCGGCGGCGCGTTCACCCTCGGCCCGCACAGTGCGCTCAACGCCTTCGTATTCCTCCCAACAGAAGTGATTGTCCTGCCGCTGCGAGAGCAAGGCGTAGCGCTCGGGGACCCAAGGGCCTGCTAGGATCCGCCCGGCCCCAACGCGCCAAGTTCCGCTGCCTGTGGACCAAATGGGGACGCGCAGGCCCAACTCCTCCACCTCGGTCTCGCGCGGATTGCAGGTGACGATCACCGTGTGTACCACCCGCACCTGCGCCTTACCAGCATAGGCGTAGATCCGGGTCGCAAAGCGCAGCGGGCGGTAGCCCGCGTAGTGGTGCATGGGCGCGGTGGATTCATAGGCCCCGCGGCAGCAAAGTACCGCCCGCAAGGGACCGGCTTCTTCGATCTCGACCGCGTATTCCTCCGCGCCCGCGGACGCCAGACAGAGCCCCCCCATGCCGTAGATGCGCCGCTGCGTTCCGCCGGCGAACTCGGACTCGGAAATTTTGGCCCAAGCGTCGCCGCCGCCCCGCGGTGCAACTTCGGCCGCGGCGACAAACGATCCTTCAATTCGATCGCCTAGTTCTACCCCGTCAAAAAGCGCGAATGTCTTTTTGCCAATGCCAAAGCGCAGCGGGCCAGTACACACCTCAAAGCGATCTTTCCGCTCGGCGATTTCCACGCCGCGGCCGGCGTCCGCGGCTTTTTGGTCTGTGTATTTCAAGCTGTACACGACCTCTTGCCCCGCTGCTACATCGGCCTGAAAATCCACCAAGACCCACTTCGCGCTGCCGTCCGGCCAGTGGCCCAAGGCCCGTAGCTGCACTGGGACCTCCCGACCCCGTGCGTCCTGCAAACACAGGTGTTCCACGCCTGCTACGGCTCCTAGGGGTAAGGGCACGCCCCTAGTCAGGGGGTACTTGCAGCGGGTAATGCCCGCGGTCTCTTTTACTTTTAAGGCTATGCCTTCGTCGGGTATGCTCACGGGACTTCTCCTTGGTTTCGCCTGTGCGGCGAGGGAAGATAAGCAAGCGACCCACGCCCACCAACCTGCATTGACCCACCGCCACGCCCCTCCTATCTTCTCGCTGCCCAAACCAGAGGAACCGCTACTGTGAAACCAGACCAAGACCTGAACGCCCAACAGCTTCTTCCGGCAATCCGGCGCTTTTTAGCCCTTACCGGCCCCAAGATCCTCGATCTAGACAGCACCTGGGACCCAGAGCGCGGCACCCCAGTTTTCACCCAGCAGGGTCGCTACACCACCCGCGGCTGGACCGAGTGGACCCAAGGCTTCCAGTACGGCTGCGCCATACTGCAGTACGACATGACCGCTGACGCGCACTTTCTCGCGCTCGGCCGCGACCGCACCATCGCACAGATGGCGCCGCACGTTTCGCATGTCGGCGTCCACGACCACGGCTTCAACAACCTTTCCACCTATGGCAATTTGCGCCGCCTGATGCTAGAAGGCCGCATTCCGCACGACCAGCGCGAGCTGGATTTCTACGAACTAGCCATCAAGCTATCGGGCGCCATACAGGCCGCCCGCTGGACTGAGACTGCCTATGGCACCGGCTTTATCCACTCCTTCAACGGCCCGCATTCGCTTTTTTCCGATACCATGCGCTCGCTGCGCATCTTGGGGACCGCACACCAGCTAGGCCACGTGCTGATGGGCGAAGGCGACGAGCGCATCAGCCTGCTCGGTCGCTTGATCGAACACGCCCAGACCAACGCCCGTTTCAACGTCTATTATGGCGAGGGCCGCGATGCGTTTGACGCGCCCGGCCGCGTGGTCCACGAATCCATCTTCAACACCCGCGACGGCCAGTACCGCTGCCCCAGCACCCAACAGGGCTACACTCCGTTTTCGACTTGGACGCGCGGGCTGTCGTGGGTGCTGTTGGGCTACGCCGAGCAGCTAGAGTATTTCGCCGCGCTCAGCGAAGCCGACGTCGAGCCTTTCGCTACCAAGGCCGACCTCGTGCAAACTATGGAAGAAGCCGCCTTAGCCACCGCTGAATTCCACATTGCCAACAGCTTTGCCGACGGCGTGCCGTTTTGGGACACCGGGGCCCCCGGAGTCGCCGCCTTTGGCGCAATAACCGGCCAGCCCTCCGACCCGTACAACGACAGCGAGCCGCTCGACAGTTCGGCGGCGGCCATTTGCGGCCAAGGATATTTGCGCTTGGGCAATTACTATTGCTCCAAGGGGGACGCAGCGAGAGGGACGCGCTATCGCGCCGCGGCCTTCACCATTGCCCGCGCCCTCCTAGCGGAACCGTACCTCGCCGTCGATCCCCAACACCAAGGCATCACCCTCCACGCGATCTACCATCGTCCCAATGGCTGGGACTACGTGCCCCAAGGGCGTGCCATTCCGTGCGGCGAGGCGGCCATGTGGGGCGACTACCACACCATGGAACTGATGAACCTGATCAAACGCGAAGCCGAAAACGCTCCTTATCCACTCTTCTTTCAGTAGCGGAGACCTGCCGTGAAAATCACTGCCATCACCCCCATCATCGCCCGCTTTGGCAACCGCCCCCGCGTCTTGGTCAAAGTCGAGACCGACGAGGGCATCACCGGCTGGGGCGAAACCTACTCCATTGGCCCCGACCTCGCTGTCGGCCCCACGGTTGATTATTGCTTTGAGCTCATCAAGGGCGTTGACCCTCGGCGGATCGAGTTCATCATGATGAAGCTGCACCAGCAGTTCCGCTTTCCACCGGGCGGGATCGGCCTGTCGGCCATCTCTGGTATCGACCACGCGCTGTGGGACATCTCCGGCAAAGCCGCCGGCGTCCCGGTCTATCAGCTCTTGGGCGGCCACGCCCGCGACCGGGTGCGCGTCTATCGCTCCATCGGCGGCCGCGACGGCAAAGAGGCCGCCGACCAAGCTCGGCGTCTGCACGAGGCGCATGGCTTCACGGCCTTCAAAACTAGCCCCTATCGGCTCGACCCAGACGCCCATCGCTGGGGCCGCGTCTGCTCCGAGGCGACCAAGTATTTTGAAGAATTGCGCGTCAACTGCCCCGGCGACTGGGAGTTCGCCTTCGACCCACACGCCAAAATTTTCGAGCCGATTCGCGCCTTGCAGCTGGCCAACGCCCTCGCACCGTACGATCCTTTTTTCTACGAAGAGCCTCTGCGCCCCGAGCACATTCCCGCGTGGGCCAGCCTCAAGTCGCAAATGCAGGTGCCGTTGGCCACCGGCGAGAGCCTCTACGCCCGCTTTGAATTTCTCAACTTAATCGCCAACCAAGGTGCCGACATCATCCAACCCGACATCTGCGTCTGCGGCGGCTTGCTCGAAATGCACAAGATCAACGCCCTTGCCGAAGCTCACTACATCAGCATCGCCCCGCACAATCCCATGGGGCCGTTGGCGACTGCCGTCAACCTGCACTTCTGCGCCTCGGCACCCAATTTCAAAATTCTCGAATACCTGCTGCCGACCGAATCCGAGTGGAACGACTGGGTTGACGAACCCTATTTGCCCAAAGACGGCTACTTGGAACTGCGGCCTGACCGGCCGGGGCTAGGGGTTGAGATCAACGAAGAAGCCTTCGCCGACAACGAATACATCCATTGGGAACGCTCCAGCCCGACGCGCCCCGACGGCTCAACCGGGTACATCTAATGCTCAGCCGCGACCACACCGCGCTCGTCCTCATCGACATTCAGGGCAAGTTGGCCGCGCTGATGCACGAACGCGAGGTGCTCTACCGCCAACTCCAGATTCTCGTTCAAGGCGTGCAGATCCTCAAGTTGCCCATCCTATGGCTAGAGCAGTATCCCAAAGGGCTTGGCCCCACCATTGCCGAGGTCGCCGACCTGCTCTCCGGCCAAGAGCCATTGGCCAAGACCTGCTTTAGTGCCTGCGGCCTCAGTGCTTTCCAAACCCAGTTGCGCCAGAGCGGTCGCCGCCAGCTTCTCCTAGCCGGCATCGAGAGCCACATCTGCGTCTATCAGACGGCCCGCGACTTGCTGGACTCAGGCTACCAAGTCGAAGTCGTGGCCGACGCCGTCTCCTCGCGCACCGCCGAGAACAAGGCGTTGGGGCTGCAAAAAATGGCGTCCGCTGGTGCACAGATTACCGCGGTAGAAATGTGCCTATTTGAATTGCTACAGGCGGCGGCGACGGCCGAGTTCAAGCAAATTGCCGCCCTGGTCAAGTGAATGGTGCTGTTTCTTCCGAGGAATAGTGTTGTCTCTGCGAGGTAACAGCACGGCCTATATGCCGCATAACACTACCAGAGGGAACGGTTGGTAGATTACAGCATGGCCTGACTTTTGCATGTAGAGGCTATCGCTTACATTTGCCAATGGAGGAACTTCTGGTGACTGAGCAGCCGCCCAATCCCGCCCTGCCTACGGAATTTACCCTCGTTGTTCAAGACATCCGCCAAATACACGAGCGCATCAACGGCTTAACCAAACAGCTCGATTCGCGCTGGGGTAGTGTTTGAAATCGGAGGCGGTCTTTTTGGGCACCTACTACCTAAATTCCCGAAGTATAGGAGCCAAAGATGGCTAAAATTATATCTTCTCAAGAGCAATCATCGTTTGAAGTTATCGTGGAAGCCGAAACTCTGAACGAGGCAATAAAAGAAGCTGCGTCATTGGCAGATGATGTAAAGACGCATGGATATGTAATTTTCCAAGTAGTGGAAGAACTTTTCGGAAACAGAGATAATACCCGGCAATGGCGTCTCAAGTGGTACGGAAAGGAACGTTAGTGGGTGCCCCATTAAAAGCAACCACTATCCTATCATCTTTTTCGCCCTTAGCCGTGGCCGTGCTCAAACTCTAAGGTCGCGTCTTAGTTGTTGGCTCAACTTGCAGGACAGGTAGCCTCGGTTGGCGACCGGCTTGCCAAACAGGCCCTGCACCCAGCCGGGTACGGGGGTTCGATCATCGACGTTGCCTGAGGTCAGGGGCTCCCTGAGCAGTTGGCCTTGGTCATTGATGACTAGAGGGAGCTTGAAGTAAAAAACCAACCGGTGGTGCTTTTGCCCCATGGGGGGCGTCGGCAAACAGCCGATGCTGCTGCCGACGCCGGGGATGACACACGGCTAACGGCGTCGAGTCAATAAACGAAAGACAAGGCCCTTGGCCATACCGCAGATAGGCGCATAACGGCATCCAGGCCGAAGGGATCAGTTCAACGAAGCGTCCATAGCTGACTAAGCCGGGAAAAGCCCCGCGCAGATGCGGACCGACAGGCTGCTGGTAGAAGGCTTTGAAAGGTCGATAGGGGGACGGATGAAACAGAATCAACCGCGTCCTAATCTCACTCAAGCACAGCCGACCCGCCCGCCGCCGCCGGCCAGAGCCGGTCGTTCGCTGGGGGCGGAACCACGCGCCCTCAAAGGCTGGGCAAAAATCATCGACATGGCAAAACAGTTCAACTTCTTCGCTCGTCCTAAGCTCATCCCAAGAACCGCTCCCGATACTCTCGATCAAATTCTCCACTGCCATCGTCGATCCGCACCATCTGCATCCCCGGCAAGAAGCCCACCCGCTTGCCAGCGGTGAAATCGCCGCAGTAACTGCCGTCGGGCCCACATGCTCCGTCCATTTGGGTCTGATCCGCATCGGCCAATGGGCTGACCGCATGAGGCAGTCTTTTAGAATTGACACGGTTTTCGTTTATTGGTACCTAACTATATACACCCTTTATACACCCTTTTCCTAAAGATGCCCTATGGAAAACTTGCGCTTTAATCTCCGAAAGGTCTCCGAACTGGCCGTTGTGTTGTTGCGTACGGCCGGCGGTTCGATGGAGTATATCAAGCTCATAAAGCTAATGTACTTGGTGGACCGCGCGGCACTGAACGAGCGAGGATGGCCGATTTCTACCGATATCTATGTGTCGATGGCTCATGGTCCCGTTTTAAGCCGAACCTATGACCTTATTCGAGAGCCACCGTGGCCGGAGCGTGAATCAGTTTGGCAGAGCCATATCCGCCGAAAGGGGACCTATCATATAGAACTGGCACAAGAGCCCCTGACGATTGAGGCAATGTCGGAAAACGAGATCGACATCGCTCAAGAGGTGGTAGCACATTTTGGCAGTTGGCCTTGGCAAGAATTGGTCCAATATACCCACGATCATCTTCCCGAATGGCAAGACCCCGGTGCCGATCCTGTGGGGCCAGCTAGTCGGCCGTTGCCCCTAGAGGACATTCTCACTGCCTTGGGAAAAGAGGACGATTATATACAGGAAGTCGTAGCGCGCGTAAAGGTGAGCAATCAACTCGACGAGTGGCTTTCATAGTGTTGAAGGCTGGATCGATTCTACGCATGACCGCACAACCTTTTCGGCTGTTCCTAATTTTGACCGATCCTTCCCTTGCTCAGGAGGTACTGGTGGCAGTGTTGCACCCGCTCTATGAAGACGACGAAGGTGAGGATGTAGTCATTATAGAGCCGACCTGCTTGCCTTCTACGAACCGCACCCATTTTATCCACGATGCCCGCATTGCACCCGTAAAAAAATTAATTGACCGCATGGTACTCCGGCAGATCAAGGAAGCAGGCAATCTTTCCCGAGATGATCTGTCTCATATAAGAGACGCACTGAGCCGCTCGCCCGAAGCGAGCCGCTCAGTCAAAATATGGTTGCGTCAATACACGAGTTGAGGCCTCCATCGACGTCACAGTAGGCCATTCGTCGAATCGTCTCAGTGTCTCCTCGCTCGCTCCGGGAACCGCTCCCGGTATTCTCGATCAAACTCTTCGCTGCTGTCGTCTAGCCGTATTTGGAGGTCCATCCCCGGAGAAAAACCGGTGATTTTGCCAGCGGTGAAATCGCCCCGATACCCTCCGTCCGGTGCCCACAACTCTCGGCCATCGGGCCAGCGCACGACGTGTATTTGGCGCACGGGCGCTTTGGCAAAGTCCGGCTCGACGCGCAGACGATCCACGGCATCCCGGTCCAACCCGACCCCCAAACCCGGAGCCTCTGGCACCCGCAGATGCCCGCCCGCCACGGCAAACTCCTGCACCAAAACGTGCGAGTAGATGTTGACGCAAGGAATCGCCGGCCAGCGCGCTTCCTTTAGCACCGCCCCCAAGTGCGCCGCAAAAGTCGCCGTCAGGCCAGTGCCCACCATCTGCAACCAGAACGGCATGTGCGCCCGCGCCGCCAAGTTGCCGTCGCTCAAGACGCGGCTCACCCCACCGCCGATGACAAATCCGTCGCACACGCCCTCGCGGATCGCTGTAATGGGCGGCGGCTGGCCCATGTGCATGGCGATTGGGCATTGGATCTTGCGCCGCAGGAGCTTGTTGCCCGCCACATCGTCCTGCGGGATCGGCGACTCGACGATGGCGAGACAGGCGTTGTCTCTCTCCAAACGCGCAATGAGCGGGGCGGCTTGGTCGACGCCCAGCAACATGGTGTTGAAGTCGGCGTCCAGCTTGAAGTGCCCAGAAGTGGCCTCATTCACGGCCTGTAACTGCGCCGCAATATCGTACCAAGGCCGCGCCTTGACTTTCATGGTGGTAAAGCCATGCGCCTCGGCCGCCCGCGCCTCGGCCGCCCAAGCTGCGGGCGGCATACTTTGCGCCCACCAAGAAACCGGGCAAGCGTCCCGGTGCTGCGGCCCCATCAGCCGGTGGCAGGGTACGCCTAAGTGCTTGCCGGCCGCGTCGAACAGCGCCATTTGTAAGCCGGCCCCTAGCGAGTCGTCCCACAGCACCTCGAAAACATTCCGGCCGCGCACGCGCGCAAACTCTGCTTGGCGTGAGTGGCCCCACGTATAGCCCTGAATCGTCTCGCCGACTCCGACGACACCGCTCGCGGTCTCCACTTCAATCAACTCGACGATGGACCAACCCGGCCCGTAGATTTCCATGGTGTCGGCGCAGCGCTCGTGGAACGGCACGTGTAGCACAGTGCGCTCCACATCTTTAACAACACAAGAACTCATTGCATCCTCTCGCCGGCCTATTCGGCCATCCGCCTGAGTACTGCGTGTAAAATTCCCCCGTTGCGGTAGTAGTTGATCTCCACGGGAGTGTCTATCCGGCATAGCACCGCAAAGTGCTTCTCGCCCGCCGCGCTTTTAGCCACCACCTCCAACACCTGCCCCGGCTGCAGGTCGTCGTCGAGTCCCTCTATATCGTATACCTCCTCGCCGGTCAGCGCTAGCGAGTGGCGGTTTTCGCCGGGCGAAAATTGCAGCGGCAGAATGCCCATTCCAATCAGATTCGAGCGGTGGATGCGCTCGTAGCTCTCGGCGATGGCGGCCTTGACCCCTTGCAGGAAAGGGCCTTTGGCGGCCCAGTCGCGGCTCGACCCCGATCCGTACTCCTGGCCCGCGATGATGATCGAAGGCACACCTTCTTCACGGTAGCGCATCGCCGCCTCGTAGATGGTTAGCTGCTCGCCCGAAGGTAGGTGGCGCGTATAGCCACCCTCGACGCCGGGCACCAGTTCGTTGCGGATGCGGATATTGGCAAACGTGCCCCGCATCATCACCTCGTGGTTGCCGCGCCTAGAGCCATAGCTGTTCCAATCCTTGCGCTCGACGCCGCGACTGGCGAGGTACTCGCCCCCCGGACTGCCCCCGGCAATGGCACCAGCCGGTGAGATGTGGTCGGTCGTCACGCTGTCGCCGAGCTTGGCCAAGACCTGAGCGCCTTGGATCGGCTGGATCGGCTGAACCTCCTTGGTAAGGCCGTCGAAGAAATTCGGCTTGCGAATGTACGTGCTCTCTGCGGCCCAGGCGTAGCGTTTGCCCGCGGGCACGGGAATGGCGTTCCAAGTTTCGTTCTGACGGAACGCATTGCCGTATTCTTCTTCGAACATCTTCGGCGTCAGCGAGCGGGCAATCGCGTCGCGGATCTGGTCTTGCGAGGGCCAGATGTCGCGCAGAAACACCTCGCAGCCTGCTTGGTCGCGGCCCAGCGGCTCGCGCTCAAAGTCAATCGTCGCCCGGCCCGCCAGCGCGTAGGCCACCACTAACGGCGGCGCGGCGAGAAAATTGGCCCTAGTCACTGCATGGACCCGGCCCTCGAAGTTGCGGTTGCCGCTGAGTACGCTACACGCCACCAAATCGTTGTCGGCCACGGCCGCGGCGATTTCTTCGCGCAAGGGTCCCGAGTTGCCGATACAGGTCGTGCAACCGTACCCGACCGTGTGGAAGCCGAGGGCTTCTAGGCTCTCGGTAAGGCCGGCCGCGGCGAGGTAGCGCGAGACGACCCGGCTGCCCGGCGCTAGGCTGGTCTTGACGTAGGCCGGGACCGAAAGGCCCCGCTCGGCCGCGTTGCGCGCCAACAGCCCCGCCCCCACCATCGCGCTCGGATTGCTGGTATTGGTGCAGGAGGTGATAGCGGCGATCAGCACGGCGCCGTGGCCCAACTCAACCGCGCCCTGCTCGCCCAACTCAATGGCGACCTTTTTGCCGCTGGCTTCCACCGCAAAGCGGTCCTTGAGCGAGTCGGCAAAGGCACCCGGCACGTCCTTGAGCGGGATCCGATCCTGTGGCCGCGTCGGGCCCGCCAAGCTCGGCTCGACCGTAGCCATGTCCAGGGCCAAGTGCTCGCTGAAGACGGGATCGGGGGTTTCGGCGTGGTAGAACATGCCCTGTGCCTCCATGTACGCACGGACCCGCTCAACCACCGCTTTCTTCCGCCCGGTGAGTGCCAAATACGCCAGCGTCTCCTCGTCGACCGGAAAAATGCCCATCGTCGCCCCGTATTCCGGGGCCATGTTGGCGAGCGTTGCCCGGTCGGCCAAGCTCAGCTCGCGCAAGCCGGGGCCGTAAAACTCGACGAATTTACCCACCACGCCGTGGGCGCGGAGCATCTGCACCACTGTCAGCACCAAGTCCGTCGCCGTCGTCCCCGTGGGCAAGGCACCCGTCAGTCTGACGCCTACGACTTCGGGCAAAAGCATGTAGATCGGCTGCCCCAGCATCACGGCCTCGGCCTCAATACCGCCCACGCCCCAGCCGAGGATGCCGAGGCCGTTGATCATCGTCGTGTGGCTGTCCGTGCCCACTAGGCTGTCGGGATAAAATTCGCCATCCTGCTCCTGTACCACCTGCGCCAGATATTCCAAGTTGACCTGATGCACGATGCCGGTGGCCGGCGGCACCACGCGAAAATTGTCGAACGACTCCTGGCCCCAGCGCAAAAACTCGTAGCGCTCGCGGTTGCGCTCGAACTCGCGTGCGGCGTTCATGGCCAGTGCCTCGCGGATGCCGTAGTAGTCGACCTGCACCGAGTGATCAATGACCAAGTCAACCGGAATCAGGGGATTGACCTTTTGCGGATCGCCGCCCAAATCGGCCACGGCGTCGCGCATCACGGCCAAATCAACCACCGCGGGTACGCCGGTAAAATCCTGCATCACTACTCGCGCTGGCTTAAAGGGAATCTCTTCCTTGCCGGCGGTCTCAGGGCTCCAGCGCGCAATGCGCTCGACGTCCTCGCGGGTAATCTCAAACCCGTCGCACTGCCTAAGCGCGGCCTCTAGCAAAATTTTGATCGAATAGGGCAGCCGGCTCACCTCGGCGACGCCGTCTGCTGCCAGTTTTTGGATGTGGTATATAACGCCGCTACCGCCGCTGCATTCCAGCCGGGTGCGGGCACCGAATTCGTCGTTATTAGTAGTCATGGAAAACCTCTTGGGGATGGGGGGCATGAACTAGAAGATAAAATAAAAATTTCCGCACGGTCTTCTCTTGAACTTCGGCCCCGCCGTGCGAACTAAATCGCGGATAGTCTCTTATCTCTTGTCGCAAAAATTGACAGACCGCCGGCTTCGGCTAACGCGAGAAGTTTCCGATGAGAACATCGGGTTTAACTCACAGATATTTTGCGTTCCGTTTTTACCGCTTGCTGATGCTTTCGCAGCAAGCCGGTACGTTCTTGCCAGAAAGCTAGCTGTTCTTCGAATGTCATGTCTGCGATTTGACTGTAGATTCGTTCTGCACCACGGCGTTTCATCGCAACGCAATCAAACGTCTTCTTCGTTTTCATAGTTAATCGTCTCCTGAGGAGAGTGGATCGCAATACTTGAGTATCCAGAAAGTGTGTTTACCGCATTGTATAGCGGAATTTTTGAAAAATGCACGATATGTTTGAAATTCCAACTCACAATCATCGAACAGCCTCCTACAGTAGCTAAGGCGACATGGAGGGCATCCGCTGCCCATTTTTCGGTCACAATTTTCGCATCTAAGCAAGCCTGCTGTAGTTGCAAAGCCTCCTCAGGAACCTCCACAATTTCTGCAAAGTTGAGCATCTGTTCAAAGTGTGTTACAATTTCCGCAGGGGCAGACTCGATCTCTTCTTGTACCACTACTGATGTCAATAGGTTGACCATATCGAAAAAAGACCGACTGGATTGACGAAACTCTTCGTCGAATGCGCCACCAAAAACGGACGTATCCGCATATACGCTCAAAATCTTTGTATTCAATTTTAATTCTTTTAATTGATAAAATCCCTAATATTCGGTGTTTGATTTAACACCATATAAATTCCGTTCCTTCACTGTCATTTTGAGTCGAAGCATCTCATCCACAAGATACCCGAACGGCCCCTGTCCGATCAGCGCATAGGCCGTTTTCCAAGCGCACGGCTCGTCCTCGTGATCGTGCCCATTTTGCAATTTTTCCAATATAAAGACAACCGACTCGGCCTTCAACCGACCTCACGAACCTCGCCGTAAGCCGAGCCGATCCATTGTAATGAGCCGCCGCTCTTTCTATATATTAAAGGGCCAGTCAACCGTACCAACTCCCGCTCTAGGCCGCCCATGCACAACTTGCGCCAATTTCTCGCTCTTCTGCGCCGCGAAGGCGAGCTCGTCACCGTTGACGCCCCGGTTTCCTCTGATCTCGAAATCGCCGAGATCCATCGCCGCGTTCTGGCCGCCGCCGGTCCGGCCCTGCTCTTTACCCGCGTCGAGGGCGCGGACTTTCCTTGCGTCACCAATCTCTTTGGCACGGCCCGGCGTGTTGAGTTGGCCTTTGGCCCTAGGCCGGAGCAGTTTATCCAACAGCTCGTGCAACTCGCCCAAGACCTGCCCTCGCTTGCGCCGGGCAAGCTCTGGCCGCACAAAAACCTGATCCCCGCCGCGCTCAAGGTCGGCCTGAAAACCGTCGCCAAAGGCCCGGTTGGCGAGTGCGTACAGGCACCGCCCGACTTGACGCGCTTACCTCTGCTCAAAACTTGGCCCGAGGACGGCGGGCACTTCATCACCCTACCGCTGGTCTATACCGAACACCCCGACACCGGCCATCACAACCTCGGCATGTACCGCATCCAGCGTCACGATTCTCAGACCCTCGGCGTTCACTGGCAAATCCAGAAAGGCGGAGGCTTCCACTACCACGTCGCCGAGCAGCGACGCGAAGACCTGCCGTTGATCGTCTTCGTCGGCGGGCCGCCGGCCCTGATCCTCGCGGCCATCGCGCCGCTGCCCGAGGACTTGCCCGAACTGATTTTGGCCTCCCTGTTGCAAGGCCAGCGCCTGCGCCGCGTGCGAGGTGCCACACTGCCGTTGATCGCCGAAGCTGAATTCGCCATTGAGGGCGTGGTGCCGCCACAGGTGCGCCAGCCCGAAGGGCCTTTTGGCGACCACTACGGCTATTACTCGCTGCAACACGACTACCCAGTGCTCCGCGCCAAGCGCCTCTACCACCGCAAAGATGCCATCTTCCCAGCCACCGTAGTAGGCAAGCCGCCGCAGGAAGACCTGTTTCTCGGCACCTACATCCAGCAGCTAATGAGGCCCTTGAGCAAGCTGGTCATGCCCGCGATCAAGGCCATGTGGAGCTATGGCGAGACCGGCTATCACTCGCTGGCGGCCATCGTCGTCGAGGAACGCTACCCGCGCGAGGCCATGAAGTTTGCCTTTCGCATCTTGGGTGAGGACGGTGGCCAGCTCAACCTGACCAAGTTTTTGGTCGTCATCGATCGCCCGTTGGACTTGGGCGACTTTCGCCAGGTGCTTGCACACGCCCTAGCGCGGGCGCAGCTCGCAACCGACCTTTTCGTCATCGCCAATCTCGCCATGGATACCCTCGACTACACGGGCCCGGCCGTCAATCAAGGCAGCAAAGGGATCCTCATCGGCGTGGGCGATCCAGTAGCCGAATTGCCCGAGGAGTTTAGCGGCGAGCTGCCTGGCGGGGCCCGCGCCGCTGCGGTCTATTGCCCGGGTGCGCTCGCGGTGCAAGGCCCTACATACGCAGAAGACCCCGGCTACGCCCAACACCTCGCCGCCGACCAAGCCGTTGCAGCTTGGCCGCTGATATTTTTAGTTGACGACGCCCATGCCGCCGCCAAGAATGTCACCTTTCTCTGGAGTACCTTTACCCGCTTTGAGCCGGCTGCCGACACCTATGCCGCGGCCGTGCAACTCCGCCGCCATCACCCCTGCTATACGCCGCCGATTGTCTTGGATTGCCGCATGAAACCCGGCTACCCGGACGAACTGATAGCGGATGAGGCCACTGCGAACAAGGTCAGCCGCCGCTGGCGCGAGTACTTTCCCCAAGGCGACGTCGAAGGTGCTGAAGACCGCCGCGGCTACGCCGGATTTTCCCTGTTGGATTAACCGCTCATGGATGACGCCCTAGCCTTTGCCCCCATCGCCGAACTCGCCGCCCTGATCCGCCGCGGCGAACTTTCTCCGCTCGAACTCACCGAACTTTACCTAGCGCGCATTGAGCGGTACGACCCGTCGCTCAATGCCTATCTCGCCGTCACGTCCGAGTGCGCCCGCGCCCAAGCCCGCGCCGCCGAAGCGCAAATCGCGGCCGGTGCGTACCTCGGTCCCTTGCACGGCATGCCCCTGGCCTTTAAGGACCTCATAGATGTCGCGGGCCTGCCCACCACCGGCGGCTCGGTCCTGCGGCGCAACCACATTGCCGCCGCCGATGCCGCGGTGGCCCGCCGCCTGTTTGCCGCGGGTGCGGTGCTTTTGGGCAAGACGCATCTTGTGGAATTCGCTTTCGGCGGCACCGGCGTCAACCATCACTACGGCACCTCGGTCAACCCTTGGGATGCCAAAGTTCACCGCCTGCCGGGCGGGTCGTCTTCGGGCTCGGGCGTGGCGGTAGCGGCCGGATTGGCACCGGCCGCCCTCGGCTCGGACACCGGCGGTTCGGTGCGGATTCCGGCGTCTTTTTGCGGCCTCGTCGGCCTCAAGCCGACCTTTGGCTTGCTCCCCAATTCCGGAGTCTTGCCCCTCGACCCGACTCTCGACAGCATCGGGCCTTTGTGTCGCACAGCGCAGGACTGTGCCCTGTTGTTGCAAGCTATGGCGGAGCCGCGGCCCGATAGTTCGCTTGTGGATCACTTGCAAGGCGAGGTCTCCGGCCTCCGGCTCTGCTTCCCACGTGAGTACTTCTGGGACGAGGTCAATGGAGAAGTCGAAGCGGCCGTGCGCGCCTCAGCGCGGGTTTTTGCCGACTTAGGCGTCTATGTCGATGAAATATCACTCGCGGTGCTCGACGAGCTGAGTGAATGGCGCAGCGGGCCGAGCACCACGGCCGTCGAAGCCTATCTCTACCACCGGCACAACCTCGAAGCGCATCTCGATCAGTTCGATCCCATTGTCGCGGCGCGCATACTCGACGGCCGCGATGTCCTGGCCGCGGACTTTCTCGCACAGCTTAGAGCACGCGACGAACTGCGCCGCAAAGCTCGCCGCGCCCTCGAAAACGTCGATTTCCTCGTCACCCCCACCACTCCTTTTGCCGCCCCCATTCTCGACGAGATCGACCGCGACGACGTCTATTTCCGCATCAACGGCCTCTGCCTGCGCAATACCATCGCCGTCAATATCCTCGACCTGTGCGCCGTCTCCCTGCCCGGCGGATTCACGTGCGATGGCTTGCCCATCGGCCTGCAACTGATCGGCCATGCTGGCGACGAGGCCCGGCTATTGCGCCTCGCCCACGCCTTTGAGCAAGCCACCAGCTACCACCTGCCCACGCCTGATCTCAGTGAATTTGGAATTAGGAACTGACGTTACACGTTCCATCCCTGTACCCTTTCCGCTACACTCTAACGCCGCCTAGCCTCGGCCAACCACTGAGCCGACGCCTTGGCACGATTTTTGCACGGTGCCGATACCAGCCCAACCCCAACCCAAGGCAGGTGCCATGGCCGAATTCGATACCGTCGCCAAACATCTCATCCACACCTATCCCGGCGACTTCGCCCGATTCGCCCTCCAGCAAGACGACTTGAAAGTCCTCGGTGTCGTCGATACCGAACAGCCCACCGTCGAAGCCCACCGCACCGATTGCCTCATCCACGTCCAAGTCGGCAGCCAAGAGGCGTTGATCCACTACGAGTTTCAAACCACCGATAGCACTCCACCCATGCCCCAGCGCATGGCCGGCTACATCGGGCGCTGCCTAGCGCAATACGGCAAGCCGGTCTATTCCACGGTCTTCTACCTGCGCCCCGACGCCGGCCAGCGCGATCCGGGCTACTACCTGCAAGAGCGACTTGGCTACCGGGTGTTGGTGCAATACAAGGTAATTCGGCTAATCGAACTAGACGGCCAACGCCTGCTGGATCAGGGTCCTTGGGGCTTGCTGCCGTTTGCGCCGTTGATGCAGCGTCCGGTGGGAGTGTCGGCCGAGACGTGGCTGCGCCAGTGCGTCCACCGGGCGCAAGCGGTGGCGATGGCCGAACCGCTCAAAGCCAACTATCTGGCCGATCTTGCGATGTTGAGCGGGTTGGTGTATAACTTAGACACGGTACTGACCATCATCTCGGAGGAGACCATGTACGAATCGTCGGTAGTGCAGTATTTCGCGGATAAGGGCTTTGCACAAGGCATTGAGCAGGGCGGCCGAGAACGCGCCTTGGAAGACCTGCTCGTTGTGCTGGAGATTCGCTTTGGGCTGGCTGCGTCGGCGCCGTTGGCGGTCCGCCTTGGGGCCATTGACGATGTGCAGCGGCTCAAGCGGTTGCATCGGGCGGCCATCCAGATTCCGAGCCTCCAAGCCTTTAGGTCGCTGTTGGACGCCGACGAGTAGTGAGGCTCTGCTGTCGCATACAAACAAGCCCCGCTCGCCTCGTTTGACCGAGCGGGGCTTCGTATAGGGGCATCAACTACTTCAGCAACAGCACCTTCTTGGTATTCAAGAAGGTGTCGCCGACTTGCAGCCGATAGAAATACGGCCCCGACGACAGGGCGTGAACCGCATCGGCAGAACCGGAGCTTTTAGAACGCCGCAAAACAAGAGGCTTCGCGCCCATACGGCTTGCCAATATGCGGGGCTAGGTCTATATTTTTTGCCCGTTGTGCTCCCATCGTCTAGCGGTTAGGACCCAGGGTTTTCAACCCTGTAACCGGAGTTCGAGTCTCCGTGGGAGCACCATTTTTATGTACGCTGAGGAGGAACTCATGTTCGACATCGGCATCTTCGCCCCTTTTGGGGCCGACCACGCTCGCAACATCGCCTATTGCCGCGACGCCGGGGCCAGCCACATCGTCTTGAACACCGGCCAAATCTCTTCAGATAACGCGCCCGCAGCCGCCGCGCTCAAGGCTCTGGCCGACCAATACGCCTCAGCCGACGTCGTGTTGGCCGGGCTGACTCCACCTCGTCTCAGCCTCGACGCCTGCGTCGACGATGCAGCCCGCAGCCGCGAGGTTGGGTATCTGCGCCGTCTGATCGAAGATATGGGGCACGCGCAAATCCCTTTCGTGCATTTCTACCTCAGTGCCGACGCGGCCCCCAGCGACCCGGCCCAGCGGCAGACGCACTGGCAGGGCTTGGTTGGGATCTTCCGCGAACTCGGTCAAATCGGCGAAGACGCTGGTGTGCGAGTCTCCACCCATACCTTTCACGTGTCCGACCGCCTGATCTGGAACAGAGAAACCTTTGCCCATCTAATGGCGGCCACCGACTCGCCGGCCCACGGCCTGACCTTCTGCCAAGGCAAGTCGCAAATGGCCGGCGACAGCCTGCCCGACACCATTCGCCACTTTGGCGAAAAGGTCTTTATGGTCCACGTGCGCGACATCGCCACCAAGGCCCAAGGCCCAACCACCCCAGAAGTCGAGCAGCGGCTGGCGGACTTAGGCTACCTCGAAGTGCCCTTCGGCCAAGGGGAAGTCGATATGGTCGGCACCATCCGCGCCCTCAAAGAGATCGACTACCAAGGCCAGATTTACCCCGAGCATTTCCCGGCCATCGCCGGCGACCGCGCCGCAGGGTTAGCGTGGACTATTGGCTACATCCGCGCCTTAGACCAAGCGGTCGTCCTCTGAAGGGGCCAATGGATACCCCTTTTTAATCGCTCTATATTTGCCTTTCCAACCGCATTGAAAAGGTCCTGCCATGTCTCATCTCACTTCGGCCGACAAGTGTTCCTTTAAGGAAAATGGCTGTCTCATCGTGCGCGGTGCCCTCGCGCCCGCGCAAATTCAAGCTGCTCAGGACGCCCTGTGGACCGGCATTGAGGCCGACCGCGACGATCCTACAACTTGGGTCGAAGCCGGCCCGCGCAATCCGGTGCCCGCCCATCACCCGGCCATCCGTGCCACCGTCTACGACTCGCCGCTTTTTGCGATGATGGAGGAAATGGTCGGCGAAGGCCAGCTCAATCCCGGCAGTGCTGGGCCGGCCCTAGTGTACCCTTCCCGCGACAAGACTTGGTCCCTGCCGGCCCGCGGCCATCTCGACGGCTACTACACCCCGACCAACGGCGTACCCGAAGGCACGGTCGGCTACATGACTATCAACGTCACGATCTACGTCGAGGACATTGGCTCGCAGGGCGGCTGCTTCACCTATTGGCCCGGCAGCCACAACGTGGCGTACGACTACTTCAAAACCCACTCGCTGCTGTCGGTGCAGGGCGGCGTTTCCAGCGACGTATTTCCCGCGGGAACCTTCCCCAAAGGGTGCGAGTTCGTCGGCCAAGCCGGCGATGCCATCTTCTGGCATGGCCAGCTTTTTCACACAGGTTCCAAAAACATCAATCGCAATATCCGCATGGCCCTCATCGGCCGCTTCTCGCGCAAAGACACCAACGATATCCGCTTTGAGACCTGCGACGAGCAATGGGCGCATTGGGAGGGGATTAGCTAATGCATCTCGTTTTCAGCCCGACCCTCTGCCCAGACCTGCTCTTGCCCGAGGTGCTCAACCTCGCCAAAGCGGCTGGCTTTTCCCGCCTCGAACTCTTCCGCGCTTACACCGAGAGCACCCCGGTCCACCGCGATTGGTCTGTGCCCATGGTCCGCACCGCCATTGCAGACGCCGGCCTAGTGCTTGCTGGCTTCAACATCCGCAATCTCACCGGCCGCAAGGCCGACTCCGACGAGCGCAACCTCGCCTACAACTTGCGCCAACTCGAATGGGACATTCACTTGGGCCGCGCCCTCGGCGTCAAAACGCTGAACACAAAAGGCGGGGCCCGCACGGACGCGGCCCTCGCCGACCTCATTGAAGGCGTCAACGCGCTCCTCGACAACATCCCGGACATCGCCCTCAACTTGGGCAATCACCAAGGCAATCGCCTCCAAGGACTGGCCGACTACCAAGCGGTGATGCCCGAACTGCCCGAGCGGGCGCGCGTACTTTTAGACACCGGCCACCTGCTCTCGGTCGGCGAGCCAATCATGCCGTTTGCCGCGGCCCTCGCCGAGCGCATCGGCCTGGTCCATCTGCGCGACCAGCAGGGCGAAAAGCCCGTGCCCTTCGGAGAAGGGGAACTGCCGTTTGCCGAGTTGTTCGGGCTGTTAGCGGATAGCGGTTACGACGGCCCCCTCGTCGTCGAGCTTGAGAAGGCCAATTGGGACGAGCCGCGGCCAGCGGCTATGGCCGCGCGGGAATACATCGAGGCTCTCTTAGCCTGAGCTTGGGCGCGGGGTCCTTGTTTCAAACCCGCTCCTGCCATTTGTCCCCCCCGGTCTCACCGCCTACATTCCCCACATTCCCCACTTAGGAGCCTGCCATGAAACGCATCGCTACCACCGACTTCCGCGACTATCGCCGCGACCGCTTCATCGACGCTCAAACCACCCGCGCCGCCCGCCTCGCCCCCACCTATATGATCACCAACGAAAAGGGCGTGGACGGCGACATCTGCGAGGAACTCACGTCCGCTCTCTGCGCCAAAGTCGAATTCGACGTCCCCTCGGCCAAGACCAAAGGAGCCGAACTGCTCTTCTACGTCAACGCCGACCAGTCCACCGCCGACAAACCCATGCGGCTCCAAGTCAACGGCCATGTCCTCACCCACCGCCAAGACCGCGAGCGCATGCTCACCGGCGGTTGGGATCGCAAGAAAATCGCCGCTAAATACCTCAAAGACGGCACCAACGAATTTGTGTTCTCGCACAGCGGCGTGTTGCACATCGACCCTTTCTTAGGCGGTCTAGCCGATACCCCCCCAAGCCGTTCGAGCCGCAGCTTTGACGGCGGTAAAACTTGGCACCAAGGCACCTTGGGCGAAGCCCGCGCCATAGAAGGCGAATATCTGGTGCGACTGCGTATCAAGGGACATCCGCCCCAAGGGACGCTCTGCTCGCCGGTCATCGACCTCGCCGACGAAGAGGGCAACGGTCGCATTGCTCCTAAGATGGGCATTCGCCGCCTGCACTTAAAAGCGCGGACGCGCCAACCGCAGGGAACCCAAATACACTTTGAGCTGCGCACGGGTTCGACGCCTTCCTTTGATCCGCGCACGTGGACCGCTTGGGAACGAGGCACTGCCTTGCAGTGGCCCGGGCGCTTTGTGCAGTGGCGCGCCATCCTCGAAACCGACGCGGCCAACAAGACCCCGACGCTCCAAGCCGTCACCCTCGAAGCCGACATCGAGGAAGACACTCAGAGTCTCGCCCCCTTCAAGCGCACGGAATTTGACCAACCCGAGCTCGTGTACAGCTCGTACCCCTTCGCCTATATGGGGCGGCACCCGCACCAAGAACGGCTGTGCAAGCAGTTCCGCCTCGACGAAGTGATTGCCGCCGGCAAAACCGAACTCGAACAGTTGGCCTTGCTGCGCGACTGGGTCCACAGCCAGTGGCTGGGCTGGCAATCCGACAAATATCCCCACTGCCCCTCTTGGAATCCGCTAGAAATCCTCGACGCCACCAAGGGCGACTGGGGCTTCGGCATGTGTACCCACTACGGAGCAGTATTCGCCGGCTGCGCCTCGTCCCTAGGGTGGGTAGCTCGCTCGGTCATCGTCGATCACCACTGCTTGGCCGAGATCTGGTGCGAGGAATTGCAAAAGTGGATCCTCGAAGACGCCGGGCCGGCCCGCGAATTCGACGCCACCTACGAAATTGATGGTGTGCCCATCAACGCCTTGGAACTGCACGAGGCCGCGGCCGACGAGCGGCGCTCGACGATCATGGCCAACAAGCTGCCCCAAAAGATCGTCGAGCCCATGGCCAGCTACATCGACGTCTTCTGCCGCTTCGGCATCCCGCTGCGCAACACGCACCTTATTTTCGCCGAGCCAGCCGAGCTGCGCCACGGCGCTGGGCAGTATCACTGGGATGGCTATCTGTGGTGGTCGGACGATGTCGATCCGCGCTACGCCGAATACTCCTTGCAGACCTCTCGCATCGGGGATTTCTACTGGTCGGTCAATCAGACGCGGCTCTACCTCCAAGTGGCGGAAAAGGCGCGTACGCTGCAAGTCGATCTAGAGCACACCGCGCCCAACTTCTCGCACTTCTTGGTGCGCCAAGACGGCGGCCCGTGGCGCGAGGAGCGCGAGGCCCGCTTTGAGTGGGTGCTCGCCGCGGGCGAAAATCTGCTCGAGGCACGTGCGGTCAATGTCTTCGGCAAGCAGGGTCGCATCGCCAAAGTGTGCGTCGAAGCGTCGTAATGTGATCACCTCGCTGTCCTTGGCCACGCGCGCCCTGCGCGGTTTTCTCTGGAATGGCAGTGCCTCGGTTATCCAGCTCGGCGTCATGCTGGCACTCTACACGCTCTTGCCGCTGGAGAAACTGGGCCATTTTGAGTGGGCACTCGCCCTAGTGATGCTCCTATCGCTGGTCGGCGACTTGGGGCTAGGCGCGGCCTTAGTCCAGCTACCAGACGCGAGCGAGGAGCACTTCGACACAGCCTTCTGGACTTGTTTGTGCTGGGGATTGCTGCTCACCGCTGCGGTCATGGCGGCCGCCTCTTGGTTGGCCCCTCTTTTGGGGGGCGAAGACCCGCCCACCTTCGAGCGCGTCCTGCACACGCTCTGCTTGGCGATTCCCTGTGCCTCATTGGCGGGCCTGTTGCGGGCCAGACTTCAACGCGACCTCAACTTCCGCGCCGTGGCCCTTTCCGAGCTCGTTTCGGTTCTGACCTTCGGCTTTGCCGTGACGCTGCTGCTTTTTTGGCGCCCCGATTTGGGCGTCTTGGTCCCAGTCTTCGGCTCGATCGCGCGCGAATTAGGTCTGTTCAGCAGCCTCGCGCTTTCGGCTCGCTGGCTCCCACGCCGGCGCTTTCGGCCCCAAGTACTGCGCCAGATCCTCGGCTTTGCGCTAAATTTTACGGGTTCGCGCGTGGTGGCTTTGCTCAACACCAAGATCGCTTATGTCTTCATCTTCGGCCCGCTGGGGGCTACGGCCCAAGCCTATTACAGCTTGGCCGAACGATTGACCTTGCAACCCCTGACCCGGCTGGCCACGACCATCCAGCGCGTCTCCTTCCCGACTTTTTCGACCATCGTCGACGACAACTCGCTCCTGCGCCGTGGATACCTCGCTTCGGTACAAGGCTTAGTGCTCGCGCTCGGTCCAGTCCTCGCCGGGATATTCGTCTTTGCGCCGGAGATTGCCGCCCTCGTCAACACCGAGCCGATGTGGATGGTGCTGCGCCTGTTGGCGGCCGCCACGCTTTTGAAAGTCGCCAGCACCTTGGTCGGCTCCATTTTTATGGCCAAAGGCAAGACTAACTGGTCTTTCTATTGGTCGCTTTTTAACATGGGGGTGCTGATCCCGGCCCTGTACTTCTATGGCTTGCCGGGCGGCATCCAAGGCGTGGCCAGCGTCATCGCCGCCGCCGCCCTGTTGTTCTTGCTGCTTTCGCAGTATCTCGTCAACCGCTTGATTGACCTGCCTTTTGCAACCTATCTCGCCGCGCTCAGCCGCCCCGGTTTGGTGGTCGCCTTCGTCTTCACCGTCCTCCTGCTGCCTCGTCCCCTGCTGCCTGGGCCACCGCTTGCCGTCCTCGTCGCCGGAGCTATCCTCGGCGTCGGCGCGACCTTAGCCGCCCTCTTCCTCTTCGCCCGCGACCTCTGCCGCACCTATTGGCAGAGCCTGCGCGGGACCTGATTTTTCGCGAGCGTAGTATTCGCGCTTGTCGCGTGGTAAATTTTGCGCGGATATTCTTTTTAGAATATGTTTTTAGGGAACTTTTATCCTGTGTGGCGGCGCAACAGAGAATGAGTAAGTCTCCCCTCGTTTCGGCGGCGGGAGCTTTTTGAAACCAAAGGAGATTGTGCTATGAGCGAGCTACATACCAATGGCCAAACTGGCCAGACTGGCACCCTGCGCCTCAAGACCGGCCTCGCCGAAATGCTCAAGGGCGGGGTCATCATGGACGTCGTCACTGCCGACCAAGCTAAGATCGCCGAAGACGCCGGAGCGGCCTCGGTCATGGCACTGGAAAGAGTGCCGGCCGACATTCGCGCCGAAGGCGGGGTGTCGCGCATGTCGAGCATTGAGAAGCTGCGCCAGATCATGGCCGCGACCTCCATTCCGGTCATGGCCAAATGCCGCATTGGCCACTTTGCCGAAGCGCAGATGCTCCAAGCCCTCGGGATTGACTACATCGACGAAAGCGAAGTTCTAACCCCGGCCGACGAGCACTATCACGTCGATAAGTTTGCCTTTGAGGTGCCCTTCGTCTGCGGCTGCCGCAACCTCGGCGAAGCGCTGCGGCGAATTGGCGAGGGCGCGGCCATGATCCGCACCAAGGGCGAGGCTGGCTCGGGCAACATCGTCGAAGCCGTGCGCCACATGCGCTCGGTTACCGACGAGATCCGCCGGTTGAGGATCCTGCGTCCCGAGCAGCTAATGACCGCGGCCAAAGACTTGGGCGCACCGTATGAACTGGTCCGCTGGGTCGCCGAGCACGGCAAGCTGCCGGTGCCCAACTTTGCCGCCGGTGGTGTCGCCACGCCGGCCGATGCCTCACTGATGAGGCAGCTTGGGGCCGAGGCCATTTTTGTCGGCTCTGGGATCTTTAAGTCCGGCGATCCGGCCAACCGCGCCAAGGCCATCGTCGAAGCCACCACCCACTACAACGACCCAGAAGTTCTGATCCGCGTCTCCGAAAACCTCGGCGAGGCCATGGTCGGCATCAACATCGACACCCTCGCCGAGCAGGACAAACTACAAACCCGCGGCTGGTAGGTCGCCGCCCAGATGCAAACGGAAAATGCCCCGTCTCTGCTGTGTCAGGGACGGGGTGATTTTATGGGTATAAGCGATGATTGGAATTTTGGGATTGCAGGGCGACTACGCGGCCCACGGCAAAATGCTCGACGCCTTGGCCGTCGAATCCCGCGTGATCAAAAAGCCGGAGCAATTGCCCACAGTGGACGGCCTGATCTTCCCCGGAGGCGAGAGCACGACGCTCATTAAGCTCATGGACTCTTGGCAGTTCTGGGCACCGCTGCGGGATTTCGCCGCGGCCGGCAACCCCATTTTCGGCACCTGCGCCGGCATGATCCTGTTGGCCCAAGGCGTCTTCAATCCGCCGCAGAAATCCCTCGGCCTGATCGACATTGACGTCGAGCGCAACAGCTATGGCCGCCAAGTCAATAGCTTCGAGGGGACGGGCGTTTGGGCGGCGGATGGGCCGCCGCGACCGTTGCCGATGATCTTTATCCGCGCCCCTCGCATCGTGCGGTTGGGCACCGGAGTCGCGGCACTGGCCACCTGCGGCGACGATGTGGTCGTGGTGCGCCAAGGCCAAGTGCTGGTCGCCTCGTTCCATCCCGAACTGACCAGCGACTTGAGCGTCCATCGCTATTTCGTCGACATGGTTAGGGGCTAATTCGCGAGACTCTGGTCTAAATACGCTGGAGGCAGTCCATGCATATTGCGCTAACCTTATGCCTGATCTTGTCCTGCTGTGCCTTGGCCAACACTCCGCTCACTATCGTTGAGCGGGGACAGAGCCGAGCCCGCGTTGGTGTCCATCCCGAAGCCGGCAAGTGGGAACGCCGCGCTGCCGGCGACTTGGTGCGCTATATCGAGGAAATGAGCGGTGCCCGCCTACCGCTCATTGACCAGACCGACGCCCTGCACCAAGCCCTAGCCGAAACCACCCCGCTCATCTTGGTGGGCCAAGCCGCCCTCGAAGCCGAGCCATCCCTAGACCCCCGCCTGCAGGCCTTGCAAAAACCCCGGCCCGTCCTCCGCAGCGACGCCATCATCGCCCAGCACCAAAACAACCGCATCTATTTGGTCGGGACCAACGATGAATCGCATTACTATGCTGCTATAGAATTGCTGCACCACTGGGGTTGTCGCTGGTATTTGCCCACCGACTTCGGTGCCAGCATCCCCCGGCAATCCACGCTGTCCGTCACCACCCTCGACGTGGCCTATGCCCCGCCCTTTGAGGTGCGACGCTACTGGCTCTCTTGGCATGGCGACAACAGCGGCCGCGCCGAATTCATGCGGCGCAATCGGCTCAACGACCTGTCCGTGCCGGCTGGCCACGCCTTGGGCCACTACGTTGATGACCTGCCGGGCACTGGAGCGTCAACCCAAGCCATCTGCTTGTCCGATCCCACCACGGCTCACCACATTGCCGCGCAGGTCATGGAGCACTTTGCCGCAGGGGCCCAAGCTGTATCCCTCGGCATGGACGATGGCCTCTACGATCTAGCTTGCGCCTCCGACTCGGTCTTGGCCGCCGGCTTATGGGACAAAAATTTCATGGCTCCGGCCCTCACCGACCCCTTCATGGCCCTGTACAACAACGTCGCCCGGCTAACCCAAGTCCGTTTCCCCGACCGTCGCATTGGCTTTCTGGCCTATTCCAATATCACCTTGCCGCCGCAGCGTCGCACGGTGGCCGCCGAGCCTTTAGTGGCGTACCTAGCCCCTATTGACGTCTGCCCCATCCACGGCATGGACGATCCCGCTTGCCCACCCAGCCAAGAGTACCGCGATGTCATGTACCGCTGGGCTCAGATCATGCAGGGTCGCCTCATCATCTACGACTACGACCAAAGCATGTTGGTCTGGCGCGACATTCCCAACCCCTCCATCCAAGCCATTCGCCAAGACATCCAGCACTACCGCGCTGCCGGGATTCTCGGAGTTGACAGCGAAAGCCGGGGAGCTACGGCCACGACCTTTCTCAACTTGTACTTGAGAAGTCGCCTCTACTGGGATCCCGATGTGGATGTCGAAGTCGTGCTGGAAGAGTTCTATCCCCGCTTCTTCGGGCCAGCCGCCGCGCCCATGCGCGCCTATTGGCAGGCCATCTACCGCGCTTGGGAACAAACACCGTCCCACGAACACGAATTCATGCTAGCTCCCACAGTGTACATGCCGGAATTGGTGCAAGGGCTGGCTTCCCATGTTGCAGAGGCCGAAATCCTAATAGCCGATTTACCCTCCGATGACCTATTCGTCCAGCGGGTGCGCTTTGTGCGGGCCGGCTTCGGCGTTTTGCAAAACTACATGGACATGATCGACCAAGCCGTCACGCAGGTGAATTATCCAGCCGCTGTACAGGCCGGCAAACGGGGACTGGCTTGGCGCGATAGCTTGACGCAAATGCACCCTACGTTCACCACCACCCGTCTAGAGCGAGGTGATCCTTGGTGGACCGGCGAGGTTGAGCAATACCGGGATCTGGGCAAATTGACTCACGGACCCCAAGGCCGCTTGGTGCAAAAGCTGCCTCTCCAATGGGTATTCCGCACCGACCCGCACGACGCCGGCCTGCACCAAGGCTGGGGGCGTCCCGATCTCGACCTGTCGTCTTGGCGACTGCTGCACACCAACCTCTACATGGAAGTCCAAGGAGTTGCTGGGGCCGATGGCGGCGAGTACAATGGCTTTGTCTGGTATCGCACGGATATAGGGATAAGCGAAGCTGAAGCCGGCCAAGCACTCCACCTACGCTTTCCCGGTCTCTTCGGCAAAGCTTGGCTCTACGTCGATGGCTACTTGGTGGCACACCGCGCTTGGCGTCCCATGTGGTGGCACAACGACTACCGCTTTGAATGGGATGTCGATCTGAGCGGTGCGCTATCTCCCGGTACCCACACCATAGCCTTGCGCTTGCACAACGAGCATCACATGGGCGGCATCTGGCGCCGTCCTTTTCTTTATAAGAAGCGTATGTAGGAGCCGTTCAAAGTATTTAGCGGTCGTTTATCGCCTCAATCGCGTGGACTCCCGCCCCGTGTCGGGGCACAGGGTGCCGTTCTTGCGCGGGAGGATCCAGCCGCCTATGTCATTCCCGCGGCCGAGCAGCAACAAAAAACGATAGCTAACTTTTTTGACAGGCCATTTAGAGCGAGAAATTTTCCAATCCGATCCCGATACGGTCCGCACGAATTTCGACCAACATCTTAAAAGGAACCGTCCATGATCGTCGATACCCACGTACACATCTGGGAAATGTCCGCAAAATACCCGATCGGACCCACCGCTCCCAACTGGACCTCCGAGCCGGACGAACCGGCCACCGCCGACGAGCTACTAGAGGACATGGACCAAAACGGCGTCGATCGCAGCGTCTTGGTGCAGACTAGCTGGTCCACTTGGGACAACGGCTATATCGCCGATTCGCAGGCCCGCTTCCCCAACCGCTTTATCGGCCACGGTATGCTCGACCCGCAAAATCCAGACAACGCCGCGCAGGCGCACTACTGGATGGCGGAACGCGGCTTAGTCGGCTTTCGCTTTCACCCCATGTACTACCCGGACGAGAAGGTCCTGACCACGCCCCAGAACCGTCCCCTGTGGGAAGCCCTCGACGCAATGGGTGCTGTCATCCAGTTCCACCTCAACGCCGCTTGCGCCGATCAAGCCGCTGCAATCGCCCGCCGCCATCCGCAGATGCCCCTGCTGTTGGATCACATGGGCTATCCCAACCTCGACGAGCCAGCCGCGGCTTTTCAGCCCATCGTCGAGTTGGCCGACTTCGACAACGTGGCGGTGAAAATATCGGATGTCCACGGCCGCTCGCGGCAAGACTTCCCCTATGCCGACGTACATCCCTTCATCCAGCGTCTGCACCACGCCTTTGGGGCCGAGCGCATGCTGTGGGGCACTGGTTATCCGGGGCACCATCGCACCAAGCACAACTGGCCGACCTTGGCCGAGGAGTTGCGTCTGGTGCGAGAGGGATTCGACTTTCTCAGCCAGCGCGAAAAAGACCAAATGCTAGGCGGGACGGCCGCTCGTATCTGGGGACTGACCTGACTTTTGCAAATTTTGCCTAGGAACGCGGGCGTCTCGCCCGCTGGTCGGCCAGGCGCACCTAGCCTAGGCTTTGTTAGCGTCTCTTAGGTTCATACACAATCCACAAGGAAGGCCCAGATGACATTGGACATCAGCGACCAAAACATCTACCAAGCCATCGGCGTCGAACCCATCATCAACTGCCGTGGCACGTTTACCATCATCGGCGGCTCGGTCGAGCTCCCCGAAGTGGTGGCGGCCATGGAAGCGGCCTCGGGCTACTTCGTCCAGTACGACGAACTGGCCGAAGCCATCGGTCAAAGACTGGCTGACATCACTGGGGCCGAATGGGGCCTGATTCCGGCGGGTTGCGCCGCTGGCCTCAAGCACATTACTGCGGCTTGCGTCACCGGCGGCAATCCCGAAAAACTGATCCGCATCCCGGATTTGACCGGCTTGGACAAAACCCAAGTCATCATCCCCCGCTATGCACGCAATGCCTACGACCACGCCGTGCGCAGCATCGGCGTCGAAATCGTCATGGTCGAAACCCAAGCCGAACTGGAGCGGGCGATCAATCCCCGCACCGCCATGATTTACATAACCACGGGGGCTGGCTCCGCTACTGGCCAACCGCTTTCCCTAGAGGTCCTTGCCCAAGCGGCCCAACCGCACAACATTCCCATCCTCGCCGATGCCGCAGCCGAAGATCTCACCATTCCCAATGTCCATCTGCAAAGGGGAGCCACGGTCGTGGCCTATAGCGGCGGCAAAGCCCTGTGCGGGCCTCAGTGCGCCGGCTTAGTGCTGGGCGACAAAGCCTTGCTCCAGTCGGCGTGGCAATTCAGTGCGCCGCACCACGGGCCGGGCCGCGACGATAAAATCGGCAAGGAAGAGATCATGGGGATGCTGGCGGCGGTGGAGGCTTGGGTGCGCCGCGACCACGCGGCCGAATGGCTCACTTGGCTGTCCTACCTCGACCATATCGCCCAACGGGTGCGCGGCATAGACAGCGTCTCGACCGAGGTCGACGAACCCACCGGCCTGTCCAACCGCGCCCCGGTCCTCACCATCAGTTGGGACCCAGCAGTCTTGCACATTACCGGCGCAGAGGTGGCCGAGGATTTCGCTCGCAACAAACCCCGCATCGCCGTGGCTAGCGGCGATACCAACGGCCGCACCTCCATCGGCATCACGCCCAACCAGATGCAGCCGGGCAACGACCAAGTGGTCGCCGACCGAATCCACCGCATTCTATCGGCGCAACGCAGCCCTCAATCAACCGAGCTAGCCCCTCCAGCAACCGACGTCAGCGGTTCTTGGGACCTGACTATCCACTATTCGAGCAGCAGCAGCCAGCACCAACTATTCCTCGAACAGGAGGGGGCTTGGATCGGCGGCACCCACATAAGCGATTTTTCTCAGCAGCCCATCGCCGGCGTCATCGAAGGCGATCAGGTAAAGCTGCGCAGCCAAGTGAGCCGCCCGGGCGATACCATCCCCTTCCTGTTTGCGGGCTGTGCTGCGAAAGATCGCATCTCGGGATTCATTCACCTAGGCGAGTACCGCAATGCCGATTTCACCGCCTGCCGCTCCCAGTACGCAAAGTCGCCGATTTCTATTGCCATACCCGGCGGCGCACCGCTGGCCACGTAGCCGGCTAGTCCTGCGCTTGAACGCGCACTCCGGCCTGGAAAACCGCTCTGACGTCGCTGAAGGCGGCCACGTCTGCTGTCGGATCGCCCGCAAAGGCGACGAGGTCCGCAGATTTGCCGACCTCGATGGTCCCCACCTCATCGGCAATACCGGCCGCCTCGGCCGAGACCCGGGTCGCCGCGACGAGGGCTTCGGCCGGGGTGAAGCCGCATTCGACCAGCAGCTGAAGGTCGTAGTCTAAGTGCCCAAATTCGAGGCTGCCCACTCCTGAGTCCGTGCCGGGCACCACGCGCTCCTTCAGGCAGTAGTCGAGCATCTTCCGCATCACGTCTAGCCGCTTCTCTGCTCGTTGTTCGAGATGGGTGAGCACTGCCTCCTCTTTGGCACCCATAGCTCCCTGGTCGCGCAGTTGGCGCAGGCGCACCATCTTCGGATAGTTGGTCCACGCCTGCAGCGTGGGGCTCAGCCAGACCCCGGATTCGGCCAGCATCTCGGCTACTTGCGGGTCGAAGCGCATTTCGTGGTCCGGTTCGAGAAACTCGACGTGCTCAATCAGGTCGATACCGGCCTCGACAGCCCGCACCATCGACTCCTTGGCGCGGCAATGGGCGGCAGTGAGGCGGTGAAACTGACGCGCCTCGCCCACCAAGGCCTGCAATTCTTCCGTTGAATAGGTGGGCAACCCCGGAATCGTGCCGGTGGTCCCGCCGCCGGAGGCCATTACCTTGATGTAGTCGGCCCCCTCGTGTACGAGCCGGCGCACCGAGCGGCGGAGCTCTTCCACTCCGTCGGCGACCTCGTTGCACATGTGGAAGTGGCCATCCGTGCAGGTGATCGGGCGACCGCTGACGAGCATCCGCGGCCCGGAGATGTAGCCGCGGCGCAAGCCTTGCTTGAGGATGAACCCGACCCTATTGCGGGCGCCGTGATCGCACAGGGTGGTGATACCGGCGCGCAGGTGCTTGCGCATGTTCATGGCCCCGATGAGCACCATGGTCTCATCGCTTTCCCGGAATGTTAGATCGTAGGGTTGACCGTCGCCCGGGAGGCTGAGGTGGGTGTGGCCATCAATGAGACCGGGCGTCAGGCAGCAGCCGTTCAAATCGACGGTCGGGGTGTCGGGAGGCGTCTGCTGTTCCACTTGTGCCAAGGGGCCGACCGCGGCGATCGCGCCAGCTCGGACCAATACCGCCTGCCCGGGCTTGGCGCTGCCGCCGAGCCCGTCGGCGAGCCGGGCCGGGCGAATCAGGACCGTTTGTGATTCAGACATAGTTTGTCTCCGTTGTTGCGATCTGGGCGCTCAAGGGATGGCGGGCAACTCGAAGTACCCGAGCTCGGACATGCGTCGCAGCCAGCGTCCTCGCTTGGGGTTACCGGAAGGATTCCGCAGCCATTCGAGTGGGTACATAGGCTGTCCCGGTCGCCCGAAGTGCGCGGGTGTTTCCTTTGACCGGACGGCGCGATCCCGGGTGGCGGCCTCTTCGGCTTTGCCCTTGGGGTTGTTATAGAAGACACAGGTACACATGCGGCGGCCCGCAGTGCCGCCACTACTAGCGTGCCAGCAGCGCATGTCAAAGGCCACCACGTCGCCTGGCTCCGATCGGCAGACGTAGGCGGGGACGGCGGCCACGTCGAGTGCTAGGGAGTTCAGGGTGTCGTGCAACTGATCGTGGAACTCGCGCCGGTGCGAACCGGGGATGAGCCGCAGGGCACCGCTCTCGGCATCAACCGGGTCAAGGTAAAAGGCGAACTTAACGCCGAAGCAGTCCGCGGACGGATCGGCCTTGTGGTCGGGATGCCAGTTCGTATCGCCGACATAGCGGTTGGCATCGGTGCCGATGCCGAGGACGTCGTCGCCGTAGAGCTGCTCGGCCACGCCGCAGAAGCGTTCGTCTTCGAGTAGGCTGGCGTACAGGGGGGTGCGCGGGTGCAGCATCATCGTCCAGTAACGCTTCTCTCCCGTGAAGGGCTGATCGGCGTACACGTGATCGAGCTCGTATTCGTACTCCTCGCGCAGAATCTCGACCTCTTCCGGGGTAAACAACTTACGCAGGGAAACGAAGCCGAAGGTTCGGAAGTGCTGCAGTTGCTGGTCGGTCAACATGGGGTTCCTCCGATGCGGCTGATGCGGCCATTGGAAAGGGTTGTCGTCTGCTCGGGCAAATTAGAACGCGTCCCCTAATGGGGCAAGTTCAGTGAAAAAAGTGGGAATGCTGACAGCACCGACCGCAACCCGTCGCGACGTTGTCCCGACGGCAGCCGCTCCAAGCCGAACGCCAGTTCGTGCAACACTATCGCAGACAACCACAAGTCGTCTTGTTCGGTCAGGAATGCGAGAACCCGCGGATTAGGTGCGTCTTTTGTCAACTCCGAGACCACATCGCCTGCCCGCCAGTGCTACCGTACACTCACCCCAGTTGGTGCGCGACGGTCTGCTAGTCGAGGTCGTGGCCGTGCGCGGTGCTGACTAGCCGTTATGTCTCAAAGACGACGCACTGACCAACATTTGATTCGCCCGATAAGTATGCACATACATATACTAGGCTGACGGATGAACAGAGTTGACTTCTTTCGACCTTCATTCCACCTTTCGGGCATAGACAGACTACCTCTGGCAGGTCCAATAGCAGCGGAAGGCATTTTATGAGCTTAAAAATCAAAAACAAGGACGTCGAACAGCTTATCGAGGAAGTTTCCCGCCTCACAGGCGAGAACAAAACAGAGGCAGTACGCCGATCCCTAGAGGAGCGCCGCGCCCGCCTAGTCCACCAAGGTGTCGCTAATGACCGTGGCGAACGGTTGCGTCGATTCCTAGAAACGGAGGTTTGGCCCCACGTACCGCCTTCGGAGTTGGGCAGAAAGCTGAGTCGGGATGAAGAGGAAGGCATCCTAGGCTACGGCAGGGATGGCGCATGATTCTTGACTCCTCGGCGATCATCGCCATTCTGCTCCAGGAGCCGGAGCACGAAGCCCTCCGGGCCAAGATCGCCGCCGCGCCTAGCCTCGGTATAGGCACACCTACTCTTCTCGAAACCGCCATTGTGCTGTCAGCTCGCCTTGAACGCAACGCTCAGGGGACTCTTGCTCGCTTCATACAGGAAACCAACACCGTCGCAATTCCATTCAGTCAGGCTCACTACTCCGCAGCCCATCAGGCTTGGCTGAACTACGCGGCGGCACTCAACTTCGGGGATTGCGCCACCTATGCCACCGCCCAACTCGCTGGCGAGCCGCTCCTCTGCACGGGAGATGACTTCTCGCAGACAGACCTCAAACTTGCCTGATTCGGTCAGAATCGGCGACCTGACAGGCCGTACGTCAGAGCGGCGGTCGCTCGTGGCCCCAAGGGGCGAGTTGCTCGAAGGCGCGAGCGGCGCGCAACACGGTGAGGTCTTGACGCCAGCCGCCGATGATTTGCAGGCCCACGGGCAGGCCATCGACGCGGCCGCAGGGCACGCTGGCAGCGGGCAGGCCGGTGAGATTCACCGGGTAGGTGAAAGCCGTCCAACTCAGGTAGGTGGTAGCGCGGCCGGCGATCGAACCGGGGTGGTCGTCGCCAGCGGCAAAGGCGGTGATCGGCAGCGTCGGCGTCAGCAGCAGGTCGTAGTTCTCGTAGAATTTCCGCCATTGGTGGTAGTACGCGTTGCGTTCTAGGTAAGCACCGGCCACATCTGTGCCGCGGAACTTGAACCCCTCTTCGACGACGGTGCGCAAGCCGGGATCGAGGCGGTCGGCGATCTGGTTGAACTGGTCGCGGAAGAAAGCGGCGAAAGCCGTTGACCACAGGATGTGGACGAGATGCCACGGGTCGTCGCCAGCCGGATGCGCCTCCTCAATGGTGCAACCGAGATCCGCGAAGCGACCGGCAGCCGCTTGGGCGGTCTCGACGACTTGGGCATCGACGGCCGCGTACCCTAGATCGGGCGACCAAGCCACGCGCAGCCCATCCACGCCAGCTTCGATCTCGTCAAGTGCCAAGGGATCCGCTGGCATTGAGGTGCGATCCCGCGCATCGGGACCGGCCATGACCTCGAGCATCAGCACGGCATCGCCAACGGTGCGGGTAATCGGCCCGGCGTGCGACAAGGCCTCCACCACGCTGGCCGGATGCTGGGGAATTCGACCCCAAGAGGGCTTGAAGCCAAAGGCGCCCGAGAAGCCGGCCGGGATGCGAATCGAGCCAGCGCCGTCGGTGCCTTGGGCCAGCACGCCCATGCCAGCGACCACGGCCGCGGCCGCTCCGCCGCTGGACCCGCCCGACGTCCGACCATGCCGCCAAGGGTTGTGGGTAGGCCCAACGACGCGGTTGCCCGAATCGCCCTTCCAGCCCATCTCCGGCGTGTTCGTCTTGCCCAGCAGCACCATGCCGGCGTCGCGCAGGCGTTCGGCGAGGGGCGCATCGAAGTCCGGGATCCAGTCAGCAGTTAGCAATGACCCCCGGGTGGTGCGGATCCCGCGCGTCGCCGTCAGGTCCTTCAGCGAACCGGGTATGCCAGCCAAGGGCGGCGGCTCGGCCCCGGCAAAAGCGGCTTCGGCCGCGTGCGCCTCCGCGAGGGCCCGCTCCGGCGAAACCGCGACAAAGGCATTGATCTTTGGGTTGAGTGCTTCGATTCGGCGCAGCACCGCCTCGGCGACGTCCACCGGAGACAGCTCGCGGCGCTCGTATAGGCGGCGCAGTTGGACGCCGGAGAGATAGCACAGATCGGTATCGTTCATGCTTCGAGCACCACTTCTCTGCCGCGCCGCGACGACTCCATGCACGCCGTCAGCACCGCCACCAGATGGCGAGCGTATTCGGCCGTCACCGGCGGTTCTGTTTTTGCATCAATCGCCGCGACGAACGCGGCCAATTGCCGCGTTGTGGTGTTGTGATCTTCACGCACCTCGACCTGTTCCCAGTTCCCGTCGCGGCCAATGAAAAGGTCGTTCCTTCCCGATTCGATCCCCCGGCGCAGTTGCAGCATGCCGTCGGTGCAGACAAACTCCGTGCTGAAGCGCCGCCCGCCCGTCCTCCACCACACGTGAATCAAGGTCGAGTACACGCCGTTGTCGAACTGCAACAGCGCCATGACCACATCGTCCGCTGAGAATTTGAAGAACCGGCTGTCGATCAGGGCCTTGACCGCGACGACGCGACTGCCCGTCCACCAGCAGGAGCGGTCGATCAGATGAATGCCGTTCTGATACCACAAACCCCCGTGCGTCGCCTTGTCGAGGTACCAAGCCGACCTGTTCGGGTTGAAGGGGCGGTAGGCTTCGTCGCAGAGACAGACGAGATCGCCCACAGCTCGCTCGCGCAGCAGCCTCTTCGCGGCTCGGTTCGCTGGCGCGAAGCGGTGCATGTGGCCAACCGAGAGCTGTTTGCCGGTCCGTTGCGCGGCCGCGATCATGGCGTCGCATTGCTCCACATTCACGGCCATCGGTTTTTCCACCAGCACGTGTTTGCCGGCTTCCAAGGCAGCTACGGTCACTTCGCAGTGCAGGCTGTGGGGCAGACAGACGATGACGAGGTCGACCCCCGCGTCTGCGAGCAGATCCTCATAGGAAGAATAGCCCGCGCAGCCGTGCTCCCCGCGGACGCGGGCGAGGCGGTTGGCGTCGGTGTCGGCGACCGCCCGCAAGTGCGTAGATTCAAGGGCCGCCACCGCTCGCAGATGTGCCGCGGATACGCTGCCTAGACCTACGATTCCGACTCCGTACATCTCATCCTCAATTCGGGCGGTAGGGTGTAATCCCTACGGTTTTTGAGCCCCGTTCGCCTCGACGTACACCGAGAACAGCGACTGCGAACAGGTTACGAACAGCCGGTTCTTTTTCGCGCCGCCAAAGCAGAGATTGGCGCAGGGGGCCGGCAGGTGGATCTGGCCGATCAAGGTGCCATCCGAGGCAAAACAATGCACGCCGTCGTAGCCGTCGCCCCCCCAGCAGGCTCCCGACCATAAGTTGCCATCCACGTCGATGCGAATACCGTCCGACGCGCCAGGTGCCATGTCCGCGAACACGCGCCCATTTGCGAGGCGGTCGCCGTGGACGTCGAACACGCGGATGTGAGTGGGGTATTCGGGGCCATCGGAGCGTCCGGTATCGACGATGTAGAGCAGCGACTCATCCGGGCTGAAGCAGAGGCCGTTGGGCCGCTGGAAATCTTCGGCCACCACCGTCGCTTCCTTCGTATCCGGGTCGAGACGGTACACGTTAGCGGCATTCTCAAATGTATCCCGATGCCCCTCGTAGTCCAGCAGAATGCCGTACCCGGGGTCTGTAAACCAGATCGATCCATCCGACTTCACCGCGATGTCGTTGGGGGCATTCAACGGCTTGCCCTCGAACTGGTCCATCAACACAGTGATCGAACCGTCGTATTCCGTCCGCGTGACTCGGCGTGCGTCGTGTTCGCACGACAGCAACCGCCCCTGAAGATCGCGCGTATTGCCGTTGGTGTTGTTCGAGGGCTTGCGGAAGACCGAGACATTCCCGGTCTCTTCTTCCCACTTGAGCATGCGGTTGTTGGGTATGTCGCTGAACAGGAGATAGCGGCCGTCGCCAAACCACACCGGGCCTTCGAGCCAGCGGCCGCCGGTCCAGAGCATTTCAAGGGCGGCATTGGCCAGCTTGTACTGGGCGAAGCGCTCGTCGAGCACTTCAATGCGGCTATCTGGATACCTCACAATTTCCATGTCTTCTTCCTGACTGATGTTCCGCCGTTTTTGTCATGCCTGTCCAGAAAGACCCGTTTGCGGCCTTGGCGCAGACTGGATTGGGAATGACGACCGAGGGGCCGGAAGCATCAGACCTAGATTAAGAGTGCGTAAGTTTCTAAACGCGGCGGAACTTCTGCACCCTATCGTTAAGGGTAGCTACTTCACCAATGTACAGCGAGCCTTCCCCATCTACCCAAATGCTGTGCGGGGAGTCGGCAAATTGACCCGGAGCCGAGCCATCCTCGCCCCAGCGCGCTAGCAGTTGCCCATCTATGTCGAAGATGCTAACGCGCGACGGGGCCTCGACTATATATACTGTATTATCCGGGGTAATAAAGAGATCCATGGGCATTGCCAAGTCGGTCCATTCGTCCAAGTAGCGGCCCTCGGAGTCAAAGCGCTGGATGCGGTTGTTTTCGCGGTCGACGGCCCAGACGCGCTCGTCGCGGTCAACCCACAGGCTGTGGGGCAGGGCGAATTGACCCGGACCGGTGCCCGCCGATCCCCACGAGTGGAGCAACTCGCCCGCGTCCGAAATGCGGTGGATGCGGTATTGACCGTACCCGTCGGCCACGTACAAATCCCCGGAAGGGCCACGCATGGCTTTCGTCGGCTGGTTAAAGGGCTGGTTGGGTGCGCCCGGTACGCCCGGCGTGCCCCAAGTGTGGACCACTTCCCCTTGCGGATTGAAGCAGCGGATGGTGTGGTCGTCGGTGTCGGCCGCGTACACGTGATCCTCGCCGTCGACCCACAGGAGGTGGGGATTCCCCAGCAGGTCGGCACCCCAAGTGTCGAGATAGATCCCGTCGCCGTCGTAAACCAACAGAGCAGGGGGGTGCCGACGGGCCACAAAGACCCGGCCCCGACTATCGGCGGCCACTCCGGGCACGACGCCGCCCATGGAGCGGCCTTGGGGGCCTAGGCCCCAGTGTGCGACTACTTCGTACTTATAGGTAGCATTCATGGCATCCCTCGTGGTTAAAAAGAAAATGTCAATATATAAATGTATATTGGTGATACGGACCACAGCCTGCAATAGGCACGGTATTAATCCAAGCACCAACAAAACGCCGAGGAGGGAGCATGAAACTAACAGACGAGCATTTCCAGACTTTTGTCGAACAGGGATTCGTGGTCGTAGAGAATTTCTATTCAGAGGAACGCCGGGCTCAGATCGCCGAGGGCATACGCCGGACCCTCCCGCCTTGGGAGATGCTCGCCGCTGATCCGCCGGCAGAGCGGCTCTTGAAAGACGACTTTCCCTACGCCGATATGCTCTTCAACGAATTCATCGTCGACTGGGGCCTCATTGAGTTCGTCCAGCGGGTACTCGGCACCGCGGACATCTTCTTCCGCTATGCCCACAACTGGGCGCGCTACCCCGACCCCGGAGCCGCGCAGCCGGGCCTGCACATCGACAATGGCAACAACTCGCTCCTGCCGCCCACCTCCGACCGGCACTACGGGCAGATCAGCACCTGGTACTTTCCCGAAGCCGTGGACGAAAACCAAGCACCAATGCAGATCGTGCCCAAGCCCTATGGCAAAGATCTGAGCAAGCGGGTTTTGCTAACCGTACCGGCGGGCACCATCATGATCTTCAACACCCACCTCTGGCACTCGGCGACCGTGTTCAAGGGCCGCGCGGGGCAGCGTTATTCCGCCACCCGGATCTATGGCCGCGCCGACCACTATTGGGAGGGTGTGAGCAGCTTTACTAACCGAGGGATGGACGAGCACTTCCGGGCCTTTATCGGCCGCCTCTCGGCACGCGAACGAGCACTCTTCCGCTTTCCGCCCCCCGGCCATTCATACTACACCCGAGAGACGTTGGCCCGCCTCCAAGAGCAGTACCCGGGCTGGAATGCGCGAGGCGAGTACGATGTATGAACAGGCTCGCGGAGCGGATAGTGGCCGACGGCCCCATCACTCGGCCACGTGGCTCAGGACGAGATCGCGCAAAGTCACCATGCCGAGCGGCTGGCGCTCGTAGTCGACGACCACGGCGCGGGAGAGTTCAAAGCGCACGAGCAAGCGCACCGCGTAGCGGGCGAGCATGCTCGACGGCAGGGTCAACACCGGCTTTGACATGATTTCGTACACGTTGACGCGCTCGGGCGCCCGGTTTTTGGCGATCACCTCGCGTGCTATGTCGGCGACCACGAGCAAGCCGAACTCGTCGTTTTCGTCGCGCCGGTCGACGGCAAGCGAACTGACCTCATAGCGCTTCAGTAAGGCCATGGCCTCGGCCACAGTCGCCAGCCTATCGATAGTGTAGAGTTTGGATCCCATGACGTCTCCGACCCGGATGGTGCGTTTCTCGCTCATATTTCGTCATCCACTTCTTCGAGGATGGTGGGAAGTTGGGTGGTGAGCCCGACGGCGTCCTCAATCGGGATCTGAAAGGCGATGCCAGTGCCGGGCTCTTGTTCAAAGTGCCCGGCATCGCGGATGCGCTCCAAAATGTCGCGCGCCCGCGTTTCGACCACCAAAAACAGGACTACATCGCGTCGGGCCGCCAGATCGAGCCCGAAAAAGGTCTTCTGCGGCTTCAGTCCTTCGCCGCGCACGCCGGTAATAATCGTCGCGCCGGTCGCCCCGCCAGCGCGTGCAGCATCAACCACAGTATCGGTCTTGTCGTCGCTGACCAAGGCGACGATCAGCTTCAGTTTCATAGCTCAAGTCTCCTCGGAATGGTTGGCGTTGCGCCGGCGACTCACCCAAGATACCACCATAGCATAGCCCAACACGGACATGATGGGAAAGACGCTGGCGAACGCAATGAGGCCGAATCCGTCGATCAACGGGCTGCGTCCGGGAACAGTGGCGGCGAGCCCCAAGCCCAGCGCGGCCACCACTGGCACTGTGACGGTCGACGTGGTTACGCCGCCGCTATCGTAGGCCAGCGGCACAATAGTCCGGCTCGATCGGAAGGTCTGGGCAATCACCACGAAATATGCGGCAATGATGTACCAAGGCAGGGGCGTGCCAGTGACAATGCGAAAGCAGCCCAGCGCCACCCCCGTGGCCACCCCGAGTGCCACGGCGATTCTGAGGCCCCAAGCATCGATCGCACCGCCCGAGACGTTCTCGGCTTTGAGTGCGACCGCGATGAGCGAAGGCTCAGCCACGGTCGTGGCAAAGCCGATCGCCGCGGCAAAGACATAGACCAGTAAGTAGTCGTGCCAGTCGACGCCGTCGGCCAGACTCGCCTTCCCAATGGTCTCGGGCGCGGTGAGTTGGTGCGCCATGGTCTCGCCGATGGGAAACAGTGCCTCCTCTAGGCCAATGAGGAAGAGCGTGAGTCCCAATAGGACGAGGACAAACCCGGTCGCGATCTGGCGCAGGTTTGGCAGCTTGCGGCGCAGCACTACGACTTGGAATAGAACGAGGATGCCGACAATAGGTGCCACGTCAAGCGCGGTGGAAAACGCGGTGACGGCAATAGTGTGCAGAAGTTCCACCTCAGACCACCATGCCATAGGCCAGTACAAAGATTATGGGCGTCAAGCTGGCAAACGCGATGAGCCCAAAGCCGTCGACCATTGGGTTGCGCCCCCGGATTGACGTGGCGAGCCCAACGCCCAACGCGGTGACGAGCGGCACTGTGATCGTGCTGGTGGTGACGCCGCCGGAATCGTAGGCCACGCCAATGATTTCTGCCGGCGCAAACGCGGTCATTGCGGTCACCAGCACATAGCCCCCGATGATCAGCCGGTGAATCGGCCAGCCCTTGAGGATGCGCAGTACGCCGAGCACGATCGCCGTGCCGACCGAGACCGCCACCACCATGCGCAACTCAAAGGCGTACGCGGCACGAACCTCATCGTCGTCGGCAATGGCACCTGCTTCCGCGGCGACCTCGGCCGCCTCCGCAGCAATGGCGATCAGGGCCGGTTCCGCGACCGTGGTGCCAAAACCCAGGCAAAAGGCAAAGGCCAACAGTGCGGTCGCGCTCCCCTTGTGCGCAAAGGCCTGCGCTAGGGCCTCGCCGAGGGGAAAGAGACCGCTTTCGAGTCCTTGGATGAAGAGCGTCAGGCCGACAATCACGCAGACTAAACCAACGGCGACGCGCCCGAAATTCGGAAAGGGCTGTTGCAACACTGCGAGTTGGAAGAACGCGATGACGATGATGATGGGCGCCAAGTCGCGCAGCGCATCGACGAGCCGCCGCAATATAACACCTAGGGCTGTGGGCACGGCGTCCTCCTCAGAAGCCTGCTGAAAATTCCGCGGTGACGGCCGCCGGGAATTTTCAGCCTGCGTCTAGCCACTCGCATCATGCCGGTGCTTAGTCCTCGTATTCGAGAGAATCGTAGATACAAACTTTGTAGTATCGCGTACCTTTTCGGGACGATCAAACGGTGGAAGGAGCTTTCAAAAGCGGATGGTAAAACGGGTCGGCTCGTCGGGAGGGCTTTCGAGGGCAAAGGCAAAACCGTGCCGACTCAAAATCTCCTGCACCAACGTCAAACCGAGGCCGCGCCGGTTTTCCTTGGTGCTAAAAAACGGCGTGAACAGGCTCTCGGCTACTGCCGGGTCGATCCCCGCGCCCGTATCCTCGACCGCGACAAAGGGCCGGTCTTGCAGCTTGCCCAAGCGAATGGTTATCCTGCCGTCTGTGCCAATGGCCTCGACCGCATTTTTTAGGATATTGACAAACACCTGCTCCATCTGGTTTTCGTCCATGGCGATGGGCTTTAGGGCCGCCTGAATATCCCAGTCCCACTCGATGTTGCGGCGCTCGCACTCGGCCCGCATCAGCAGGGCGATGTCGCGCAACAGAGCCTCCAAGTCCACCGGCTGCAAGTGCGGTGCCGGCAGTTTGACCACCTCGGCAAAGCTGTGCATGAAGGCATTGAGATGATCGATGCGGCCGCTAGCCACGTGCAGGGCGTTTGCAAAATCGCCGCGGTCGGCCGCCCGCAACTGCCCCTGGTAGTGGAGGCACGAGTGCAGCAGGGAATTGACCGCCCCGGTTGAGTTGTTCACCTCGTGTGCCAGCAGGCGAATGACCTTTTCGTAGGCCGCCTTCTCCGACAGGCGCAACTCCTCGGTCAATTCCTCCATTAGGATAAAACTGCGCGGGAATCCTTGGTCCAAGAACTGCGCCTTGTGGCAGCGCACCCGCTGCCCTTGCAGCGGCAACACCTGCGACTCGCCAATGGCCAAGTTGTGTAGGGCGCGGGCAAATGCCGTTTCCAACTCGACCAACCACTGGCCGACCACCGCGCTTTCGGCCAGCCCCAACAGGCGGCTCGCACTAGGATTGACTAGGGCTACTTTGTCGTCAAAGTCGAGGGTGATAATGCCCGACGGCGAGGCCGTCAGGATCTTGTCCATGAAGTAGTGCTGTTCTTGCAGGCGCGTGCGCTCTTGGCGCAATTGGTCGATCATGCGGTTGTACACGCGCACGAGCTGATCCATCTCCGGCTGGCCCACTTCGACGAATTTGCTGGTGAAATCGCGCTCGCCGATGAGTTCGGCACCCGTGCGAATCAGATCGAGCGGCACCCAAAAGTGATGGATCAAGCGCACGCCGACCGCAAAGGACAAGACGAAGAATGCTTCAATCCCCAGCAGCCAAGGCTTTTCTTCGCGCAAAAGGTATCCAGCAATCCCAGCGAAGACGAGGTGGATACCGATTAGGTAGACGATGAGTTTGGTGCGCAGGCTCAAGAGGATCGATTTAGGGGTGATTTAAGGGTCTATTCCGTACTTCTCGAAGCGGCGGTACAGCGCCGCCCGACTCAAACCCAACGCTTGGGCGACTCGGCTGATGTTGCCTTGGTAGCGCTCCATGCACTGGACGATCATCGACCGTTCCAACTCGTCGAGGGTCATGGTGCCCAGCGCGGGCAGGTCGCCCGCGCCGCTGTGGCCTTCTTCGGGCTGCATCGACAAGGCTGCGGAGAAATCGTCGGCCCCCAACACGCGGCTGGAGCTCATCAACGCGGTCCGTTCAACCAGTTGCTTTAGCTGGCGGATATTGCCCGGCCACGGCCGGGTTTGCAGCCAGCTCAGAGCCGCGGCGTCGATCTTCAAGTCGCGGCGGTAGGCTTGGGCCACGCCCAGCGCAAAGTGGCGCGCTAGCAGCGGGATGTCCGCCGGCCGTTGGCGCAGGGGCGGCAGGTGCAGGACGATGAGGTTGAGCCGATAGAGCAAATCCTCGCGGAAGGCACCCGACTCGACCAGTTCCAGCAGGTTCCGATTGGTCGCCGAAATCACCCGCACATCCACGAAACGGGTCTTACTGGACCCCAGCACTTCATAGGTTCGGTCCTGCAAAACGCGCAGCAGCTTGACTTGGCAACTCGGGACCAAATCGCCGATCTCGTCGAGGAAGATGGTGCCGCCATCGGCCAACTCAAAGCGACCGGTTCGGTTTTGTCGGGCGTCGGTGAAGGCCCCCTTCACGTGCCCGAACATTTCGCTTTCAAACAGGGTCGAGGAAATACCGCCGAGATTGACTTTGACAAAGGGCTGGTCGCGTCGGCTGCTGTTGCGGAAGAGGGCTTGGGCGATTTCGTCTTTGCCGGTGCCGCTCTCGCCGGTGATCAGCACAGAGGCTTCGGTGGGTGCGACGCGGCTTACTACTTCGAGCACCTTGAGCAGTTGGGGGTCTGCGCCGATTATGTTGGCGAAATCGCCTTGGCGGTCTAGTTCCTCGCGGGTGATGGTGCGCTCGGTGGTCGGCGTTGCCGCGGCCAAGCCGAGGGCTGTTTTCACGACCTGTAGGATTTGTTTGTTGGTCCAAGGTTTAGTGACAAAATCGGCGGCACCGGCTTTGATGCCTTGCACGGCCAGCTCGATGGACCCCCAAGCCGTCATCAAAATGACCGGCATACTGGCCCACCGCTGCTTGATCTCTTGCAACAATTCCAGGCCCTCCTCGCCGCTGGTCTGGCGCGAGAAGTTCATGTCCTGCAAGACCAACTCGCATCCGCCGCGCTCCAGCCATGCAAGGGCTTCGGCCGGAGACGCCGCGGTCGCGGTCTGGTAGCCAGCCTGCTTGAGCAGCAAAGACAGCGACGTGGTCACGGAAGTATCGTCATCTACGACTAAGATCATCGCCTATTCTCATTCTCGATATAGTCAGCGGAATTCGGGTTGAGCTCCCAGCTGCACCGTCTTCTCCATTTGGACACCGTCGCGCACGAGCCCAAACGAAACCTCGGTGCCGGGTTTCATACGGCTTAGTAGGAAGTCTAATTGGGGTGGGGAAGTTATGGATTTATCGGCTAGGGTGAGCAAAGTGTCGCCTTGTGCAAAGCCGGCCGCTTGCGCGGGACTGCCGTCCTCGACGTGGTGGACGACCGCGCCCTTGGTGCCTTCCGCTTTGACCAACCATGCGCCGAACCAACTCATCTCCTCCGGCGAACGATAACTCATCCCATTCCCACTCAAATCCAGCAGGCGGAAAGTACCGGTCTGCTGGTCGTGAGCTACCCTGAGGGTCATTGTAACCTGATTATCCCGGTAGAAATCGCTGGCGGCCTGCCTAGCCCATTCCTGCCCGTCAAAATAGCGGACGAACAACGCTGGCCATTCGCTCGCACTCATGTTTCTGAAGGCCAAGCGATGAGTGGCCCTTTCCTCCGCCGGAGCGGAAGTCGTCAGGTAGTTAAAATATTGGTCCCCCGAATGCACTTTAATCCCGATGTCGTCGAATAACTCGGTAAACCACTGTAGCTCTTGGTGGGTTGAATCCGGGCCCAGCGCAAGCTCGGGGGGATAACGCCCTGCTACCATATTTTCGCCGATGAGTTTGAGCCGGTCGAGCAGAGCCGCTTGGAGCCTGTCGCGCTCGGCCGAGCGCTCGGCTACGACGATGGTCCCCTCAATGACGTTATTGGTCTCGTCCGTCTCGGGCAGATTATCTTCCTGGTCCAAGACCCAGCGATACGGGTACGTCCCCGGTTCAGTCGGCTTGAAGTGATAGTAGCCTTCGGACATTGAGTAGGTGCCTCGCCCGCCCGGGCGCAGACCGCGCGTGCCGTGATCGAAGCTGACGCATTCGCCATCGACGTACAAATCGACCCGATAGGTGCGGGGTGGAATGGCGTCGGTGCCTCGGTTGGTCAGATGTTGGACGAATACAACTCCGTCGCCGACCACCACTTGCTCGGGTATATGGACGACTTCGACGGCCACCAAATCGTAGTTGCCCGCAGGAGCTTCTTCGAGTGGCGCGGCATAGGCCCACGGCGCGATCAGAACAGCGGCTAACATGAGCAAACGCATGATTACTTCCTCCTATATTTCCAGCGATTTTTTAAGGTCGGTTTGAGTAGCGGCCCTATCAACTTTGGCTTGTGAGGGGGTGCGGAATTCTCGGTTTGAGCCTCGTTCCTGTCGTCTAAGATCCTCGCACAGCGCGTGCAGATCAAAGTTAAATTGCTCTGCATAAGCGAGACTGATTTGACGTATTTCGTTCACAATTGGATCATCAAGCATCGTCAACCTCCAGTAATTCTTCGGGTGTACAAAGGATGGGAGGAGCGTGTTGGGCAGCACGGCAGATGCGTTCTATAGCGGGGCGAAGCGATGCATTTACGATGTGTCGGAAATTCCACGATACAAGGTATTGTACTCCATGAGTAGCAGCCAAGGCAATATGCAGTGCAGTGCATCGCGCGGCTGATTGCTGGGAGTCGCATGTCCTTGAATAAGTGCATCGGCCAAAGATTCCGCGTCTAGAGTGATCGGAAGGACAGGTATGTTGGCAATGCTGTCGAGGCGGTCCTTTGCGGCTTCCGGGTCACCACCCGAGCATTCGCGGACTACCAGTTGGGAGACAAACAGATCGAATCGCTGGATCGCGGTTGACCACCAAAACTTTGTCGTGATCTGATGACCATGGATCGTCACATCTTGATGCGGCCGAGATGTCAGATAGCTGATAACCGATGTTTCGAGATAGACGCTTGGGTTCATTACATCCTCCTTACTTCAAAAATCAAAGCGCACCAAACTCGAGCCCACGCTCCAGCCGGGCCGGTCCAAGCGGCGGGTGTAATCGAGGCGCAGCAGGTGATACAGCATGAGCGAGACCCCCACCTCGTGGTGCAAACTCCCGGCGTAGCGCGGATCGTACCCTAGTTTGGCTCGCCGCTCAGAGCCAATCCACGTCCGCCCCGCAGCCCCATGCATCACCAATCCCGTGCCCCGCATGGCCCAATCCCACAGCCCCAACAGCTCAAAGGGCGTGGTCTTGAAGTTGTGCTCCCAGTACAGGGCCGCGTAGTGCTCTCCCTCATAGGGATGACCATGCACCGTGCGAAAAACACCAAACGGCGAGAAAAACCCCATGCTGGCCTCCAACGATCCAAAGCGTTGCATCGGCACATCGCCGAGCGCGTATCCCGCCACCAACCGCACATCGAGCGCGTTGGGCGCAATGCGGCGCTTGAGGAAGGTCTTAAAATGGCCATCCAAGGTCAGATGCAGACGGGTGAAGGAAAAGTCGCTGCCCAGCCCGGCACTACTGTGCTCCACTTCCACTGCGACCCGCCGATTGGCCGTTATGCCCAAAGGCTGGTACGGCCGGCCCCACTCAAAGCCCGCCGCTATCGAGCGCAGCCGACCTCGCGCAATCGCCGGATTGGGCCGCGGCTTCCGGCCCGGATTTAACAGACTGAAAGTGGTCGTCGCCGGTAGCGAAGAATGCGTTTCGTGATTAAAGCCCACCTGCCAGCCGACCGGCCCCGGCAGAGAAAAATGAAGCCTTACGCGCAGCTTTTCGTTCCAGTAGTAATCGAAATAGTCGTCCAAGCCCAACAGAAACTGGCCGCTGTTGAGCAAAGGGACATAGCTGTCCGAAGGAGTGCGCGGCACCGGCTCTTTCCCGTACTCCAGAACCGCCCGGCCCGCTTGCTGCCGCCAGCCGACCCGGCCCCGGTAGGACCAGCGCTTCAGACCGGCGCTGTATCCGGCCGCGGCCTCAGCCTCCAGCCTGCCGCTCAGCCCCGGGCTGATGCTTTCGACAA
>RKRN01000310.1 GCA_007571365.1 Candidatus Latescibacterota bacterium
GTAGTCGGCCTCGGGGTCCGTAAGGCGTTCGTTGGCAAAGGCAAAGTATAGCTTGTCATCTATAAAGCCGCGGATCCAAGCAGGCGTCCACTCAACCGCATAGCTGTGAAACGCGGAACGCGCTGTCGGCACTTGGAGCTTGGCGGTCTTGTGCGTACCCAACAAATGGTGATAGGCCCTAGTGTGGATGGAAGAATGCACTACATCCGGGGCAAAACCCACGTGTTCGAGGATGTCGATCTCGCCGTTGTCCGGCCAGTACGCATCGCTGTACGTGTGATGCGTCGGCAGCATCCAAACGGCCGGCCAAGTGCCCCGCCCCGACGGCAGCCGGGCGCGCACTTCAAAGCGGCCATAGGTCCAATCGGCCCGCGAGACTAGCCGCGCCGACGTGTAGCTGCGGCCCCGGTAGGCTTCGCGCTGCGCCTCAATGACGAGTACGCCGTTTTCAATGCGGGCATTTTCGCGGCGGTGCGCCGTATAGTACTGCAGCTCTTGATTGCCCCAGCCGTGCCCGCCGACGTCGTAGTACCAGTTCGATGAATCCGGCAAGCCGGTGCCGGCGAATTCATCCGCCCAAACGAGCCGGTAGGGTTCCCGGCCGGCGGCCGCGGTTCCCAACAGGAAGATCGCACTGAGAATAATCAGGATACTTCGGCCAGAACGGGATGTAGCGGATGGTCCCAAAAGCCGCCGGCTTTCATCTCGTCGGCCGCGCCCGCCGCGTCGTGCGTCCCGGTAAACGTGGTGTAGTCGGGCATGTAGATAATGGCGAACGCCCGGCGCGGGGCGGCGGTCTGATTGGGACCGGCGTAGTGGAAGGTGCAGCCGTGGTGGAAGGTAACGCCGCCGGCTTTCATGTCCATGGTCGCCGGCTCGGGCACGTCGTAGCCCCGTTCCTTCATTTTGGCGACGATGCTCTCGCCAGCGACGCCGAGCTTGATCGGTTCGAGCCGTTCGTACTGGTGTGAGCCGGGCACGAAGTGGAGGCAGCCGTTGTCTGCCGTCACGTCGTCCACTGCGATCCACGCCGACAACGCGCCGACCGGGTCCATCGGCCAGTAGGGAGCGTCTTGGTGCCAGTTCGTTTCCTTGCTCGTTTGGCCGGGGGGCTTGATCATCGCGTGATCGTGATAGATGCGCACGTGGCGGCAGCCGCTCAAGCGGCGAGCGGTTTCGGCCAAGCGCGGGTGGAAGGCGATTTTTTGGGCGTCTGGGTAATCGGTCCAGAGGTTGACCATCTGGTTGAAGACGCGCTCGTACTCTTCTGACACGCGGCCATCTTTTTCGGCCCCTTTGATGCGGGCGCGATGCGTGGCGATGGCGTGGTCAATGGCGCAGCGCAACGGGGCGATCTCCGCGGCGGAGAAGAAGTGCTCGTAGCGGATGTAGCCGTTTTGCTGGTAGAACTCGGCGTCGGCGGGCGTGGCCGGGCTGAGCAGTCCGGCCTCAGCATTGGGGCCGCTGGATGGGTTTATTGTAGGCATGAGGGCAAGGTATTAATTTGGGCGGTGGCAATCAAACACGTAACAGGAGGAGAAAATGGCCGAAGTGACGATATACCACAACCCACGATGCTCTAAAAGCCGGCAGACCTTGGCTTTGTTGGCCGAAAGCGGCGTGGCAGCAAACGTCGTCGAGTACTTGAAAACGCCGCCGGACGCCAAGGCCCTAGACGAGCTTTTGCACAAGCTAGGGCTGGAACCGCGGGAACTAATGCGCACCAAAGAGGACGAATACGCGGCCTTGGGATTGGCTGCGGTAACAGATCGGGCGCAGCTCCTTCAGGCGATGGTGGAACACCCCATCCTGATTGAGCGGCCCATCGTGGTCAAAGGAAGCCAAGCGCGCCTCGGGCGACCGCCGGAGCAAGTGCTGGCCCTGCTCTAGATGCTAAAACTGGGGTTTCTCGCCTCGCATACCGGGTCGAATATGCAGGCGATCATCGCTGCCTGTGGAGCGGGGACGCTAGCGGCCAAGCCGTGCGTGGTGATTAGCAACAACTCGCAGTCGGGTGCGCTGGTGCGGGCGCGGCAGGCGAATATCGCCGCGTACCACCTGAGCGAGCGGACGCACGGCGATGCGCTGGGGCCGGCAATTTTAGCGGCCATGCAGCGGCACGAGGTCGAAGTAATTTGCCTAGCCGGCTATATGAAGAAGCTAGGGACAGAGGTTTTGACGGCCTACGAAGGGCGGATTTTGAATATCCACCCATCCTTATTGCCCAAGTTCGGCGGACAAGGCATGTACGGGATGCGGGTCCACGAGGCCGTATTGGCCGCTGGAGCGCACGAGAGTGGGGCGACGGTCCACCTGGTAGATGAAGAATACGACCACGGGCGAGTGTTGGCGCAGCAAAAGGTTCCGGTTAAAGCGGCCGACACGCCCGCGACGTTGCAGAAGCGGGTATTAGCCGTGGAACACCGGCTCTACGCGGCGACGCTCGCCCGGGTCGCGGCCGGCGAAATTCCTATTCCTCTTCCGCGCTCCCGCGCATAATGCGTCGCAAGTGCCCAAGCTCTTCGACGATGGTGCGGTGCTCTAAAAGCCCGAGAACAAGCCCGTACGCCAACGCCATGATTCCGCTCCGCAAGGCAAAATCACCCACGGCATAATCCAAGGCCCAACGGCCATACCACCATCCGCAGACAGCGGCGGCCAGCAAGCCCACGGCCGGCGCGGCCAATACCTCAAACCACTGGACGCGCACATAGGCGCGCAGGCCAACGCATAGCCCTAAGAACCCCGTGCCCGCCACCGCGCCCATGCTGTACGCCACGCCCTCCGCGCCCCACAACGCGCCCAGTGCCGGGACGGCAAAAAGGGCCACTACTCCCTGCATCCCCACGATGCAGGCGGACCGGCGCGTCGCTCCTACGGCCCACAGCAGACCAAATCCATCGCTGAGCAGCGGGCGCAACAGCGCATACGCCGCCAGCCAAACCACGATGCGCGCCGACCCAGCCCATTGGGCGCCCAAGAGAGCGATTACTTCGCCGGCGTTGAAGACCAAAATCAGCGACACCGGAGCCGACACCCGCAGCACTAAGCTGATCATCTTGGAAAATATCTCGCCCAAGCGCTCGCGCTCGTGCCGATACCGCGAGTACAGGGTACTGCTGTAGCTAATGATGATATGCGCGATGACCGCGGTGGGAATCTGCACCAGCCACCACGCTGTCTCGTAGAGCGCAAGTGCCGCATCGCCTACTAGCAAGCGCACGACCAGTTTGTCGTACCACCAAATAAAAACCTGCAACACCCAACCAATCCAGATCCACACGCCATAGCCCAATAAACGGCGCGCCCAAACCCAGTCGAAACGCAAAGAGACGCGGTGCAGAGGACGGCTGCACCAAGTAGCCGTAGAAAAAAACAGCACGTACACCACGCTGAACACCGAGTACGTAGTCCACCCGCCCAATATCAGGCTCCACTCTTCCCACCCGGCGCGAGCCGCCAGTAGCGCACTGCTCAGCGCCAATAGCGTCCCCAGCCCGTGCAACAGGGAGAGCCGGCCAAACTCGAAATCCATCCTCAGCAGGGCCTCGGAAGTCAGGGTCAGTTGGCGCACAAAGTGCAGCACCGCCAGCACCCACGCGACTTGGGCGAAGGTCCAGGAAAAATCCGCTGGGAAAAGCAACGCCAAGGCCAAGACGACCCCGCTAGTGAACAAACACGCCAGCAGGGTAAGGCACATATTCAGCACAAAGTGCGTACCGACGAATTCTTCAACGCGGTCTTGGAAGTGCAACAACGCGTACTGCAAGCCAAATTCGCGCAAGCTAGACAGCATGGTAAAGACCGTCACGCCCAAAAACACATCGGCAAAAACGCTGGGTTCGAGCTGTCTTTTGATCAAGACCGTCAGCCCCACGCTGCCCAGCCTCGCGGCATAGCCCGTGCCCAAGGTATAGAAAAACCCCTTGAACATCTTTTGCGGGGTAATCATGTCTAACGAGCGAAGCGGTAGGCGTACGGGTCGCCGAGGCGGGCTTGTAGCGCGCTGGGAGTCAGGCCCGTGTGGTGCTGGACCCAGTTGACCTCGTCGGCGAGTGTGCAGTCGAAAAGGCCGGGGTCGTCGGCACCAATGGCCAGCCGGATATCAGAGGCCAAGAAGCGATGCACCGGATGATCGTTGGCGTCGGGCACGGCCCCGATGCGCAGGTTGGAGGTCGGGCAGGTCTCGACCACCGCGCCGAGTGCGGCCAAGCGGCTGAGCGCAAAGTCCTGCCGCCGGCGCACCGCTTCGAGGCGCGAGGGATCGTACGCGCGGCCAACGAGCGCATCGTCGGGACGGGACGCGAGGCGGCTGCGCTCCTGCATCAGGGCTTGGTCATCGACCGGAACGCCAAATTCTTCCAAGGCACTCTTGTGGTGCAAATCGTAGGCAATCTGGGCCAAGCGCTCGCTAACCGACTCCCTCTCGTGGGCTTGGGGCCGGCGGGCTACGGCAACCTCTGGGTCGAGCCCGAGCGCCGTGCAGTGCCCCAAGCGCAGTGCTCCCAGTTCGGCCGCCTCCTGGCACCAGCGCACCGCACTCTCGAGCGATTTGTCGAAGTACACCTCGCCGACGTGATAAGCCACGGCGAGGGTGCGCTCCGGGCGCAGCTCGTTGTCGCGGTGCAGACAGCGGAAAAAGGCGCGGGTGCTGGCGGGCGGATAGCCCTCCTCAAAGTGGCAGAAGTCGAGGCCGACGATGGTAGAGAGCAAATCCTCGTTTTCGTCGAGCAGGCGTTGAACCAATTTGTAGCATTCAAGCGGTGCCCAGCGCGGCAGGCTGACGAGGTAACGGGCGGTAAAATCCGCAGTACAGGCTTGGGCGATGGTACGCGCAGTCAGCGCGTGGAACTGCACGAAGGCTTCGGGTCGGGTGTGGTCGTAGGGCGCCATGGCTCGGTATTCGACGTAGCGCAACCCTTCGCGACGGTGGTGGGCGAACACGCGCTGCAAAATTTCTTCTGGCTGGCCCAAGACCTTCCACCAATGGCGATAGATGCAGATTTTCAAGTTGAACTTAGCTTGGAATCGGGCAAAGTCGCCCCCGTCTTCCGCGCCGTACACGTAGTGCGCCTTGAGCGCGTCGAGACGTTGGCTATGGAGTGCCTCACGGAACAGCGCGACCGGGTCGGGCCGGCGGCCATAGGCGCGTTCAAAGCTATCGACAAACAGCGACCAGTCGATCTTTTCGTAGTGGTCGCGGGCTAAGTTGAGGAGGTCGGCGGCAAAGAGACTGCCGCCGCTGTGGACGTGCAGCTCGCAGGTCTTGGCAGCCTGGAGGGCTGGCTGGCCGTCGCTAAGCTGCACTATGTAGGGCTACGACTAGCTGCCGGCCCATCGCTGCCAAGGCGGCTTCAATGCGCGGCAGTTCGGAGACGTGACGCAGGTCGGGCCGGCGGCTGACCTCCCTTGCGTCGCACTGTAGGCGTTTAGCTAGTTCGACATGGGTAAGGCCGCTATCGCGGATGGGCGAGTAGAGCGCGGCTTTGGCAGCCATTTGCGCCGGCAGGGAGATGGCATGTTCAGATTGGTTCGTCGTAGTGGGTTGAGGAATGGGCAGCCCCGCGACGATCCGGTTGGCAATGGCTTCTTCCAAACAGTCAGCGGCTTCTCTAAGCGCATCTTCAACGGCCTCCCCTTGCGAGATGGCTTCGGGCAGATCGCGAAACGCGACGCCAAAATCAGGAGTCAAGGCAGCCGAGTAGATGCAGTTTTGCATAGAGCCTCCTCCTACTCCAGCGTCGGCATATCGACCGCGTCGTCGCGGCGCTCGTGCATGTTCGCTTCCATGGCCTCTGGGTAGCGATGCGGGAGGTGGGAGACGGCGTCGAGCCGGGCGCGGGCCTCGTCCGGGAGGCAAAAGCGGCCGGCGAGCATGTTGTCCCGCGCCTGCTCAACGGTGCGTGCGCCGATGATGACCGAAGTGATAGCCGGTTGTTCCAACACCCAACGCAGGGCGACTTGCGCCGGCGAACGGCCCATCTCAGCGGCTACCGCCAAGAGCGTCTCTAAGGTATCGTCGGCATTGGCGGCAAAATAGCTTTGCGGGTAGGCCCACGCATCGGCGGAACGGGTGCCGGCTAGGGTGCGCTCGCCGGGCTTGTACTTGCCGGAGAGAAAGCCGCCGCCGAGCGGACTCCACACCACCACGCCCAGCCCCTTGAGCTGACAAACCGGAATCAGCTCCTGCTCAATGTCGCGCACGACCAAGCTGTATTGCGGTTGATAGCACTCAAAGCGAGCCAAGCCATTCGCGTCTGCAATCCACAACGCCTCCATCAAGCGCCACGCCTGATAGTTGGAACAGGCGGTGTAGCGCACCTTGCCTTGATGCACCAAATCGTCGAGCGCACGCAACATCTCTTCCAGCGGCGTCTGGGTATCGACGTGGTGAATGTAGTAGAGGTCGAGGTAATCTGTTTGTAGCCGCTGGAGGCTGTCTTCGACGGCGTTTATAATGCGCACCCGCGACATCCCCGAGTCGTTGGGGCCAGGCCCCATGGGGTTGAAGAACTTGGTGGCGATGACCGCATCGCGGCGGCGGCCTTTGAGCATCTTGCCGGTGATGACTTCGGACTCGCCGCCGCCATACGAATCAGCCGTGTCGAAGAAGTTGATGCCCGCGTCAAACGCCAGATCGACGATTCGCTTGGCCTCCCGCTCGTCGGTGCTGTGGCCAAAGGTCATAGTCCCGAGACAAACTTCCGATACTTTGAGGCCGGTGCGACCCATTCTGCGGTATTCCATTGCGCTTTCCTCGTGGTTGTATTTGGGCCGGGTTGGCAAGCTAGAAGAATGACTGCTGTATATCAATACTGTTCGACTTCTGCGTACAAATTTATTAAGGCTTTTCTCTTCAATCTAAACTTGGTTCCGTGATTATGTCCCGTTCTTGCGTCAAAATCTATATAAACATCTCCATTTTCAATCGCATTAATAAACTTTTCAATATCAAGCGTTTTTAATACGAAAATTTCTTGATAGTGAAAATACAGTATTCCATCAATTTTTTTAGATTCTGCTAAAATAAAAAAGCAATTATGTAGCTTAGTTCCAGCCTTATGAAATAGGTCGTCGAATCCCCAGTATGGTTGAGGTTTTAGCTCCTTATATTTTAAGTTATTAGCCCATTCTTTATGAGCTTGAAGATCAATAAATTTATGG
>RKRN01000129.1 GCA_007571365.1 Candidatus Latescibacterota bacterium
CGACTTCCTGCTCATCAATCAAGAGCGGGTGCTGATTACCCAAGAGCAAATTCGCCACGACTTTGCCGGCATTCACGCCCGCGCCCAAGAAGGCGGCTATCCGTTTGAGCAACTGAAAACCATGCAGGATCAAATCGCCGAGCTGTACGCCACGCATCCCGACTCGCCGGTGGGCTTTCTCGGCTTCTATCCGCACAACAGCGCGGTGCCGCGCCAAGCCTTCTGTGCGGTGGGCGGCTTTGCCGCGGACATTCCGTTTTCCGAAGGATGGGATTTGGCCTATCGATTGCAGCAGGCTGGCGTTGGGCCGGGCTTTGCCCGCCACGCTTGGACCTATCACTTGTATCACTATCACGAGTTTTCCGACCCGCGCAAGCTCGCGGCTGAGCAGCGCACCCGGGACCAAGCCATCGACTATATGGTGCGGCAAAACCACGATCCCAAGCTGCGGTTAATTGAGCTGTGGCGGGTCGGTATCTGGCCCGATCCGCTCATCCCGGATGAATTAGTCTTGCGCGACCTGTTGCACTTTCACCAGCGATACAGCCAAGTGCAGCCCGACGAAATGAACGAGATAGAAGCCCTGCTGATGCGGCATCCGGCTCGGACAACTTGAAAATCGGAGGTAGATTTAGGTCTGCGCCCTAGCCATTCGTCTTCCACAGATGGGAGCCAAACCATGATAGGAATTGTATTCAAAAAAGAGATGCTCGGTCATCTGCTCAGCCAGCGCTTCGCCGCTTGCACCGCACTCGCTGTGATGCTCATCATCGCCAACGGGATGCTCACCAGCCAGACTTATGTGCAGAAAAAGGCCAGCTACCTCACGCAGCGCGCCGTTGAAGAGACCAAACTCCCCGAAATCACGTACTATTCGGTCCTAGGCTCGGACATGAACAACGCGGACAAGTCGCCACTCTTCGACAAGGCGGCTCCGCGTGCTCTACGGCCCCCGCGCGCCCTAGAGGTGTTCGCCCAAGGCGTCGAACAAGAGGTGGGACAGGCCGTGAAGGTCCTACTCTTCGAGGTGCCTTACCAAACCGAGGCGATTGTCCCCTTCCAGTCGGGCAATCCCTACCTCGCCATCTTTGCCTCCTTCGACATGGTGTACATCTTCCAACTCGTGCTCGGCCTACTGGCCATTCTCATCGCCAGCGAGACCGTCTCCGGCGAAAAGGAGGACGGCACCCTGCGGCTGATGCTGACGACCAACGTCAGCCGCGCCCAAGTCCTCACCGGCAAGATCCTCGCTGGCCTGACCACGCTGGCTATTCCCACCGCCTTGGGCTTCATCCTGCTGACGATCGTGCTGTTGGGTACCGAGCTTATTGAAGTCGGGGCCAGCGAGTGGGCACGGTTGGGGCTGCTGTTTGTGCTGTCGCTGCTGTATCTGCTGGTGTTCTACCTGATGGGGCTGGCTATTTCGTGTGTCACGCACCGTTCGGCGACCAGCTTGATTTTCTCACTGTTCGCGTGGGCGTTACTGGCGATTGTGCTGCCTGACAGTATTACGGCCCTGCTCAACGAGCAGGCCAACATGGGCGAAAAGCACAAGCAAGTCCATCACCAAGCGACGCAGGAGTGGAATAAGTTCGATCAAGAGATCGCCGACCTCGTTCGGGCGCACGGCCAAACCCAGTATCCGCCCTTTCAGATGGTCGAGCGGTTCCAGCATCCGGTCTTCGGGATGAAAAGCGTCTTTCCGGGAGCTGCCAGTATGTACAGTATGCACGGGCACGATCATACCCCCCAGTTCTATCTATCTGGGGTCGTCGATTCACCCTCACTCGCCGAGTTCCAAGACATCCTCCGCACCGGCGAGCTCTTGCGCCTGAAATACGCCCAGCGCGCTTGGAACGCCAAAGCCCCTCTACTCGAAACGTTCCCCCGCCGCATCCAGCGCTGGAACGCTTGGCTTCAACGCCTCCTGCCCGCCGGAGCATACAGTCAAGCCGCCAGTGCCTTCGCCGGCACCAGCCGCCGCGAATACTACGACTTTATCGATCAAGTCCGCGCCTATCGCGGACAGATCATCACCTTCCTCCAAGACCGCGATGCGTTTGGTTCCCGTGAGTGGTTCAACGACGACGAAGGCTTCCGCGCCGACTTGCGCGACCTGCCGCGGTTTCAAGAGCAAGGCTGGACGGTCTCCCAGAGTCTGCGCCACGCCTTGCCAGCTCTAACGGCTCTGTTGCTCTATGCGGCTGTGCTCTTTGTCATCGCCAACCGATTCTTTGCCCGCTACGACGCGATGTGATCGAACTGAAATACACTAGTCCCGAATCGCAGCGGGTAGCCCGGTCTATGGGCTGCCCGCTTTCTCTTTTTTTATACCGGCTCTAGAAAAAGATAGCGGTGCAAGGTGCGATGTTTAGACGCATTTGTGAGATGTATTGTCGCACTTTTAGACCGTCAAAAGGGCCTCGTGCCGGAATTGAGAGCTGACAATAAAATTTAGTTTATTTTTATAAATCGTTGTTTTACAATTATTTATGTTAATAAAAGTAAAATTAAGCGCAATTGGCGACCACTGGCCACAGCTTGGCACGAAAATTGCTCAATATCTAACTGAAGCAACAACCCGCACTCTTCTACCGCAACGGAAAGGAGGTAATGCTTATGCAACACATCGTCTAAACTGGCTTTAGCGGCCAGTACTTCACCTCGGAAATCGCCTGCGAGAAAACGTAGCACACCTGAACAAAGGAGTTCATCATGAAGTTGCGTATCATTCGCATGGCCATTGGCCTCACGGCCCTAGTCGCCAGCTTCCTGCCGCAGAAGGCCGAAGCTATTGAGTCATGCACTATCACTTGCCCTTGGGGTTCGTGCATCGCAATCGGTTATATAGTTGAGTGCTACTGCGACACCGACGGGCACGCGGTATGCAACTCCTAATCCCCTTCAGGGGCGGCTAGTCTAGGCCACTCACCCCTCCACCCAACGCGCTCCGGGATAGTGGTCTAATCGCCGCTATCCCGGAGCCACCCAACCCAAACCTAGAAGAGGTATATAGATGAAAACCTTGTATTTCGCCCTAATCGCCGCTTGGTTCGTCGCCGCCAGCGTCTCTGCCGAGCCGAAAGCCCGGTATGGCGGCTACTCCATGCACCCCTCCATGCCCCTCGATAGCCTCCAAGTCGTTCTCCAAGCCTTTCACGACTATGTCAACAGCTTGGAGATGATAAACGTCGAGGCCGGGGCTGAGTTGCAGCAGGCCATCGCGGCCATTCCCGTCAAGGGGGACACTCCCATCACCCCCGAGCAAGAAGCCGATCTGCACACTTGGCTCTACGATTTTTTAGTCGCCTTTTCGGTTTCGAGTAGCGACAGCCTCGCTGCCGCGTTTTACCTCCGCGAGGGCGTCAACAACCCCGAAGCGATAGAGAAGTTAAAAGACCAACTCGCAAGCAAGGGCCTCCTAAAGGGCGAGACGCCTCTTGCTATCCTCAAAGCGGGGCATCGGCAACTCATCGACAACAATGGATACGATTACTACTTCGGAAAGATATCCTTTTTCGACAGCGCGTTTGAGGTGTCCGAGAAGCAGACCGAGAACAACTCTTATTTCGAGTCCCTCAGAGTCAGCGGCATGCTTCCACCCGCGGCCGCATCGAGCAACTTCTCCAAAATGAAGAGCGAGGTCCAAGAGCACCTCCAAGCGGGCAAACCGCAGACCTTTGTCGAGGTCATGTTCATCGTCGAAGAGCCCGAGGAGTTCGCCTCCTTAGAGGGGGTGGCACGCATCCCGTTCTTCTTCCGTATGGCTTGGGATCCAGACAAGGCTATGTGGCGCCATGTAGAGATCGTTTACTGCCTCGGGACACCGTACTTTCTCTTTACTTACATCTAGGTCAATCCGTCGGAATAGTGAATTGCCGCTATTCCGACGGCAATCCAACGGCAGCTTGCAAAGAAAAGGAGTTCACGATGAAAACTTTACCCATTCGCGCCCTATATTTCGCCCTGAGCACCGCTTGGTTCGCCCAGTCTGCGTGCCTAGAACAGGAAGGCGTCTCCAGCCTTGCGGCCGCGCCTCCTAAGTCCCACTACGGCGGCTTTTCATCCCACCCCGATAGCCTGCAAATCTTCTACGACTACATCCACGCTCAGAAGATGATGAAGGTCGCGGCCGGCGATGCCTTGCGGCAGGCCATTGAGGCCATCCCCGTCGATTTGGGTGCCCCCATTGACCTCGCGCAAGAAGCCGCATTGCGCGAGTGGCTCTACGAATTCTTGATCGCCTTTTCGGCTTCGGGCAGCGACAGCCTCGCCGCCGCGTTTTACCTCCGCGAGGGCACGCATAACCCCGACGGGTTAGAGTTCCTGCAAGAGTTTCTCGCTAGCAGAGATGCCCCCATCGGCGAGACGCCCTTTGCCGTGCTTGCAGCCGGGCACCGGGAAGTACTCAGCATAACGAAGCGCGATTACTTTTTCGAGAACGTGTCCTTTTTCGACAGCGCGTTCAAGGTATTTGAGATGCAGGAGGCGTACGACAGCTATGCGCTCTACCTCAAGACGCACGGCATGGTTCCCAAAGCTACCTTGAATTTTCGTCCCAAACTACACGACGAGGTTGCAGAAGATCTGCAGGCCGGCGAGTCGTTGATTTTCGCCGACATCATGTTCATCGTCGAAGAGCCGGCCGGGGTCTCTCCTTGGCCGTGGCAAGGGCGCACTCCGTCCTTCTTTCGGCTGGTTTGGGATCCAGAGCGGGCGATGTGGTGCCACGTAGAGGTCTATTTCAGCGGCGGCGTACCGCAGAACTTTCTGTTCAACCTCATATAATCCACCTTTGCCGCGGACTCTAAAGAAGGAGGCTTCCTCATGCTAGCAGCCATTGTAAAACGCGAACTGATCGATCACCTCATCAGCCTGCGCTTCAGCTTGGCTTTGGTGCTGGTCGTAGGGTTGATGGTGCTCAATGCCCTCAGCTTTGTCGGCGGCTCCTACGAGTTCCGCCGCGACCTCTATCTCGAACAGGTCCAAGCCGAGCAAGAAATCGGGCGCAGCAACGCCCAAATGGGCTTGTGGAAGCTAATCGTCCATGGCGGGCAGGACTATATCTACAAAAAACCCAGCTCCTTAATGTTCTGCGCCATTGGTGCCAACGACGCCCTGCCCGAACGTCTCTGGACGCCGAGTTGGCAATTCGAGTACAACGGTATCATGACCTACGATCCCTTTCTACTCATCTATTGGGACATTGAAAGCATCTGGGCGCCCAAGGCCAGCCAACTGATGAAGACTCGGGCCCTCGACTGGGTCTTCATCATCGGCGGCCTGCTCAGCCTCATGGCCTTGTTGTTCACCTTTGACGCCTTCAGCGGCGAAAAAGAGCGCGGCACACTCAAGCTGGTCATGGCGCAGAGCCTACCGCGCCACACCCTGCTGTGGGGCAAGTTCCTCGGCGCACTGCTGGCTCTCGCCCTCGTACTGAGCCTTGCCCTCGTCGTCAATCTGCTCTTCGTCCTCGCGCTGTCCAAGGTGAACTTGGGCCTCGTCGAAGCCGGTTGCATCGTCGGCATGGTCGGCTTAGCCCTACTCTATCTCGCCTGCTTTGTCGCGTTGGGGCTATGGGTGTCGATACGGAGCAGCACCACGCGCTCCAGTCTGGTCGGCGTGCTCCTGCTGTGGGTCTGCGGAGTGTTGCTCTGGCCGACGGCCGGCGGTGCCTTAGCCGCCCGGGTGTTGGTCCGCGAATTCGGAGAAGATGTTGTAATGGAGTGGGAGTTTAATCCTCCAGAAAAAATGAAAGTGGTTCGTCTTAGGAACAATTTGCGAAAGCGCGACTTGAGAAAACCCGAACAACTACGCCGGTTGGCCGACGCCGACCACGCCAATCGTCGGGTTACCCAAGCCCGGGAAGACCAGTTTTTGGCTTACAGCCTCGGCGAGGTCGAAAAAGCACGCCACATCGTCCGCCTGTCGCCGACTGGCTGCTTTCAATACGGTATGGAAGCCCTCGCCGGCACCGGGCTGGCGCGCCACAAAAGCTTTGTCGAGCAAGCCCGTTCCTACGTCCAGCAGTTCGAGCAGACCATGCTCAATCTCGACCGCGACGACCCCAAGAGCCTGCACATCCACATCGCCCAAGGGCTGTCGCGGCAGAAGATCGACCCCAACACGCTGCCGATCTTTCGCGAAGACCTGTCGGCGACCACCTTGCTGCGCCACGCGGTCGTCGATGTGATCGGCCTATTCTTTTTCGCCATCCTCACCTATCTGCTGGCCTACCGCGCTTGGCTGCGAGCCAGCATCGTCTAAGAACCTGACGGTACGCCTTGTAGGGCGGGTTTCAAACCTGCCCCATCTGGATCTCCTCCCTATGAGGGCGTGTACTAGATGCTAAACGGACGTCCCACTGGCGTTTCATCGTGCCAAGGAAAACGCGATGATTTGACGCATTTGTGCGATGTATCCGCGCACTTTTAGGGCCTCAGAGGCGCGGCGCAGAGAACGTGAGAGAAAGATAACATATTTTATTTATTTTTATAAAGCACTATTTAACAAATTCTTATGTCATATAAAACCAAAATAATCGGCGCAATTATCGCCGCTGCTCACACTTTGGCACGATACTTGCTTTAGTTCACTATGACACTCGTTCACCACAACAGAAAGGAGGGAAGGCGTATGAAGCACATCATCTAAACGGGCTTCTATCGGCCCGTGTTTCACCTCGGAGATCGTCTCCGAGAAAACGTAGCAAACCTGAGCAAAGGAGTTCATCCTGAAGTTGCGTATCATTCGCATCGCCATTGGCCTCACGGCCTTGGTCGCCACCTTCCTGCCGCAGAAGGCCGAGGCACTTTGCGTCGCGATCTGCTGGGATGGCATCTGCTGGGGGGATATCTGCTACTGCGACGACGATGATAAGCCCGTTTGCATTGACGCCTAATGCAATAATGTGCATTTCGCGTTCGGGATAGTGGCTACATCGCTGCTACCCGACTCAACCCGACCGGCGGCGAGTGGTTTAGCCAACCACTCGCCGCCGAAACAACGATAAACCCGGTAATAAGCCGGTAACAAGGAGGTTCCCATGAAACTCTTAGCTATTCGTCCGCTGCATTTCGCTCTGCTGGTCACCTATTTCGGCCTCTCTAGCACGACCGCGGCCGAGCCGAAG
>RKRN01000284.1 GCA_007571365.1 Candidatus Latescibacterota bacterium
CCAGCTCAAGTGGTTGGCGGCCCCGGCGGCTGGCCCGCCCAAGGGGTATTACTTCCCAGAACTGATTGCCAGCGACGTGGTAGTGACCAATTTCCGCGGCATTTTCAACGACCACATCTCGGCCCACATCATGGCCTTTGTGCTCGCGTTCGCGCGCGGTATGCACCGCTACTTCCGCGACCAGTTCGCCGGCCAGTGGCGCAGCGGCGGCGAGTCGAGCCCTTCGACGTATCTGCCCGAAGCTACTGCGCTGATCGTCGGTGTCGGCGGGATTGGCGCAGAGACTGCGCGCCAGTGCAAGAGTTGGGGCATGGCGACTCTTGGAGTCGATCCGCGCGTTGAGTCTCCGCCGCCGGGCGTTGACGAATTGTACCGCCCAGACGAGCTCGACCCGCATCTGCCGAGAGCGGATTTCGTCATTCTCACCGTGCCGCAGACGCCGCAGACCGAGGGCTTTTTCACCAGTGCCCGGTTCGAGCAGATGAAGACTAGCGCGTACTTTATCAACATTGGCCGCGGGTCGAATGTCAAGTTGGCCGATCTCGACCAAGCTCTGCGCGAGGGCCAGATCGCCGGTGCTGCCTTAGATGTGTTTGAGCAGGAGCCGCTGCCGCCGGAGCACCCGCTGTGGACGGCCCCGAACTTCCTGATGACTCCGCACGTGGCCGCGGCCGGCCCTTATTTGAACGTGCGCCGGCGCGACCTGATGGTGGAGAATTGCCAGCGCTTTGCCCGCGGCGCGGCACTGCTAAATGTGGTGGATAAAGAAAACTGGTTCTAGGGCAGCGTACCCGTGATGAGCAAGTACGCGTCGGCTTTGACCTCGCCGTTAATTTCCCACTCCTTGAGTTCGCCGCCGAGCTTGGCGACGACCTTCTCGCTCAACTCGTGAAAGGGCGGTCGACCCGGGTCGGCGATGATGATCTGCCCGACCTCGGCCTCGACCGCCTTTTTGATCAGTTTGTAGAGTGGCTTGACCATGTCGTCCCAAAAGCAAATATCGGCCCCGATGATCAGGTCGGTTTGGCGCAGGTCTTTCTTTTTTACCTTTTCAAACTTGCAGTGCCAAGTCTCTAGCTCGACCCCGTTGATCTCGGCGTGTAGCTGTAAGTAGGGAAAGACCGCCGCGTCCGCGTCCATGCCCGTGACGCGGGCACCGTGGTTTTTGGCGCAGTATATCCCGGCGAGGCCCCAACCGCAGCCTATATCCAAAACCCGCGTCTTTGACGGCAAGCCTTGGTGCGCGAGGAAGTCCATTACGCACCAACTCGAATTCCAGAATTTGTCGCCGTGGATGCAGGGCTCGTGCTTCTTTTTGTAGGCACGTACGCGGGGATGAGCAGCTTTGAGCACGGTGATGCCAAAGGCTTGGCGCGAGGTTTTCTTTTTTTGTTGGGCCATTCGCTCTGTTGATTCCCACAGGAACGTTAGAACCCCCACACGTGCGCTGCGGTCTTGCCCATGACCCACTCGCTAGCATCGCCGTCGGCAAAGGCCGGATGCTCTAAGACGCCGCGCAGCGCATTGGCATAGCCCTCTCGGCCCGCGCTGGGCGGGAAATCGCTGCCCCACATCAGGCGTTGCACGCCGAACATGTCCTTGGCCATCTCGAAAAGTGGCGGCACGTGGTCGAATTCGAGCTTGGGCAGCAGGCGCGGCGGACGGGCGCAAATTTCGCCCAAGCCGGGGACTTTGATGCTGGTGTTGCCGCGTGCTCCGTGTTGTAGGGCTTTGGCGTAGTCGGCATAGGGGGGCTCGGCTATACCCACGCCGGCGAGGTGTTCGAGGATGACGTGCGTATCCGGGCACGCATCGAGCAGGCGCGAAAAGGCGTCGGCTGCGAACTGGGCTGCACTGCCGATGCTGGAGACTACGAGGCCGAGTTCGCCGGCTCTGCGCCAGATGTCGTAAGGCCCGGCGTTGGCGAACTGGCCGTCTGGGGCTAGGCGAATGCCAGCGGCCCCTTGCTCGGCGAGCCGCGCTAGATCGCCGAGTGGATCGCGGGATTCGGGATCGACGAGGCCTGCAACTTTGAACCGGCCCGGTCGCTTGGCGGCCTCTTGGAGGAGATAGGTGTTGTCGTAGGTGCCGCCGTGTTGGATGAGTACGGCTTTGGCAACGCCGTTGCGGTTCATCTCGAACTCGAGGGTCTCGATAGGTTCAAACCAGTTGTTACCGGCGTGGCAATGCGTGTCGATTATCAGCATGCGAATGACTCTTCGCCCCTTTCCTTTTGTTGCCGCTTGATCTTTGCGATTTCTTCGTCTGTCAGACGCTCTTTGTCCGTTGCGATAGTCTGTTCGATGAGTTTTAGTTTCAATTCCCGATTCGTCAGCCACTCCCAGCGATCGGCATTTGCCGGATGGGGATGGGGAGACACATCGTCGGGACCAATATCGTCGGAAATAGTATAGAGATAACCAGGTGCCACGCCGTTGTGCTTCACCGCGGATTTGTCAGATAGGGCCGCGCCTTCGTCAGACATAGAAACGAGTGAAGGTCTATGGGAGAACGCTTTCGCCACATTTCTATTTTGTGTAATCGAACTTCCGGTCCGAAGTTTCGTCAGCTCTTGCTGAGAGCCATGATACCACATAAGGCTGTAGTCGCAATCTGACATCAGATTTCCCAGTTTGATTCAGATTGAAATTCTCATCTGAATTTCCTAACGTGTGCTAGGTTGCGAACTTCCCCCGCGGGGAAATTTATCGAGGCCGTCGGGGATCTGGGACCACGGGACTGCCATTTCGGTCCAGATCTCTCTAGTGGGTCGCAAGTCTTTGGAATGGTCTAGAGTCCCCGCCTTGATAAACACCAAGTCTGGATAACGTGTGAACAATTGCGAGCCGCATTCTGGACAAAATTCGCGAATCTTTGTGTGTCCCTCGTCATTCGTAGATTCGTATCCTTTGGTTTTACCACTCAGTTGAAACGTAGAAGCTGGTACGCCGACTCCAACGTTGAAAGCACTACCCGTAATCCTACGGCAGTCGTCACAGTGGCAATAGGTCACAGATTGGGGCTCCGCGTCGCTCGTATAACGGACCGCCCCGCAAAGACATCGACCTGTTAGCAGCATTGATAGTCCTTTTTAGATAAACGAGTGTGCCGATCGTGGCGAACGTGTTCATTTTACAACGCCTGCCGATCTACAAGCCTTCTCTTTTGACGGCGAAGAAAAATGGGTGGATTTCCTCCGGTGCATCAACACTTTCGTACCCTCCTCCTACGATACCTTCCTGTTCAATCTGAAACCCAGTTTCAGTGAGAAACTTCTCGTAGGTCGAAGGGCCAAAGTTGCTCCAGTACATGGTCTCGCCGAAGAAGTCATCTTCAGTATATCCAGCGCCGTCGTCTTTGTTGGCAATCGTAAATAGAAGGAGGCCGCCGGGCCGAAGCCACCGGGCAAGTCGCCGAAAGAGGTTCAGATGCTCCTGTCTTGGGATGTGGAAGATGGCGTAAAAACTGACGATTGCATCGAAGCTACTTGCGGGGAATTCGGTTTCCATTACATCGGCGATGATAAAGCGCGCTGTGGGGACGTTTTCCCGCGCTAGAGCTATCATGGTTGAGGAGATGTCGATTCCGGTGAGGCTGAACGTTTCTGCAAGGTGTCGGGCGACCGGGATACCAGCACCACAGCCGACGTCAAGGACCTTTGAACTGGGTGTCAGGTGCTCAGTTATTAAGCTGAGCTCCGCCTCGATCGTGGTACGTCTTTGCCCGGCGTAATTCATCGCACATCGGTTGTAGGCGTTTTTCACCAGTTCCCGATAGTCGGTCTGCGGATCGTCGGCGATCTTAAATGGCATGGGGGGTTTTTTCTGTTGCCGTTCAAAGGCCAAACGCCGAATGACGCACGGCGCGATCCGGGCTGTTGAACGCACCTAACATTCACGCGCCTACGGCAATAGGCTTATCTGGCGGCCCATTCTTGGCTATACTCTCGAGCAGACAGTGAAGATTGTGAGGAGCGAACTTTTCTACCGACCTAGCAATGGCGTCGATTGACCACCAATGGAATGCGCGACACGCCGATGCCTCGTCAGGCGAAGCCGCCACGTCCATTACTGGCTCAAAGTGATCTGCTTGTACGAGATAATAGACCTCATTTTGGCTATAGGTCCGACCATTCCAAGAAAATTCGTGTTTTCTATTCCATAAGGGTGGTCCCAGACAAAAATTCCTAGCGCCCGTCTCTTCGGCGATTTCGCGCCGCAGGCCCTCTTGCTCAGACTCACCAGGTTCTAAGCCTCCACCGGGCGCGATCCAAACGTGAATTTCCGCGACAGTCTCTACCTTCATCATTAGCACTCGGTGGTCTGGCGTCATAATGACCGCACGTACAGCTTTTCTCATAAACGTGTGCGCCGCAGTCAATGGAGAAACACTCGGTTCGATGCGATCAAGTTACTCGGAGATAAAGCGGAGCTTCAATCACACGGGGTATCATCTTCTCACTACAAGGGCGAAATTTTATTCAATGGGCGACGCTGTTGTGCGAGCTCCCAATTTCCGTCATAGTCATATTTTACAAGGGTTTATAGAAAGACGCAATATCTGACTTCAGGGTGGTCTGGCGCATGAGTCCCTTTTTTCTTTTTTTGCCCATTTCGCTTCGCTAGATAAAGGCTGCTAAACAAAGGATTCACTCATGCCCACAGACAAGCGCCCGGTGCGCGTCGGCATCTATGGCACTGGTCGTTTTGCCAACCAAACGCATCTGCCCAACCTGAGTAAGCTAGACGGCGTCGAGTTAGTCGCCGCCAGTGACCCTAGCCCGGACCATCTCGCCGCCACCGCGCAAAAGTTCGCCATCGCCCGCACCTATACAGACCCACACCAGATGCTCGCGCAAGAGCGGCTGGACGCGCTCTATTCGATTGTGCCGGCCTTTGCCCGCACCGATGTGGAAGCCACGGCCGCAGCGCGGGGCATCCACCTCTTCAGCGAGAAACCACAAGCGACCCGCATGGCCATTGCGCGGCGCATTGCCGCTGCGGTCGCCGCGGGCGGCGCGATCGCAACGGTCTGTTTCCGCGAACGCTACCGCCCGCTCTTTCAGGAGGCTCGCCGCCTGCTCGCGGATAAGGCCATCACGCACATCCGCTTCCAGAGCACGGCCGGCTTGCCCTTGCTCGAAGCCGAGGTCCCCGACCCGGATAGTTGGCACTATCAGATGGCCAAGGGCGGCGGCTCGGCTTTCGACTGGGGGGTTCATGCCGTTGACTACGCGCGCTTTATGAGCGGCCTCGACATTACCCACGCCCAAGCATTTTACTACCATCCCCCGCGCTACAATACGCCGCTGTCGTGTTCGTTTAACTTTTTGTTGGCCAACGGCGCGACCATGACCTCGACGTTCCTCGCCACCACGCCCGTCGCTTTGGGCCGCGAGCCGCGCTTCACTGTTTTTTACGAAGGGGGCTACTTGGCACTGTGGATGTACGACCGGATTGAGGTCAATGGCGAAGTCGCGTACGCGCCGGAGGAATTTGACCCTTGGTTTGAGCAAGACCGCGTCTTCATAGAGGCCGTGCGCACCGGCAACCGCGCCCTGCTACTCAACGATTATGCCGATGGCCTCTATTCGCTGGCTCCGGTACTGGCGGGGTGGGAATCGGCGCGGCGCGGTGGGGAGTTGATTGCTGTGGCCGAATTTATGGCGGGCTGAGCGTGGGCCGCATCGCTAGGCGGTGGGCCGCCGAAGGTGGGTATCGGGAGTTTTTGGGGCTCGCCCTGCCGCTGATTCTGAGCACGGCTAGCTGGAGCATCCAGCACTTTGTCGACCGGGTCTTTCTTTCTTGGTATTCCACCGAGGCGTTGGCAGCCGCGCTGCCGGCGGGCATGGCCAACTTCACCTTCATCAGCCTCTTCATGGGCACGGCCCAATACGCCAACACGTTTGTCGCCCAATACATGGGAGCGCGGCGACTGGCGCGGGTGGGGCCGGCCGTGTGGCAAGGGGCGTACGTGGCCCTGTTCAGCGGCTTATTGGCCTTGCTGCCGGCGGCCTTTGCCGGCGAGCTCTTCGCGTTCATCGGCCACGCCCCAGACATCCGCGCCGCGGAAACCGAGTACTTCCGCATCCTGTGCTACGGCACCGGGCCGCAGGTCTTGTCCACGGCCTTCTCGTGCTTTTTTAGCGGGCGGGGCCAGACGTGGGTGGTGCTGGCGGTCAACGCCGTGGCCATCAGCGTCAACATCATCTGCGATTACGGTTTGATATTCGGGCACTGGGGACTGCCCGAGCTGGGGATCGTCGGGGCGGCGTGGGCCACCAATATCGGCTTGGTGGTCTCGGCCCTGTGTTTTGCGGTGCTGTTTTTGCGGCCGCGGTATCGCCGCGAATACGCCACTTTGCGCGGCTGGAAGCCCGACCTCAAACTGCTGCTGCGCCTGTTGCGCTTTGGCGGCCCCAACGGCATTAGCTTCATGCTCGACATCATGGCCTTTACCTTCTTTTTATTTATCGTAGGCCAGTTGGGGCCGATCCCACTGGCAGCGACGAATTTGGCCTTTCACATCAATAGCCTCGCCTTTATGCCGCTCATTGGTTGTAGCATTGCCGTCTCGACGATGGTCGGCCAGCGCTTGGGGCGCGATCAGCCTGAAGCCGCTGAGTACTGCACTTGGTCGGGTCTGCACTTGGCCATGCTGTACATGGGGACGATGTCTGCGGGCTATGTCGTGGTGCCGGAATTTTTTCTCGCGCCTTTTGGCGAAGAAAAAGACGCCAACTTTGCAGCCGCGCATCAGATCGCCGTGGTCTTGCTGCGCTTCGTAGCTCTGTATTGCGTCTTCGACGCAGCTTATATGGTCTTTACGGCAGCCCTGAAGGGCGCAGGCGATACCCGTTTCGTCATGTGGCTTTCGATCTCGCTGGCTTGGACGATCATGGTCGTGCCGTCTTTGGTCGCCCTAATCTATTTCGACGGGGGGCTACACCTGATATGGAGTTTTATATGTGCGTATGTATCCGTCTTGGGCGTGGCATTCTACTTGCGCTTTCGCACGGGCCGGTGGCGGAGTATGCGGGTTATTGAGCGAGTGGATGAGGATGGG
>RKRN01000078.1 GCA_007571365.1 Candidatus Latescibacterota bacterium
AAGATATTGCTACCGTCGGCCACCATGCTGGCGTGGTAGTCGTACGAACACCAGCCTTCTGGCCCTTTGTCGAAGTTGTTGTTTATCACTTTCTCTCCTCAGAAGCGTTTTTAAAACCCTAGTGCTCGAATCTGTAGGTGAAGTCCACGGTCTGGACCGGCTCGCCGCGGTAGTCGTATCTCAGCACCGCGTCCTTCACCATTGGCCGCATGTACTACTAGGACCTGACTGCCCACTTGCGCCACCGTGTCGATTTGGCGGTGGTAGCTCTCAATGGTATTGTCGCCGCCCGTGTGCCAACTCGAGCGCACGCCGCGCAGAATTTGCGCCAGCCGAGGCCGGTGCTCCTCGGCGTAGAGATCGAATTGTTGAGACACCAGAGCTTCCCGGGCGGGACTCGTCCACTCCCAGCTAGCCCATTTGGGCCACAACTCAACCCCATAACCCGCGGCGGCCACTTCAGCGACGACTTTTGCCAGACTGTCCAAGCCGCGGTCTAGGGAAAAGCTGGTGCCGCCTTTTCGCAAGGGAAAATAGTGAATGTAGTTCCACAGGCTGATGGAGATATTCAGTTGCATGGGACCTCTTTTCTCAAGCTGGTTTGCGGTGGTTAGCTACTACCATCCGTGCATGCGGTGGCCCTCGGCCGGGAACCAGATCAGATCCACGACCATAGAAAAAACGACCCCCATCACGTAACCGATGGCTAAGCCATAGAACAGGGGTTTGCCGGCGCGGTAGGCTTTGGTCCCACCGTAGCGCAGCAGGATTATTTTGACAATCCACACGATAAACAGACTGAACCAGTAGAGGCGGAGACCGAACGTATGCTGAAAAGCCAAGCCGATGGGATGGAGGGGGAACCAGTGGAAATAGCCGCGCAGCAGGGCGATGAGCGCGGCTTCGCCAAAGCCGAACAGCCACACCGCCCACTTGTTTGGGTCGGGCAGCATGGGGTTGTTGAGCAGATAAACCATATCTTGGAATATCCAGTTGGCCTTGCCGCCGAGGAATAGCAGGCCGCCCCCTTCGTAGGCTAGGCTGATCGTTTCGATGGCCAATACGACGAATCCGATGGGAAAGGCGATTAGGACCATCGCCGTCAGCCGCCCGGGCTGCCGTTCTAGGGAGAACAGGCGGAAGCAGTGGGGCAGAGCGGGCCAGGCCGGGATGCGGAAAGTGCCGAAGAAGGCATTGCTGGTGAATACCTTAAACGCCACTAAGCTGCGCGGCGACTGGAAGGCCGAACCGACTAGCTCAATGAGGAAGGAATCGCCCTTGATATGGGGCTTGTTGGGCAAGAGATAGGCAAAGCCAGTGGCAGCGACGAGTTTGGCTATGACGAAGTAGGTCAGCGTCATCAGCAGGAAAGCACCCGTAGCCACGGGCAAGCTCATGCCCAGTTGCACCCCCCAGCCGATGACGCTGAGCGCCGACAGAATCAGGCCAGCCAAGGCCAGCCGATAGAGCGCGACTTGCCGCGGCTCGCCTTGGCCGCTATGCACTTGGTGCCATACCTGACGCAAATGGCGTCGGGCCAGCCAGATGGACCACAGGCCGATGAAGACTAAGGCGCCGTAGCTTTCCATGTAGATGATGTTTTGCGCCTCGGGCTGCTGGCCAGCGGCACCCACGGCAAAGCCACCGATGGAAAAGCCGGTCCGCTTCATTATGGCTATCTTGAGCGCGGCCAATAAGTGAAAGAGGATCAGGCTGCCGAGGATGTCCACCGGACACAAATAGGTCACGGCCATGATCAGCGGCAGAATGCGCACGGTGAGAAAAAAATCCGGCGTCAAGTGAAGATCGTAGAATTTCCAGTAGAACTCGATGGGGGGCAGGCCCAGGGCGAAGTAGGTGGCGATGTTGTAGAGTATGGGCAGAAAAACCAAGGCGAAGCCGATCCAGAAGACGGGCTTGCCGAATAGTTCGGGTCGCTGTTTGTCGGCAAAGCCGCGGGTCAGATCTAGGGGCATTTGCGCCAGTGGAAAGGTCAGCTTCTCGGCCTCGGCCCACTGTTTGTGGAAAAGGGCGATCAGGCAGAAGCCGAAGACCACCATGCCCATGGAGACGCCGAGCCACTGGCCGATGGCGCCGAGCCAGCCATCCCAAGGAATGGAAGCCCCGGCGGGCAGGCCAAACCAAAACGGATCGATTACTTGGTGAGAGGCCTGGGCAAAGACGTGCCAAGGAAGGTAGTCGAAGAAGGTTTCTTCCCACTGGTTTTCGGCCGTGGCGAAGAAACTTGGGGATCCCATGATTGAGGCCCAGTAGGTCATCCAGCCTAGCTGCGGGATGGTACCCACCACCCAAAGCATGGAAAACAGGGTCAGCAATTCGCCGCGGCTGAGCGCCAAGCGCGGCCAGAGTGCCTTGAGCCCGGTATTGAGAAAGAGCCACAGCACAAAGGGCATGAAAGTGGCCATGGGAAACTGCGAGTGGACGTAGCTACCTATCCCTAGGCGCTGGCCAACATTGACAATGTAGTAGAAGTTGGCGGCTATGGTCAGGGCACCGAGGACAATAGCGCGTGCGGTGATCTGCGGTGAACCACTCATGAGCTACAGGGCCGTTGAAAACAGTAGGACATCAGTCCGGCACATTGGTGTAAAACCTGTATTGTAAAAAGAAAGAGCCTATTTTACGAGTGGCTGTTGTATAGCTGCTTCCCGAATCGCCTAGAATATGGCCCGCTTGCTTCTTTTGTTACTATTTGCGGCCGCCAGCAGTGCCCACGCTCAGGCTAGGGACGCTTCTGGGGCGGCCGCCATTGCCTATCACAGCGCCAAGGTGCTCCTCGATAAGGGCGACTTGGAGGGCGCGGTGCAGTTCTATTACCGGGCGATTCAACTCGATCCCCAGCACCTCGCCGCCCACCTCGAGCTGGGCAGTGCCCTCTTTCAGCGCGGCGATGCGGACGGTGCTCTGGCCGCCTTCCGCGCGGTCTTGCGCCTCGACCCCGAACACGCGCTGGCGCACAGCTACCTAGGCAATGTGCTGTACAGCCGCCAGAATGTCGAGGGCGCGGTGCAGTTCTATCGCCGCGCCATTGCGCTCGACCCCGCCTTGGCCCAAGCCCACAGCGACCTAGGGGCCATCCTCTACGGACTGGGCGATGTGGAAGGGGCCATTGCCGCGTGCCGTCGGGCGGTCGAGCTCGACCGCGACCATGTACAGGCACTTTACAATCTAGGCTTGGCCCTCAAAAAAAAAGGCGATTCCGAGCAAGCGACCCAATTTTTGCGCCGCGCCATTCGGGCCGATTCTACCTACGCTCCGGCCCGCTACAGTCTGGCCCTGCTACTCCATGAGCGAGGCCATGCCGCAGAGGCCAGCGCCCAGTACCGCCAGATCATCGCTTTAGACCCCAAGCACAGCCGCGCCTACAACAATCTGGGCCACATCCTCTATAGCCGCGGCGATGTCATCGGGGCCATGGCACTCTTGCAACGCGCCCTAGCACTAAACCCCGACTACGCCCAAGCCCACTTCAATCTGGGCTTGGCCTACAAAAAGCAAGGGCGGATCGACGAGGCCGTGCAATCGTTTGGCGCTGCTTTGCGCCTGCGCCCGGGGCACGTCCGCGCCTACAACCACCTAGGGGCCGCGCTCCACGCCCGCGGCGATAGGGTTGCTGCGGTCCACGTCTACCAGCAGGCCATCCGCCTCAAGCCCGACTTTGCCGGCCCGCGCTTTGGGCTGGCCACCATCCTGCAGGAGCAGGGCCATGAGGCCGCCGCTATCCAGCAGTACCGCGCTATTATCGACACGGGCGACGACGAGCACTTGCAGCGCATGGCGCAACAAATCCTCCGCGCTATGGGGGAAAAACCGTAGATTTAGTGCTTTGCAGCGGCCATGCCCCGCCCTTCTTCTACTACCACAAAGCGATCCCCCGCTACTTGGGTATATTGGTCGATCAAACCGCTGGGCCAACGGATTTCGAGGGTATCCACTCCAACGCTCGGCCCTAGGCCAAAAGTGAGCCACAGACTGTTGTGCGATAGGTAGCTCGAGCCGGCGGTTACTTCTCTGAGTTGTTGCTGGCCGTCGGCGACTAAGCGCACTCGGGCGCCGATGCCGTCGCGGTTGCTGTTGCGGCCCAAGGTGCGGACGGTTAGCCAGTGATGGTCGCTGGTGGTGTCGTTGCGCAGTAAGGTGGGCACGTCGTTTTTGGCGACCACGAAAAGATCCTCATCGCCATCGCCGTCGTAATCGCCGACTGCCGTGCCCCGGCTCGACTTGACGATTTGCAGACCCAGGCCGGCTCGTGCGCTCAAATCGACGAAGGCCGCTCCATCGTTGCGGAAGAGATTGTTCTTCTGGGCGTAGCTCGATTGCGGGAAATAATCCTCCAAGGCCGCCGTGACGTGGCCGTTGGCAATGAAGATATCCAGATCGCCATCGCGGTCCCAGTCGAAGAAAACCGTGCCCCACTGCAGCGGCATGAGCGTGGTGCGGGCGACGCCGGCGGCAAAGGAGATATTGGCAAAGGCGCGGCCGTCGTTGCGGTGGAGCGTAGCGGTCTGCCCTTCGTAATTGCTCACCGCTAGGTCCAGATCGCCATCGTTGTCCCAGTCGCCAACGGCCAAACCCATGCTGCCTTCGGGGCGGCCATCGGCGTCGTAGGCCACGCCTAGGGCTGGTGCCTCTTCGGCAAAGGTCCCGTCGCCTTGGTTGGTGTAGAGGAAGTTGGGGGTGGCGTCGTTGGCCACGTAGAGGTCCAGATCGCCATCGTCGTTCCAGTCCAAGAAAGTGGCCCCCAACGTCTTGCCCAAGACGGCGTTGAGTCCGGCAGCAGTGCTGACGTTGGCAAACGCGCCGTTGCCGTCGTTGCGATACAGCACATCGGGCTGGCCGGCAAACGCTTCGGGCGAGGCTACGCTGGCCACGCCACGCTGGCCGCCAAAGAAGCCGTCGCGCTGCTCGCCGGGCAGCAGGGTAGTCGCAGGGTCGAAGACCACGTAATTGCCGGCAAAAAGGTCTAGATCGCCGTCGTTATCGTAGTCCCCGAAAGCGCAGGCCGTGCCGTAGCCATCGTCGGCTACCCCGGCTCGTGTGCCGATCTCGGCAAAGGGGCCACTGCCTTGGTTGGCAAAGAGGAGATTGGGGCCGTAGTACGTGACGTACAAGTCGCTGTCGCCGTCGTTGTCGTAGTCCCCGGCCACACAGCCGGAGCCCCAGCCGCTAGCATCGGTACCAGTCTTTTCGCTGACTTGGGCGAAGGTGCCGTCGCCCCGATTGCGGAACAGGGCGTTGCGCGGCACTGCGCCGTTGGCCGGAGGCTGCACATCGCGCGGCAGATCGGCGTAGCGCGGACCGGTAAAGCCCAAGCCGCCGTTGACGATGTACAGGTCGAGCCGGCCATCGCCGTCGTAGTCGAAAAAGGCGGCCCCCGAGCCGGTTGTCTCTAGGATCGTAAGGGCGTTGTTATTGCCGTACCAATTGGGGAAGGCCAGCCCGGCCTGCCGGGTTGCATCGGCGAAGCGGGGTTGGGCATTGCAGATAGCAGCACCGAAGAGAGCGGCCAAGAGCAGAAAATGAATTGTCGCCGCCAAGGCCCTTACCTCCCTCGGGTGCTAGTAAGAAGCCGTCTTGGAAAGACCCAAGACGGCTTCTTTGAAGGCGGTTTTGCTGTCGGTGCCAAGTGCCTTATTTGAGGAAGGTCATCGCCCGCGTTTCGACAAACGAGCCCGCCTCCATGCGGCAGTAATAAACGCCGCTGGAGACCAGCTTGCCGCTGGCATCGCGCGCGTCCCAATCGGCCCGGTACGTGCCGGCAGTCATGGCTTGGTCGGCTAAGGTGGCCACCAACTGACCGGTCGCATTAAAGACTTGCAACTTCACGTGTGCTTCGGCATCGGGCACGGTAAACTCGATGACGGTGCTCGGATTGAAGGGGTTGGGAGTGGCATGGCCCAGACTATAGGCGTCGGGGGTGTTGGCACCGGCCACCTCCAGTACAGCAGTGGCGTCGGCTCCCATCTTGCCCGAAGCCAAGGCCACAGGCGTATAGAGCAGCAGGTGGGGGCCGTAGGGGATAGAAGTCTCGTCGTCCCCGTAGCCATAGGTGAAGGTCTCTAAGCGGACGCCGTTTCTCGTATAGAGACCGTCGTAGGAACCGCCCTCCTGCAATAGGTTGAAACGAGTGCCGCCCGGCCGCATCAGGCCCCAGCTAGCGGGGAATTCGACTTCAAAGGCGCAGGCACCGTCGCGCCCTAGGGCGCTGATGGTAGCTGCCCGGCTGCCGGCATTGATAAACACGATGTTGCCGGTTTTGTCGGCGGTGACGCCCAAGTTGTTTATAGAAGAGCCGCCCAAGGCGCCGATGGCGGCGGCTTCTTCGTTGGAAATGCGGTCGCCGCACAAATCGCCGTTGCGGTTGGCCCACACCACATTGCCGTCGTGGTCTAGGCGCAGAATGTTCGGGTGGGCCCACGAAGAGACCCAAATGCCGTCGTCGGTCACCGAGATCTGCGCGGGGCCTGCGCCGGAGACGCTCTCGTTGCCGTCATCGTCGACTCTGGTCACGTTGTAGAATTCGGTTATATCGAATGCTTGGGTGATTTCGCCCGTGGTCTTGTCGCGCACTTCAACGGCGTTAAAGGGCACCTCTTGCCGGCCCCAGAGGGCGCTGAATACCACATCGCCTTGGGGCTGATATTCGACGATGCGGTCGCCATTGGCGTTGGGCGAACGGCCATCGGTTCCGAAGTCGGTGACTCGGTCCCAAGATTGAGCGGCGCGGTTAATGCGGATTTTGTAGAGTCCGCCCAAATCTCCACTGTGATTGGAGGTCCAAAAAATCTCTCGATCCTGATCGTCTATGCGCATGCCGCCTAGGGTGCGGGCACCCTCAAAACCGAAGTCGAAATTCCAGCGCTCCCAAGCGTTGGGGTTGGCCAGATAGTCCGTGCCCAAGGTGCCGCGGACCATGTCGCCGGCTTTGTGGCCGCGGTCGGGTACTTCGCGCTCGTATTCCTGGACCCAGATTTCGGGCGGCTCCTGCGAGGTGTCGATGTTGGGGACGGTGAACCCCGTGGGGCCCGCCCCAGGCCC
>RKRN01000279.1 GCA_007571365.1 Candidatus Latescibacterota bacterium
GTCCAAGCGGCACAGGGGACGGCGTCGCGCACTTTTTGTCCCATTAGTTTGTACGCCGGTACGCCCACGTGCTTGCCCATCAGGTCGTAAAGTGCCATGCCCAAGGCGAGGTGGAAATTGTTGAGCAGATAGTCGAAAGGGTTGGTGCCAACGAGCGCGTCGATCTCGGTTTGGGGTACGAGATTGGGGTTGTCTTCGTAGTCTCCGTAGCCGACTAACCCATTGTCGGAGTGAACTTTAACGACTAGATGTTGATCCATGTCGTACATGCGCATGCGGCCAGCGTGGTTGTCGTAGCGCCGGGCTAGGGGCATGGCGATGGGGATTTGCTCGATGTGGGCGATTTTCATGGGAGGCTCCTGTTGGAAAAGTGCCGATGGGGCCTCCAATAATTGCCTTGGGTGGTGGCCTGTCAAGGCGGTGGCCGCGTATATTAGGGCTGCAGAGCCTTTAACCACCAGCGCAGGAGAAGCGGATAATGAACGACTTGTTGGCCGGAGCCGGCGGTGCCCGGATCACGCCGCCGATTGGCTGCCCCATGGGCGGGTACGGTGCCCGCGACCACGGGGCCACAGGCGTACACGACCACCTCAACACCCACGCCTTGTTCCTCGACGACGGCTCGGTCCAAGCCGTGATCATCGCCAGCGACTTGCTCGGTATGAGAGCAGAACAGGTCGCTCGGGTGCGCGAGTTGGTGCAGGCGGCCACGGGGGTGCCCGCGGCCCACGTATTCCTCGCCTTCTCGCACACGCACGGCGGTCCGCTGATGTACTCTGACTTTTCGGCACTGGGGGAACAGGTGGTCGCCTACATTGACGCGGTGAGCCACTACATGGCCGGTGCGGCTTTGCAAGCGGCCACCTCGGCGGGGCCCGTGCGCTGGGGCACGGGCCGTCAGCCGCTGCAGGTGGGCGTCAACCGCCGTCAGCGACAGGCCGATGGCACGACCCGCATCGGCGTCAACCCCGACGGCGCGGTGGCACCTTGGGTCGATGCGGTGTGGTTTGAGCGAGAGGATGGGGGGCCACTGGCGGTGATCTACCAGCACGCGGCCCACGGGACCTGTCTAGTGAGCGACAACTACTTGTTTACAGCCGACTGGATCGGCTATGCCATGCAGCTCATCGAAACCCAACTGTCGGGCGTGACGGCGCTGTTTGTCAACGGCTGTGCTGGCAACATCAATCCCCATCCGCGCGGCTCCTTTGCCTTGGCCCAGCACCATGGTACCAGAGCCGGTGCCGCGGTGCTACAGACGGTGTTGGACCGCGCCGACCTGAGACGGGGCGGCCGGCTGCGCTGTGCCCAGCACGCCTTTGAGCTGCCCCTCCAGCCCATGCCGTCGCAACAGGCGTGCCAGCGCGAGTTGGCGCAGTGGGAGCCGGCCTTTCGCCAGCTTGCCGGCGAGCACCACCGCAACTGGCAGGTCTGCCGCCACTACTTTGCCGCCAAGGAGCGGCTCGCAGCGTACCAACGCGGCGCGATAGCCACGGGCCTGCCCCTCGAATTGCAGGTGGTGGCCTTGGACGACGTGGCCCTCATCGGCCTGCCGGGGGAGATCTTCGTCGAGACCGGGCTGGCCATTGCCGAGGCATCGCCTTTTTCCTTAACCCTGCCCGTGGGGTACGCCAATGGCTCCATCGGCTACGTGCCGACGAGTGAGGAGGTGCCCTACGGGGGGTACGAGGTCCGCGATGCGCGGGCGTGCCATCAGGGGCGCTTTTTGCGCGATGACGCGGACCGGGTCCTAATTGACGGAGCACTTCGGGCCTTGGAACTGGCTGCGGCAGCGTGAATTGCGTGGATCATTTCGCTCAATCGGCTCAAGTGATTTTGTTTTTCTCGATGTAATCCCAGTTGATATTCATTCCCAAGCCGGGCCGTTGCGGCACGTGGACAAAGCCCTGCTCGTCCATGGGCTCGCCGTGCTCGTGTAGCCAAGGGGCGGGCTGGTCGAAGTCGATGAAGGGGTGCAACAGGCCGCGTTCGTAGAATTCGCCGTTGTGCATGGCGCACAGGGCGTGCAGGTTGCCGGGGCCGCCGCCGTGGATTTCGCAGCGCATACCAAAGGACTCGCACAGATGCACGGTTTTCATCAAGGGGGTGAGCCCGCCCACATCGCCCACGCCGCAGCGGCTGATGTCGCAGGCGCCGGCTTTAATCCACTCGGCGCGCACGTACATTTTGCCCTCGCAGGTTTCTGGGCCGCAAATCGGCAAGCTGGTCTGCTCGCACAGCCAGACATACGACGACATGCTGTGTTCGTCCATGGGCTCTTCCATCCAGTAGTAGTCGAGCTTTTCCAGTTCCTTGGCCAAGAATAGGGCGGCCTCGCGGTCGTAGTAGTGGTAAGGGTCGAGCATACAAGGCACGTCCGGGCCGACGGCCTCGCGCACGGCCGCACAGGCTTCAATGTCGCGTTTGGGATCGGGCGCGCCGGCGTAGGGCGGCTGCCAAGTGTGCAATTTGAAGGCCGGGTAGCCGCGCTCCATGCACCACTGGGCGTAGTTGGCGTAGTCTTGGGGGGTGGCCAAGCCGCCTTGGAGGTCGTCGCCGCACATGGTGGAGGCGTAGGCCGGCACTTTGTCGCGCAAGCCGCCCAACAGTTTGTACACGGGTTGCTGGAGGGCGCGTCCGGCCAAGTCCCACAAGGCTAGGTCGACAGCCATGAGCACTCGGTCGGATAGCGTGCCCAGATTGAGACGCTGGCGATGGTTGAGGTCGCGCCAGATTTTTTCGCGATAAAAGGGATCTTGGCCGACTATAGCGGGTTTGACGAGGCGGTCGATGGCTTGGGGGTTGACGCCAAACCAGTAGCCCCAGACGCCTTCGTCGGTGCCTATTTGCAGCAGGGTCTGGATGGTTTCGCGTGCGGGGCCGGGATGGCCGTGGCCATCGGAGTCGCTCTCGGTATGGGTAATGGTTTTGAAGCGAATGGTCTCTACTTGGGTGATTTTCATGAGGATTCCTTTCAGGGGGTATCAAACGCCGCTTGCGGCAATCAGTCGTCCGACAATTTCCACAGACCGCTCCATGCACGCACGCCCGTATGCGGCGCTGGCGTCGCGTGGGTCTTGGCCGCCGACGCCTTGCGGCCACGCGCTCCGCTCGGCCGGCAGGTGCCCGAGGTCCACCAAATCTTCCCGATAGTGCATCATCAGCGATGTTTCGTTGCGTGCGGCGTGGTCCATCTGACTGTGCCATTCCCGCGCTATTTCGTCCGTAACCCCCGCCAGCTTGAGGCCGAAGCGCTGCTCCCGCTCGGCCAAGGCTTCGCGCCAAGCCCGGCGGCTCGGCCCGTGTCCATCGGCGAATACGAATTTGAAACCGGCGCGTTTGAGCTGCGCTAAAATTGCATCGATTAAGGTTCCGAAAAACCCGTCCGACACCCAGTAGCAACTGCCGTCTAGCTGCCGGTGTGGCACGGTGCTGTCGGCGCAGTCCATGCCGTGGAGCATATTGCCGCCGCCGCGATCCCACGCCCGATCCGGCCCGAGGTGAATCGGCGGCATGACGATTCCACCAAAGCGCTTGGCGCACTCGAGCATCAGCCCTTCGCTCTGGATCGCGTCGCTGCCCAACGGCAAGTGCTCGCCGTGCCATTCGAGCGTACCCAGCGGCAGGTACGCAACTGGCTTTGCCGCCAGCCGCTGGCGAAACTCCCACGGCAACAAATCGGAATATCTGACCTTTTCCATTGACCTTTCTCCGTCAGAGTTTTGCAATCGAGATATGTTGCGAATCTCCTCGCTGTCCGCTGACAATACTAGGGACCCCTTTATTTTTTCCAACGGTAATGTCCGAGTTGCAAGATTAACAATAGTCTGATTATCGAGCTAGCGCGACCGGGGGAATCCTACAACTCTGCGACGCGGTAGGACTGCAAGCCGGGACCTTGTTTGGGGATCACCTCTAGGGCTATCTTGTGTACTTGTGTACAAGAAGAAAGCCGTCCTTTTCGAGTGCAGCCGAAATACGAGGTGGATGTTGACGGCTTGGGTGTTTTTTTCAAATGTCTCGAAATCCGATTCATAGCCAGACATGTCAGATACCCGCCTCATAACTCGCGTAGTTATCCGCAATTACAAAAGTATCGGCGCGTGCGATGTGCATCTCGGCCCTCTGTCGATTCTCGTCGGCCCCAACGGCAGTGGCAAGAGTAATTTCGTCGACGCGCTCCGCTTCATCGCCGATGCGCTGCGCTACTCACTGGACCACGCCCTCCGCGACCGCGGAGGCATCCACGAAGTGCGTCGACGGTCGAGTGGGCATCCCACGCACTTTGCCATTCGCGTTGAGTTCCAGTTATCCAAAGGCCGATTTGGGCACTATGCCTTCAGGATCGGGGCCAAACGGGGGGCCTATCTAGTCGCCGAAGAGGAATGTGCAATTCATCCGGGGACAGATGGTGCGGGTAAAGCCTACTATCGAATAAAGGAAGGCACACTTGAGCGCATAAGTATTGAACCCGTCCCCGCCATTCCCAAGGACCGCCTCTTTCTGGTCAACGTCTCCGGTATAGAGGCGTTTCGCCCTCTGTACGATGCCCTCATTTCGATGGGTTTCTACAACCTGAATCCCGAACGCATCCGCGAGCCGCAGCCGCCCGACCCGGGGGAACTACTCAACCGCGATGGATCGAATATAGCCAGCGTTCTTGCCGCACTGCAGGACCACGACCCAACAGTGAAGCGCCGCGTAGAGGAATACCTCGCAACGGTCGTGCCGGGCGTCCATGCCGTAGTTCCCAAAGCCGTCGGCCCGCGCGAAATGCTCGAATTTAAGCAGGCCGTCAGGGGATCTGCTCATCCTTGGCGCTTCCTCGCCACCAATATGTCAGACGGCACCCTGCGTACTCTTGGCGTACTCGTGGCCTTGTTCCAGGGGCCGGCGGGGTTGGTGGCCATTGAAGAACCCGAGGTCGCCCTGCATCCGGCCGCGGCCGGCGTTTTGACGGATAGTCTGCGCGATGCCAGCGATCACCGACAAGTGCTCATTACCAGCCACAGTCCCGATTTGCTTGATGATGCAGCACTACCCGACAGTGCCATACAAGCCGTCGTTTCCGAGGACGGCGATACAAAAATTGGTCCCTTGGACGAAGCGGGGAGATCGGCGTTGCGCGATCATCTATACACCGCCGGCGAGCTACTCCGCATGGACCAGCTTAGGCCGGATCCCCAAGCGACAGAACTTGGCGTTAAACAATTGAATCTGTTCGGATTGGATCTGTGAAATTGATCGTCATCGTAGAAGGCCACGGCGATGTCGAAGCAGTACGGGTTCTATTGCGCCGAGTCTTGCAAGAGAAATTGCAGCGCTACGATGTGGCGGTAGAACGCTCCATTCGCGTACCAAAGGGCAAACTGCTCAAGCCGGGCGAGTTGGAAAGAGCCGTCAGTTTAGCGGCAAGCCGCATCTCCGCAACAGACGGGATTGTCGTGCTGGTCGATGCCGACGACGACTGTCCTGCGGAGCTAGCACCTGCGATGGCGGCCCGTGCAGCCGAAAGCCGTCCTGATAGACGCATCGCGGTCGTCATTGCAAAAAGCGAGTTTGAGTCGTGGTTTGTTGCCGCCGCCGATTCACTGGCAGGCTTTAGGGGGCTTTCTGACAGCCTCATAGCACCTGCGAATGCTGAAGGCATCCGAGACGCGAAAGGTTGGCTCTCGAACAAGATGCCTACGGGTTTGACGTATCGCGAGACCATTGACCAAGCGGCATTTGCGAGCAGAATGGATTTGGAGCAAGCGCAGCAGTGCCCCTCGTTCGACAAGTTTGTGCGCGAAATCCGCACACTCGCACCGCCTGCTAATTCCCTCAACGCCGCGAAATCCGATAGCCCGGCCGTCCCGGCGCGAACAAATCGGGATTTAGCCTGACGCCCAAACCACTCCCTTGCGGCAGGCTCACATAGCCGCCGCTAATTGCCACCTCCGCGTCGATCAATGCTCGATACACTGTCTGGATTTGCGCCCGCACGGTTTCCTGATAGCAGCAATTGGCTACGGCCGCCCCCACGTGTAGGCCGGCAAACAGCGTCAGCGGGCCGGTGCAATCGTGCATGCTGACCGGCACATTATAGGTCTGCGCCAGATGGGCAATCCGCGCGGTCTCGGAAATCCCGCCGACCCAGGTGGGGTCGATCATCACGTAGTCGGCGGCCTGCTTCAGCAGTATGGAATTGTAATCGGCGCGGCTGAGTAGCATCTCGCTCGCGGAAATGGGCATGCGGCTTTGACGCCGGAAGTCGGCAACCGTGTCGAGGTTGTCCATTTTGATCACGTCCTCCAGCCACAGCGGCGCGACTTCGCGCAGGGCCTCGGCGATGCGCAGCGCGGCTGGAAGCTGGAAATGCGCGTGGCCGTCGACGAAGATGTCGAGGTCCAGGCCCACTTTGTCGCGGATTTCGCGCAAGGGCTGCACGCCTTCTTCGATGGCGCGGTGCGGAATGCGCGCCGGGCCGTACTGGACGGCCGCTTGGTCAAAGGGCCAGACCTTTAGCCCGCTATAGCCCAACTCGACTAGTTCCTCGGCTAGGGCCACAGGCTCGTAAAACAGCTTCCACGAATCGCCCAGCGGCCCCGGCTCGCCGATGGCACCAAAGCCCGGCCAGCCTCTGCGCCCGGTGGTGCTCGGCCCGTACTGCGGGTTGCCGCAGCTATTGTACACCAAAATTTTATCGCGCACCGGCCCGCCGAGTAGGCGATAGATCGGCTGGTTGCAGACTTGGCCGAGAATGTCCCACAAGGCCACGTCGAGGGCCGACAAAGCGCGGAGCTCGGTGCCGCGGACCCCGAAATTGGCGGCGCGCTCGTAGAGAAAGCGCCAGTGCGATTCAATGGCCAGGGCGTCGGCGCCCAGTAGCCGGCGCGCCATCCAGTCGTGCAGCATGGCCTGTACGGCCTCGGCACAGTAATAGGTTTCGCCGTGGCCGATCAGGCCGGCGTCGGTGTGGATGCGCACCAGCAGCAAGTCGGGGAACAAGTCGAGCGGCTGCACAGATTCGATGGCGGTTACGGTAATTTTGCCCGCGTCAATGGGGGACGGGGG
>RKRN01000084.1 GCA_007571365.1 Candidatus Latescibacterota bacterium
GATCAGGTCTAAACCCAACCAGTAGTTGCGGTTGCCGCCGTCGTTGCGCAGCAGGTTCAGGCGGTCGTTGAGGTTGTTGACGATCAAGTCTAAATCGCCGTCGTTGTCGTAATCGCCAAAGGCCGTGCCGCGGCTCACCTGTTCGGCCGCTAGGCCCAGCGGGCCGGCCAGCGCGAAAACGCCTTTCCGATTCCAGTACAGTAGATTGCGCTGACGATAGCTAAGCCCCAATGGACGAGCTTCGAGCTGGGGGTAGAGATGGCCGTTGGCGACAAAAAGATCGAGCCAACCGTCCAAATCAAAATCAGCTAAGGCCGTGCTCCACCCCAAAAAGGGCCGCACCGCACCCCCCAAACCCGCTGCGTAGGTAGCATCGGCAAAGGAACCATGGCCTAGATTTTGGTACAGGGTATTGACATCGTCGGAAAAGTTGGTGACGACAATATCTACGTCGCCATCGTTATCGTAGTCACCGCTATCGACGCCCATGCCAGCTTGGGCGCGTCCCTCCTCGCTGTAGGCCACCCCGGCAAGGGCCCCCACCTCGCGTAGCCGCCAAGAACCGTCGTTGCGATAGAGTAGGTTGGGGGTTGAGTCGTTGGCGATATAAATATCTTGGTCGCCATCGCCATCGTAGTCGGCAAAAAGCACCCCGAGCCCGAGGTAGGCCCGTTGGTCTATTGCGGTCGCCGCGCTTACATCGGCAAAAGTGCCGTTGCCCTCATTGCGATAAAGCACATCGGCTTGGCCGTCCAAGCCGTGCGGGCCACAGAACACGGCCAAGCCCTTCCAGCCACTACAGGGTTCGCCGGCGCCGGGCGGATTATCTAGGTCGAAGTCCACGTAGTTGGCCACATAGAGATCGAGCCAACCGTCCAAATCTACATCGCCAAACGCCGCACTAGTACCCCAGCGCCGGTCGCCTACACCGGACTCTGCGAAGGTGAAGGTGCCGTTACCTTCGTTGCGGTAAAGCGCGTTCGGCCCCCAGTACGTGACGTAGAGATCGAGGTCGCCATCGTTGTCGTAGTCGGCTACCGCACAGCCCATGCCCCAACCCGTTTGCCCTAGCCCGGCCGTTTGCGTCACGTCCGCAAATGCGCGGTCGCCATCAGGGGCCGGAACATTGCGCCAGAGGCGGTTACCTGTCGCTGGCGCGTCCTGCGTCCGGGTGCCATTGACGGCAAACACATCCTGCCAGCCATCGGCGTCGTAGTCGAAAAAGGCCACCCCCGAGCCCATAGCTTCGAGAATGTAGCGCTGCTGCGGGCCACCAGACACGTGGACGAAATCTAGCCCCGCCGCTTGGGTCACGTCCGCAAAGCGCACGGCGGGCACCACAGGCTCGGGCGCACATCCCCACCCCCACAGGCTCAGCAGCGCGGCCAGCACGGCGTTAAAACCCATCGGCTACCTCCGCTAGTGCTCGTTGCAGGGATGGGCGGTCTCCTAGATGCAATTCCTCAAGCATCCGCCGCAGAAACCGCAGTCCGCCCTGCTCAATGAACTGGCGGCGCTCGGCGTCTGGCAGGTGCAGCAGCGCGGCCACTTGTGCCGCCAGTAGCTCTGACAGCCGGCGGCTGAGTGCCGCCGGGGGCACATTATAGGGCATGCGTTTGAGAAAGAGCATCAGGTCGTTGCGCCGCCAAACCTCTTCCAACGGCGGATAGCTGGGCCGATAGTCCTCGTATTCCCCTAGCGCAGCGGACGCCCCCCACGGCCCGGTTGGCGAATTCGCCGTTAGGGTCTCGACCATGATTCGGGCAATGAGGTAATGGCCAAAGACGGTCGGATGTACGTATTCGGAGATCAACTCGCTGCCGACGATGCCGTGTGGCGCCGCCGCCGAGAAAGCAGCTTCCACTTCGCAGAGCAATACTCCCTTCGAGCTGGCCACCTCGCGGAGTATCTGATTGAAAAGCGTCGGAGCGCGGAAAGGCAAGCGATCTAGGTCTCGCGCCCGGGTAAAGGCGGCTTTGGCCGCGCCGTATTCGCCACGAAGATAGTGCAGCCGCCCCAAAGTAAAGTGGAGATTGGCGCAGTAGGGATTTTCGCGCAGGGCGTTTCGCGCCTGTCGCTCGGCCGCGGTCCAGTGCCCGGCCGCGGTCAACGCCTCTATCTCTGGCGTCGCCGCGTCGCACGCTGAGCGCAGCGGATGGAAGTCCTTGAGATTGGCAACTAAGGTCGACAACAACAGCGGAATCTCATGCTCGGCGGCGATGAGGACGATTTCTTCGAGATTGGCGCGAAAGTTTTCCGCTGTCTTCCTGTAGCCCACGTCAAGCGGACCGATCTCTTCCCGTGCCAGATGCAAGCCGAAGGATGCAGTTCCTGCCTCGGGTTGGATCCAACGCTGCCCGAGTGCGATCAACTCTCCTAAGTAGTAGTAGATGCGCGAGCGTTGTAAAAACATCAGGAAGCGGATCATCATGCGGTCGTTGCCCACGCGGACAAAAGGCGTCGTAACTCCGTAAGGCCCCATGAATTCGTTGTGCCCCGCGTAGAGAATGACCAAGTCGGGATCGTAGTCGGCGATCTCGCGCATAAAATCCACTAGGCAAAACGTGTTGAGCGCGGTGATTCCGCAGTTGATCACCTCAAAGCGCCGCTCGGGGTACGCAGCAGGAAGCATTTTCTCTAGGTAGTGGGGAAAAGCAGCCGAAACCGGATGGGGAAAACCAACGAGGGTTGAAGCACCCAAGGCGAATACGCGCACTACGCCGGGTGCTTTATCAGCCGCAAAGCTCGACACTAGCGGCGAGGAACGCCGATATGGCTGCTGGAAGAAGCGGTAAGTGACGTCTCGATTAGCGGTATAGACTTTTTCGCCAGCGGTCTCCGCCAACGCGAAAAGACGGGGCGAGGGGCCGAAGTCGCAAAGTTGCAAAATGCCTTCGATCCCAGCCAGCAAGCCCAACCCCGCGAGCGTGGATAGCAGATTTAGGGCCAGCACTTTGCTCTGCATCCGTCCGCCGGACAGCGGCCCTTAGTAGGCTACTGCAATCACTCGCTGGGCAACTTGGTGCGAGGCCCCTTGTGCATCTACATCCACCTCAATTCGGCACAGATAGAGTCCGGGAGGCACCGGTGCCCCCTGTGCGTCGCGCCCGTCCCAGTGCATCACTTGCTCGCCAAAGCTATGGCGCTGCTCTTGCCAAATCGGCCGGCCGCTCAAGTCGAATATCTGCACCTGTAGTGCTCGTGCGGCATTGAGGTTGCCAATGGCGAAGCGAACTTCGGTCTGGTCGTTGACCCCATCGGCGTTAGGCGTGAAGGGATTGGGAGCAATGGTCGCCTCTTGGATTACCCGCGAAGAGAAGGGCACTGAGATGCTTAGCGAGGTACTCGGCGTCGCAGTGGTAGCATCGCCAGGATCTACTTGCTGCCACGATTCCGGGTGCGCCGAGTCGCGGATCGACACATCAACGGTACTGCCGTTGAGCAAGACCCGCGCCTTGAAGCGCACCTGTACCATCTCCCCTGCTGCCACCACCGCACCGCGCTCGGCTCGCGGCAAGGCATTGTAGGCACTTTCATTTAGTGGCTCGCCGTCTTGGTCGAACGGGAACTGTCCCCCTTTGCCTAGAAGCCGACGAAAGTAGCGAACAGACCCCTTGAGCGAATCCTCCAACGCCCGAAAGTCCGTCTTGGAAACCGCTTGTTCTATGATTTGCCCCTCGGCGTCTCGGCCGGTGACCGCGAAGTAAACGACGCGGCCTTGCTCTTCAAAGGGGAGTCCCAAATAGGTCAACTCGTTGAGGAGACGCCCGTCGGCATCTACGGGCACTTCATCGCCTTCTTCGACAATTGCGCGGTAGTACGTCCTCGAGTCATCCCGTTGCGGCTGCAAGGTAACCTTCTCCGGCAACCGCAAGAGCACCTCGGTATCGCCGGGGAAAAACGCCTTGACGGTATCGCCGACGGCGTTCAGCAACGCTTGGTAACGACGCCCGTCCGGCTCGGCAAACCAAAGCGTGCGTTCCCCGCTTATTGGGTCTTGGCGCGAGCCTGATTCGGCGAAGCGGTGCGCTTGTTCATCGCCTAGACGCACTTCAAAAACCTCAACTGCGGGGATCGGATCGACATTGATTAGAATGTCGTCAAAGCGGCGACTCGGCTGGCCCCCAGGCTGGTCTTCGACAAAAGACGGATTGATAAAGAGTGAAAAGTCGCGTTCCTCGCCGAAGGGAACCTCACTGGGCCAGACTTCGGCCAGCGACCGGCCAGCGACCGGCGGCATGAACTGCACCCGCATCGAGCGAAGCGAAGCAGCGACTTCGGGATCGGTAGAAAGTAGCTGGGCCTGTATTTGCATATAGCGTCTGGGGCTAGGCGAGGCGACCAACTCCCCCGAGTGTGCATAGCGCTGACTCCAACTACTCCAACCGCCGCCGGGCTTGATGCGGGAGACGACCGGCCCCTGAAATCCCTTGGGTAGCTTATTGTATTCAGCCTCGGTCTTAGGCTCGCCGCCGCTGCCGTAGTATTCGGTCACTTCGATCAACCGGTCGCCCGTGCGCGTGCGGATCTCCACCTGCGCTAGGTCGGGATCGGGAATGTCAGCTTCCCACTCAATGCGGCCTAGCAGGACCGCGCTTGGCAGCTCGATTATCGGCGAAGTCAGGGTGACTTCCGACGGGGCGCCTTGGCCGAAGAGCTGGAATTCGCGGATGCGGTCGCCGGTATTGTAGCCGCCGGCCCGGCCCGCCTGCGAGGAGAATATCTGCGAGGTCAGATAGCGGACTTGCAGCAATTCGTCAAAGCCCTGCTCAACCGTACCGCCCTGCTGGCGGTGAATTTCTTCCCACTCAAGGTTGCCGTTGGCATCCCGCGTACCGTCCGAAGCACGCAGCACCATCTCATCGACGCCGCTGATGCCGCCGACCATGCGGAAGTAGTTCAGCCAGAATCTGGCCCCTAGGTCTAAGGTCAACACGCCGCGATTGTCAAAGCGCGGGTCTGGCGACCAGACTAGCTGCAAGTAGTTGCTCTCGTAGCGCCCGTCAAAGCCGGGGGTACCCGCAAAGGTACCGGTCAGGTCCACACTACCGCCGCCGTCGACGATCCCCAACGCGATGTTATCGCCTTGGCTCCAAACCTCAATATCGGCTAACCGAGGCCGCTCGCGCTGATAGTAGATCAGCCGACCTTGGCGCTGGGGGTCAACTTGGGAGAAGATATCCTCTTCTACCTTGGTCTCGCTGCCGGTTGCGTTGACAATGTGGTAGTCGATCCCCCCTTGGTCTTCCACCGACAGGGCCATAAACTCGGCCTCCGAGACCGGGCGGAACTTGTCAAATCGGCTGTCGGTGATGGCGATCCGCACAATGTGCAACTGCCGGAAGAATCCGGCGGCGTCGGGGTCTAGATCGAACTCCAACACCGTCTGATCTTCGTTGGGAACGATCGTGCGCTCAATGAGCGAGAGTGGCGCGTCGCGTAGGTCGGAGGCTGTACCGAGGATGCGGACTTGGCGGAACGGCTCGCCCATTTCTGGATCGACAAAGCGCAGCACAATCCGCGAGACTGCGACCAGCCGCCCTAAGTCGATATCTATGTACCAGTTCTCAAACGAACGACTGTGATATTCGATTCGCCTATCGGTCCTGCTAGTCGCTTCGTAGGTTGTGCGATTCACCCGCCGCTCACCCGCCTCATCCCGGGCGAAGTAGTAAATCGGCCCGCGTTGGTCTTCAGGGAGCGTCTCATAGGTCGTGCGATCTACCGCGCTGCTGGGCTCCCAATACGTCCGCGGATCTCCATCGAGTACGAAAGCCGCGGACTCGGGGTTGTTGGGCGTGTACTTGATGCCCCCGTGGTAGTAGTACCAAATGACCGGATCGCCCACTTCGATACCCTTTTTTGAGTTGGCCTTCAGATGCACGATGGGTACGCCGGCTACGCTTGCGGGCGCGGTGCGGATGTTGAACGGCGTGGGGAGGTCGGCACGACCGAGGTCCTTGAGCAGTTTTTCGTAGGCCTTCTGATCGCCGATGAGGGTCTGAAACTGGTCCATTCCCGCCACGGCGTTGATTTCGCTGCGGATAGTGCGCGGGCGCACCAAGTGCGTGTGTGGATTGATTTCTACTCCGTGTTTGGGCCGAGTCCACGCTTCCCAATGCTCGGCCCGGTCAACGGAAAGCCCACTGGCCGAGAGGCTAAAACCTGTTTGGGCATTGGTCTGCGTATGGATCAACGCGACAAAACTGAGCAAGTATAGGCTACATGCGAATGACTTCGACATGGCTGGCTCCCTCCGGCAGCAACGAAGACGTAGTAGCTGGATTTTAATCATTAAATCAGGGGGTTTCAATCTGTTTTTGCGGCGGTTGAGTCAAGCTAGCCAAGAGCGCGTCCGGCAACGCCGCGGCTAGCCGGTCGGCAAACGCGGTCACCTGATTCTGGTACTTGGCCCGCAACTGGTCCATTAGTTCGTCGAAACGCATCCGCTCTTGGCGCTGGACTAGCGAAGCCCGCGCCCGCCGCAAGGCCTTGTCCGCTGGTTCCGGCTGGGCTTCTTGGCGCCGCATTACCTTAAAGAAAATGTATCCGTCGCGGGTCTCCACTGGGCCGCGCAACGCATCTAACGGTGCCTCTTGCAGCGCGGGCCAGAGCTTGGGATAGACGACCTTGTTGGGGCTGATCATGCAGACTAGGCCGTCTGGCTGCCGCGGTCGCACGTTGAAACCGCGCTGCCGGGCCATTTGTAGAAGATCGGCCGCGTTGTCCAATTCTTCTGCGAGTTGTGCAGCTTCTTCTTTGGCGGGAACAATGAGTTCCTCGTAGCAGATGCGCTCCGGCAGCAAAAACTGCTCGGGGCGCTCGTCGATATAGCGGCGGGCCGCCTCGTCCTCGACCGCGACCTTGTCACTGACCTCCATTTGGCGCAAGCGGGTCAACAAAAGCTCCTCTTTAGCATCCTCCACCCAAGCGACGACGGCTGGCTCGTGCGGGATGCCCGCCTCAATAGCCGCGTGGGCCAGCATGGTTTCGGGCCGAATAAAGCGGCGGGCAATCGCGGCGATAAACGCACTGTCCACCAGTGCTTTACGCGCGTGTATCCGGTGTAGCTTTAGCGTGTGAAGATACTCGTCTACGCTGACTTGGCCGCCTTTGTAGCTGAAAAGTGCTATCCTGCGCTCGGCCGCGCTCAAGTGCTGCATCTGCTGCGCCGGATTCGCCGCCAGCGCCGCGAGAATCTGGCGGCCGGCCGCATCCATGGCCCAGCCCAACTCGTAGGCCAGCATTTCCACCTTGCGCTCCTCAACTTCCATTTGGCCTAACTTCATTAACTGGGCTTGCAACGCAGCTTGGTGGGTTGCCAATTCGGCCTGCTGCTCGCCGATAAAGCGAATGAGTTGATAGGACCGACCGCGCGCTAGCGGAGGCGAGACTTCCCCCGCTGCGAGAGTATCGAAAATCGCCACAGGTATGCCCATCCGCTCAGCTAGCGAGCGATTGAGAAAACCCACCTCGCCCGCGCGTTCAGCCGCTTGGCTATCCAGCGAATGCGCCCGGGCCAAATCGGCCCAAGACGCCCCGGCCGCTAGCTGCTGCTGCAGTTGGCGGGCCTCTTGCTGACTGGCGACCACGATGGCAGCCAAAAATCGCTCGCGCGCTAGGCCGAGTTCCTCAAAGTGCCGGCGGATATCCTCTTCGGTTACTTGTACTAGCGGCGCGATCTCGCGCTGACGCAGCACCGAGACGATGTACTTCCGCTGCTTATTGCTCAGCTTCTCCACCACTTGCGCGTCCTGCTCCAGACCTCGGTTACGCGCCTCCAGTAGCAGTAATTCTTGGTCGATCAAGCTCTGCAGGTAGTCTTCTCGTGCCTGTTGGCCCTGCTTGTGGGTATAGAGACCTGGCAACAGGTTGAGCACGAATCGCCGTAGCTCCTCGGCGTGGATCGCTTTCTGCCCCACTATGGCGACGATTGCTTCCTCTTCCTGTTTGCCGCAGGCCTCTAAAACGACCAGTAAGCCCAAGAGCAGACTCCCCATTCGCCATGCCGCTTGCTGTTTACCCTTACTCATCTTCATGCCTATACTTCCTGCGGGGGTGGGCACTTTGAACTTCTTAGGACATTCGGCCTCTTTATCTATTGCCTAAAATTTCAAAGTGCCTCATTGCCCTTCTTTTTTGCCGCGAGTATATATAGTCGAAACGGCCCCGATCCTCAAGTCTTGGTCCATGCCTGCGGTCCATACACTTAAATGCTGGTTGCTGATCGTCTTGGCGGGTGTCCTGTGCTACCTCAATGCCTTGGGCAACGGCTTTGTCTTTGATGACGCGGCCTATCTGAGTAGCTCACTAGTCCGCCAGTTTCGCCCGCTAGCCGTCTTCCTGCAAAGCAGTATTCACCCCGATCTCTACCGGCCCTTAACCCTGCTCTCGCTGGCTTGGGACTTCTACTGCTATGGCGACCAGCCGCTAGGCTACCACCTGAACAGCCTCCTCTTCCACCTCCTCAACGCCCTATGGGTCTTTCAGCTAAGTTACCACATCCTCGCCCGGCAATCCGCCGCGCTGTTGGCCGCCCTGTTTTACGCCCTCCATCCGCTGCAAACCGAGGTGGTTGCTTGGATCTCTTCGCGCGGCGATCTGCTTATGAGCTTTTTCTTTTTAGCTGGTCTGCTTTGCCATATACGCGCCCGGACGTATCGCGGGCGGGTACTGGCGTGGTTTCTGTATGGTTGCAGCATTTTGTCCAAAGAGAGCGGCTTTGTCCTGCCGGCCGTCGCCTATTGCTACGACGCGCTGTGCGCCGCGCCCGCCCGCTCAGCACGACACTTGTTTACCTTCACCCGCGCATGGCTCGGGCACCATTGGGGATATGCCCTAGTGCTAGCCTTGGCCCTGGCCTTGCGTTGGAATGCGACCGAGGCGACGGCACTCGTCTCGGCCAACTTTCTCGCCGACGCCGATGCGGTTTCGCGGCTTTTGACCCTGCCGGCGATCCTATTCCGCTACGTACTGCTGATCGTCTTTCCGCTCCACCTCTCAGCCGATTACTCCTACGCCTCCATCCCTTTGGTGCAGACGCCGCTCGACCTCTACTTCATCGCCGGCCTCCTTGCCGCTGGGGCACTCCTCTATCTGCCCTATCGTGCCTCCTCGCCGCCTTTGGTCTTCGCCGCGGCCTTTGGCTGGCTCGCCTTCCTGCCCGCTGCCAATTTTTTGGTTTTGGCCCCCAGCGGTATGGCCGAGCGCTACCTGCATCCGGTCCTGCCGGCGCTGGCACTCCTCGTAGGAATAGGCGCAAAGACTTGGGCTTTGGAACAGATGGCCCGGTGCTATCGCATCGCTGGCTTTGCCCTAGTCGCGGTCGTTCTTTTGCTAATGGCCGTCCGCACCATGGACCGCAACCGCGACTGGGCCAGCGATTACGCGCTGTTTTCCGCGGTCGTCGCCCACTATCCCCAAAACGCTAGGGCCCGCGAAAATCTGGCCCACGCGCATTATCAGCAGGGCGATGTCCAAGGCGCGGTTGAGCACTACAAACAGGCCATTGCCATCAACCCGCACCGGCTCCCTCTCTACTACAACTTAGGGCTGCTCTACAATGCGGAAGGCCAATACCACGCGGCCATCCGGGCCTTCAGATCTGCCCTAGAACTCAATCCCGATCACGCGGGCGCGCATTACAACACTGGCCTCGCCCACCAGAAAATGGGCCGCCATGCCGCCGCGATTTTCCACTACGAAAAAACGCGGCAGCAATCGCCCGACCACGCCCGCGCCGCCTTTAATCTCGGCCGGGCCTATCAGCACCTCGGCCAGTCTGCTAAGGCCATGAAGGCCTACCAGACCGCACGCACTTTGGACCCAGACAACCCAAGCACCTATTATCTCTTGGGCGAACTCTACCGCAAGACAGGTGATTCGCACAACATGGCCGCGGCTTGGCAGACTTTGCTGCGCTTGGCCCCCCAGCATCCCGAGGCCGCACGACTCCGCTCACTGCTCCAGCCGTAGCACCGCGCATTTTATAGTTGAACTGTATATATACATTTTGTACACTACATGCTTAGCAAGCGGTTCGTTAAACCTCTGGTTCGCCTAGATTCGTCATTTTTCGCGCTCACCTATAAGGAGGTGCAACATGCGCAATGTATTGACTTTCTTCATCGCTCTGTTAGTAGTGGGACTGGCTACGCCAACCTATAGCCACTTCCCGCCGGGTGAGTTTCTCTTTGCCGTGCAGTTTCCCGACGAGAATTTGCCCAATGTCGATGGCGACATCTCGGAGTGGAGCGTCATTCCGCAGGTGCCGTACGAAGTGGGCAACGACATGTATTCAGATTCAGTTTACGGCAAGCTGCGCGGCGAGATCGACGTCAGCGATCTGAGCGTCCGCCAGATCGTCGGCTGGAACGACAACAACAACCGCCTCTACCTGATGGCCGAGGTTTTCGACAATATCCACAACACGGACCGCGAGGATCCGGCCCAGTTCTGGACCGACGACGCTTGGGAAATCTACATTGCCCCGACGCACCCCGAAGCCGACGGCGGCGGAGCCTATGCCCCGGGCAGTGAGGGCGGCATCGTCAAGCAGTCCTTCAACTTCGGCGTTCCGCCCATCGGCGGTAGCTGGGGCCAGTTTTTGCCCGATTTTGAGTGGCGCACCGATCCGTTCAACGGCGACAACTGGGCCATGGAGTACTCCTTTGAAGGAGAGGAGTTCGGCGAGAGCACGTACTTCTACGAGATGTGGATTCAACCCTACGACTTCATTCCCGACGATGGTAACCGCGAAGCGGCCGAATTGACCGACCTCTCCGATGGCGACATCATCGCCATGAGTTGGACCTTCGGCGACTTCGACGAGCCGGGCACCACCTATCAGGGCTTTTGGCAGACTTCGCCCAACAGCTGCTGCCGCGCCGACAACGACATGGTTATGAGCGAGTTAGACGACTCCATTGACTGGGGTGCTGCGCCGACCCCCAGTGCCGTTGAGTCCGACACTTGGGGCCGCATCAAGGCCCAGTTCCAGCAGTAAGACTCGTCCGCAGCATCGTTTTTTTAAGGGCGGTGGGCTACCCAGCCCATCGCCTTTTTATTATCAACTGACGTTCCGCCGCGTTTGTTCTGCCTGCGTAAGCAGGCATATAGAGCCGCCGGTTGGCCGCTCGTGCGGGTAGGCTGGATTCCCGCCCCGCGTCTGAGCACGGGGTGACGTTCTTGTGCGGGAATGACGCCGGGGGCCAGCAAGAGGGCGACGATAACCAGCCACTGCGTAACATCAGTTATCAAGCATTTCTCCAATAAGCACCACCCTACACGAGGGAATCCGGCTATGAAAATCTGTGTTGTCTTACTGGTGCTGGGCCTCCTAATCGGCATCGCAGATCAGGCCTGCGCCCAAACCTACGGTAGCCGCTTGGGCGTCCAGAGGGGGGGGCGCACCACCTTTGAGCCCCAGGGAGCAGGCGTCCTCTTTGACGCTTTGGACCCGGCCGTGCGTCGTTGGTACATCCCGCAGGAGCTCTACAACGAGTACCGCTGGCAGCAGTGGGAGTACTCCAACTACGCCCGCCAGCACTACCAGCGCTACGTTGGTACCGCTCTCGAAGGCGACTATTTCTACGACTTCTTCGGCAACTTCGTCGGGCGGGGCTGGCTCATCTACAACAACGATCAGCGCCAACCCCTCCAGAAAGGCAACCAACTCTTCAAGGACGATCGCTTCCGCAGTTGGTTTAGCAACGTAGTGATCGCCTCCGACTCCAAGGGTCAGTACCACTATGCCCTGACCATTGCCAACGGCCTGCGCACCACCCTGACGCCGATGACCTTCTCCAAACCGGATTTCGACGGCGTCCAATTCGACATCGCCACCGATAAGTACATGCTGACCGCCCTCTATTCGCGGCTGAGTGAGTCGGGCGGATCCTCGACTTTTGCCGAGGGCATCAATCGCACCAACAACACGTCCTTGATGGGAGGGCGCACCACAGTTCAGATCGGCGACTTCACCACCTTGGGCTTCACCTTCGTCAACGCCCACCAGTCCAACACCCTCACTGAAGGCTTTGGCGGCAACCCTTTCAGCGGGGAACTGACGGTTGACCAGAAGGCCGAGGCAATTGCTTGGATCGAAGTCTTGCTCAGCGACGACTCTCCGGCCGATAACGAGGGCGGGGCCGCCTTCTTTCCCGCCGGGTCCGACATCGTCATTACGTACCTCGACGGGACCCAAGTGCGTGGCAAGGAAATAGGTTTCGAGCCGATCATCGAAGGCGGCTTCCCGCAAGAGGGCTTCATTTCCGCCGACGGCAACGAGCAGATCCGCTTGCGCTACGACTTTAACCGCAGCGACTACCTGCTCACAGCACCCCAAGACAAGACCCAGATTCGCAAGGTCCAATTCGACTTGGTTTTGGGCAATGACTACAAGGTGCAAGTCACCTCCAACCGCCAAACTGGCCGCAACGACGACCCCGTCTTCCTGCTGATGGCCCGCGCCGCAGGCAACGTCAAAGACAACACCAACCTCAAAGTGGTCTCCTTTGAATACGGCCTACCAACCGCCACCTCGATTTTTGGTTTCACCGCCGAATTCAACGACGTCAAAGGGTTCAATTTCTACGGCGAATTCGACAACAGTCGGGTTTACCGCAAATACCCCTATCCGAGCAATGACCAAGGCAACACCGATCACAACACCTCGTCGGGCACATCCAACAAGCCCTCAGCTACTGCTTGGATGGCCAATCTGTCGAAGGTTGCCTATCCCTTTTTCCTGTTTGGCGAGTTCTTCCACATGGATCCAGACTACGCCACCACCGTGTACGTCGCCGAACAGGACGGGTTTATCGACTACTCCTCGGGCTATTTTGAAAACGGCGCCCCAGGCAATATCGAGCGCTTCTTGGTTGACTTCGTCGAGGACAATGACGACCAAGATCGGGTCCCCGATTGGGGCCGTAACGACGCGCTAGTCACCGATCCAGCGGTCTTTCCCGGCTGGGACGAGAACAACGACTTCATCCCCGACTACAACCAGAACGACAACGGCCGGGTAATCAACCTAATCCCCGACTACGAAGAGCCGTTCCTACGGCAGCACGTCGAACGACCAGAGTTCCTCTACGGCATTGACGCCAACAACAACACTTGGATCGACCGGTTTGAAAACGACAACCGCCCCGACTTCCCCTACCAGCGCGATCATCGCGGCTTCAACATCTATGTCGGTGCTCACCTCGCGCCGCAGTTGCGCCTCACTGTGGGGCATCTGCGCGACGAGCTTATCACTTCTGACCAGCGCAACTACACCTCCTATGCCATGTTGACTCTGGATATCGACCACGCCCGCTGGGGTCGTCTGCGGATCATGGAAATGACCAAGAGCATCAAGGACGATATTGCCGACGACCTCCTCCAATGGAACAATCGCAATACCTTGCGCGACGATCGCAACGTCGAAGTTATTGATCCGATGCTTGGGCGCGACACTTGGTACAACGGCTTCTTCATCGGCCATACCTATTCGCCCATCACGGACCTAACCATCAAGAACTTGCTCAAATACGACCTCTGGCATCAGCGTCTCGATAGCTCGGCCCGCACTTCCTTTGGCCTCGATCCCAACGAGTTCTTCTTCGGCTTCGTCAACAAAGCCGAGTATCTCCGCACGATCGGCACCCTGCGGCTTATGCCGCGCTGGAAGAGCGAATTTCGGCGTCAGACCTACGACTTATTTTTGCGCTTAGAACGCAAAGAAGTGACCGAGATTTTCGGCCTCATTGCCGAGGTGCCCTTCCTCCGTAGCACCACTTTTGCTGGTGGCGTCGAATACGTGCTCTTCCGGGACTTGGACGACGACATCAATAACTTCCAGTCTTTTATCTCAGCTACCCAGATTTCCAACGTGGCCGAGTACCAAGGCTACGTGCTGACAACCCAAGTTGGCATGAAACTCGATGTGCGCGACTTCCAAGACCCCGGGCTGAAGACTCGGACCATCACCGAAGGCTTTATCACGGTTTACGCCGGTCTGGGCATTTGATTGAGTGCGATGGGGCGATCGGGCTGGCTGGTCGGAGGGGGGCTCTGGCTCGCGGCGTTGGGGGTGCGCCTCCTCTATGTACAACAAAGCCAGACAAGCCCCTTTTTTGACTATCCGCTAGTCGATGCAAAAACCTACGCGGACGCGGCTGAACGCATGGCGGTACAGGGGCACTGGGATGGTGGAGACGCCCCCTTTTGGCAACCGCCGCTCTATCCTTATTTCCTAGGGGTGCTCTACGCGCTCTTCACCCCTGGCTACTATTTACCCCGTCTCGTCCAAGCTGCCATCAGTGCCTTCAACTGCGTCCTGATTTACCAGATCGGCCGGCGCCTCTTTTCTTTTCGCTTAGGGTTTGCCGCCGCCGTTGCGGCCGCCCTCTACGGCCCTTTGATCTTCTTCGCGGGTGAATTCCTGCCGCCGACCCTAGCTCTTTTCTTCAATCTACTGCTTTTGCTGACCCTGCCGTGGGCCATGGCTGGTCGTCCGCGCCGGCTCCTAGTCCCCGGCTGCTGTCTGGGCTTGGCCGCCCTTACTGTGGCCAACATCCTGCTCTTTCTACCTGTGGCCTTGCTCTGGGTGATCGTCGTTGGTCGGGCGTTGCCATGGCCACGGCGCTTGCTAAACGCTCTACCCCTATTGCTGGGAGCCTCGCTGGTCATCACGCCCGTCGCCCTGCGCAACTACCTGATCGGCGACGATTGGGTGCTGATTTCCTCCAACGGGGGGATCAATTTCTACCTAGGCAACAATGCCAACTACGAGGAGACGACTCGCATCCCGCCCGGTCCAGCGTGGCGCACTTTGGTCAGCCAACCCCGAACCGAAGCCGGGCTTACTCGGGCCTCGGACCAATCGGCCTATTTCTTTGCCCGCGCCTACGACTTTATCAGCGCAGAGCCAAGTGCTTGGCTGCTGCTGCTGCTCCGCAAGACCTATCTCTTCTGGCACGGCCAAGAGCTAGGTCGCAACCAAGACCTTTACTACGCTCGCAACTTCTCCCCCTTGTTATCACTGCTATTGTGGAAGGCGACCATTGCCTTTCCCTTTGGAGTTGTGGCACCACTGGCCTTGCTGGGTATGGGGCTGGTGTGCTGCAATCGGGGGCAACGCCGGGCGGAAATAGACCTGCTACTCCTCTACATCATCGTCTATGCCCTATCCGTCATCCTATTCTTTCCAACCGCACGCTACCGCTTGCCGGTCGTACCGCCTCTGCTACTTTTTGCCGCCTATGCCGTCAGTGTGCTCTACCGCTTCGGCTGCCTACGCGCCAAGGTGAAACTGGCTGTAGCCAGTTTCACCTTGGTAGTCCTTTTGGTGGCCGGCAACTTCCGCGTCAGCTCGATGAACATGGCCGGCGATGCCGAAACCTTGCATCGACTAGGCTTCGTCTATCAGCAAAAGGGCCTGCTGGCCAACGCTATCGCCGCCTATGAACAGGCTCTCGCCCTCGACCCGGAGATCCGCGAGGCCCGCTTCAATATCGGGGCCTTATACGCACGGCGAGGCCGCTACGACCGGGCCATCGCCGCCTACCAAAATTTCGTCGTCCGCTATCCGAGCCATCCCGAGGCCCGCTATGCCTTGGGCAACGCCCTCCTGCACGCTGGTCGCTACGCGGAAGCAATCGTTCAATACCAAAAAATGCTCGACGAGGCTGCGGCCGTAGAGCAAAAAGCGGTACAGGAACGGCTGGCCTACGCCCATATCCAACTCGACCAATTCGACGAGGCTGCTGCCCTCTATCGAGCCCTCGTCGGCCAAGCTCCCGACTCGTTGCGCTTCCGCTACCAGTTGGGTCAGTTGGCAGAAGCCTTGGATCGGCCGGGCCTAGCCCGACGCGAATACGCAGCGGTCCTGCAACGCGACTCCACCCATGCCGAAGCCGGTCTCCGCCTAGCCCGTCTGCTCTTGGCGGCCGATGAGTTCACCGCGGCCGAGGTCCAACTCAAACGCTTGATCGTTGCCCATCCTCATCTAGTGGCACCCCGCTGGCTTTTGGCCACTCACTACGCGACCCAACACGAGGGCACCAAGGCCCTAGCGCAGGCGCAAGCCATTCTCGAAATACAGCCCGAACACGTGCAGGCCAACCGAATGGTCGGTCATCTGCGGGTCATCCAAGGCGACACGTTGGCAGGAACAAAAAATCTAGATCGCTTCAAGAAGTACTACGTCGAAGAGCGCCAGCAAGCGATCCTCGAGGTTCTCAAGGACCAATGGCGTCAACAGTTCAAAGGAATGTTTTGACGATTAGTAGGCCACCGCTACTGGGACCGCCCGCCGATTGGCCTTTGAATCCCCGGTGACTTCTATGTAAACCAAGTAGATCCCTGGCGACACCACTGGACCTTCTTGGGTGCGCCCGTCCCAAGCTAGCTCAGGTTGAGTGGTTCGGTCGTAGCGTCCACTTAGGTCGGTGCCTTCGTAGAGCGTGTGCATCAAGCGCCCGCTTAGATCGAAGACCTGTATCTGGACCTTGGCGGCGCGCGTCACGGCTACTATGTCATAGCTCAGCCCTAGCTGGTCGTTGATCCCATCCCCATTGGGCGTAAAAGGATTAGGGGCCAAGGCAAAAGACCCGACTAGACTGCCCTCGGTAATACCCGGACTCAGCACGGTGATGCCCGACGTCGTCGGCAGGTCGCCCTCCCCCAACAGCGCGGCGTTTCCCGGGGTAATCCGCTGGATGCTTCCGGGCTGGGTGGAGAGAATGGCTTGGCCGCGGAACAGGGTGCTATAGAGCAGTACCTGCCCGCGGAAGTGAATTTTCAAAAGACGCTCGCCGCCACCGGCCGACGGCTCAATCCGGGGAAAGCGGACGATGAAGTTGCGGTCGGTTATGGCTTGGATGGCAAAGGTATCCCCCGCTGCCGAGACCGTTGAGTAGGGCAACTCCTGTACTGGACCTTCCTCAGTCCGCACCATCGGCACACCTCGCTGATCGAGGATCACATCGGCGTTTAATGCCTGCTCTGCAATGGTATCCGCCCCATCCACAATCTCGATTCGATCAATGCCCAAAACCCGCGTAGGTGTCCGAATTTCAAAGGTGTCGAATCCCTTGACTCCCGCGATATTCATCAGTGCCCGCACTGCATAGGTGAAATTCACCGGTTCGGAGACTTCCACTTCGCGCGGGTAGATCTCGGCGATCAGATCGTCGGCTATGGGAGGTCGCAGATACTCAATTGACAATTGCTCAACGATCTTGGTCGCGTCGATATCGTCGTTGAGAAAATCAATCGAAAACTGGATAAAGCGCCGCGGCCCAGGCGAGATGATCGGGGTTCCACCCGCTTGGTCTCCGCGCAAATAAGGAGCCGACCAAGGGCTCCAGTTTTCTAGATCTTCGCCGATTTCTCCTTTGTCCCATATTCGCGGCGGCGAAGCCTCTAAATCGGGTGCTAGGCGCAAGTACTCGTCGCGGCCTAGCTGTGCTTCTGGATCTATCAGCGAAGTGGATCGCTCATCTTCGCCGATTCGCTGCACATCCCGGCGATAGTAGAGCAATGGGTTGGGATCGCTCCCGGTGCGAGTGCGGACTAGAATCTGCGATGGCTCGCCGACCGTTGGTTTGGCTGCCACCCGCTTGCCAGCCGTCTGCCCGGGAAAGCGGATGATGTCCCCGGTGGTATTATCGCGGCAGGCTGTCTGAAAGCACATCCACACCGTGGTATAGCCCTGGCCGGGGAGGTAGAGCGAAGCCGTATCGCACTCACCCCAGTCATCGGGGACATCCGCCGCCGTGGAAAAGGTATCGCGTTGCGTCGTACAGTCTTGGCGCACCGCCTCGTCGAGGCTAGCGACAGTACCACTGCGCAGGTCAATAAGGCGCGTTTGCCAGCTAATGTTGCCCCAAGTGGCCGGCCCCCCCAGATCGTAAACGTGGGAAATGTAGCGGCTACGGCCCATAAAACCTTGGCCATAGACTTCTAATTCGTCGATCTCATAGGGAAAAGACGAGGTGGATTTGATGCGCACGAAGCGCACTGGACGGGCAGGTTGTACTTGGACATCTACTACTTGGTCTTCGTTTTCAGTGCTGCGCAGCAGAATTTCGAAGTCCTCGAGCTGCGGGACTAGCCGACCGGTGCCGTCGAGGACCAAGTCTTGCCCGTCGTGGAGCAGTAGTTCAAACTGGCGAATAAAATCGTTCTGGAAGGGATACTGCGGTGCGCTCTGCACGGTGTTGCGCGGGTAAAAGCGGATGCGATTAACGCCGATCGGACTGCCCAAATCCAACACGATAAAGGTCCCCAATGCGCCGAAAATCCCCTTGCGCGAAAAGGCATCTTCGCCCCCGCCTGGCGCGATCAGTTCCAACAAGGTCGCCTCCAAGTCGGCTGCGGCCACATCCTTGATCGCTGGTGCGGTGATCCGGCCCCCCCACCCCAGTGCCCGCTGGGCTACGTTTTCGCCCCGAGCCACGTGATCTGGACTTAGGCCCACCGGCAGTACCACGGGGTCGGTGCCTATAGGTAGCTTCAGCCCCTGCTGGATCGCACGCCGGGCGACTAGCTTGCCCCCCCCCTGTAGCCGGCCCGGCCTACTCGTCTGGTCGCCAGTGGTCAGGTTGCGACAGATCGTCTGGTAACAATCGGCCCGGATGCCGCCTTGAAAAATCGTCTCGCAGTCACCCCAATCGTCGGTGATATCGGCGGTCGAATCAAAGCGCCTGCTCTCTTCGCGGCACTCCAAATTAGGATCGCCGGCCTCCGTCTCTCCTTGCACTTGACGGACCACCTGCGTCGAACGGATGGCGTCAACCGCTGCTTCCACCTGCTCCGTCGCCGCGTCCAGCTTCACCTCTGGAGCAAAATCCACCGAAATCACCGACAAAAAACCCTGCGTCGCCGTCTCGAGTTGTGTCACTCCCGCCAGTGGCTCAAGCTGGTTGAGCAACAACTGTTCGACCAACGCCAGTTGGCCCGCTAGCAAATCGGGCTCTACATCAACCACGGTCTTAACCAACACGCGCGGCGTTACAACCTGTAAGTTGGTCAAGTCAATCAGGTTGCCCGGTACATTGCCGATCTCGGTAAATTGTCGGTTCACTTTGTACTCGGGCAGAATCGGGGACAGATCGGCGTATGTGGTCTCCCCTGTCCAAGAGACGTTCCCGCCGATGCCAACCCGCAGCGTATCTAACGCTGCTGTCGGAAGAGTGCCTAGCGCACTTGCTAATACCGCACCTAGGAGGGCGCGAAGATAGATGGCAAAATTCATGGCGTTCACCCGGTTTGCATCACGCATGGGCTAAGATAGCTCTCGTAATGTAACTGACGTTCCGCATCCTTTGTCCCGCCTGTCCAGAAAGTCCCATTGACGGTCCGTGCGCGGCCTATATTCCCGCGTACGTCGGGTGCGCGGGCGTCTCGCCCGCATGGCGTACTGGGTTCCCGCGTACGCGGGAATAACCCCGGGCGGAAGCCGCCGAGCCTGCCCCGGCGAAGGCCGGGGACTGCGTAACGTCAGTAATGTAAGAAAAACTAGACGGCCTATTGAGATAATTTTGCGCTCATTGGGCATATAGTGCTTCGACCCGTTCTCCGCCCAAATCGTCGGCGACCGCCCATAGGGCCTAATTTATTGACAGCCCTCTAGGGCGAGGATATTCTATCCCCATTCAGCAGATGCCGATAACCGCCCGTCTTTTATGGAGCATTTGAGCGCGACTTCATCCACTCCGCAGCGGCCCGGCCTGCGTGCCCTGCTCGTCGGTGCCGCCGGTGCTTGGGCCATTGGTGCCGGCGTTCCTTACTGCAACATGGTGCTCCACGGCTCGCGGATCGCCTCGTACTTCAATACTCCTGCCGCCATCATTCTCTTCTTCTTTTTAGTCTTTGTCGGCAACGCGCTGCTGGGCCTTATGCGCCGCTCGTGGATGCTGAGCCGGGCCGAGTTGGCGCTCATCTACATCATGTGGATCGTCGCCACCTCAATCCCCGAATGGGGGCTTACCGCCTTTTTGTTGCCCGATATAACCAGCGTCATCTACTACGCCACCCCTGAGAACAACTGGGCTGAAATTCTCCATCCACTCATCCCCGATTGGATCATCCCCCACCACGACTTCGACCAGATCAAAAACTTCTACGAAGGCGCGCCGCAAGGCGAGGGCATCCCTTGGGGCCTTTGGCTGTCTCCGCTAGCTTTTTGGCTGCCTTTCGTGCTGGCACTCTACGTGGCGATGATTTCCATTGTGGTTGTCTTGCGCAAACAGTGGATCGAGAACGAACGCCTCATTTTTCCGCTGATCCAGCTCCCTATCGCCATGCTCCAAGAACAAGACCAGCGCCCGGGAGTACTCAACGCCTTTTTCAAAAATCCGCTGATGTGGATCGGCTTTGCCATACCCGCCCTCATCCAGAGCGTCAATGGCCTTAACCACTATTTTCCCTACTTTCCCCGCGTCCATCTCGACAGTTCGGTGCCACTTTTCCGCGACAGCATTCAAGTGCCGCTCCGGCTCAGCTTCCAGATGCTGGGCTTTTCTTACTTCGTCAACCGCGACATAGCCTTTGGGCTGTGCTTCTTCTATTTACTCAACACCGTCCAGCAGGGCATCTTCAACGTACTCGGCGTGCAGAAAGTCGATCCCGTGCTCGGAGCCTACAGTACCTACACGGGTTCGATCATCGTCCACCAAGGATTCGGGGCCATCGTCGCGCTGGTCCTCTTCGGCCTGTGGAATGCCCGCGACCACCTGTGTGCAGTCTGGCGCAAAGCCGTCTTTGGTGCTTCTGAAGTCGATGACTCCGGCGAGATCCTTCCCTACCGGACAGCGCTCTTGATGTTGGCAGGCAGCCTTGCCTTTATGGGCGCGTGGCTCTGGCAGTCGGGCCTGCCGGCTTGGATCACTCCGGTCTATCTCTTTTTTGCCTTTGTTCTCTTCATCGGCATTACTCGCGTCGTCGCCGAAGGGGGCTTGGCCTTTATCTTCGCGCCGATGATCGCCTCGGATTTCGTCGTCGCCGGCTTTGGCACCCGCACCATTGGCTCCTCTGGCGTCATGGCCTTGGCCTTCACTTACATCTGGGCCAGCGACATTCTCACCTTTGTCATGGCCTCCTGTGCCAATGGTCTCAAGCTGGCCGAAGAGACTATAAAAAAAGGACGCCGCATCGTCTTTTGGGGCATCCTCTTGGCCATCCTCGTTACTCTCTTTAGCTCGATCTGGGCCATTCTCGATCTAGGCTATCGCTACGGGGGGATCAATACCGATCCGTTCTTCTTTGGCGGCGCGGCCCGCTACCCCTTTGACAATGCCGCCGCCCGGCTGCAAGCCCTCGATGGCCCGCATTGGGAGAACTGGCTCTATACAGGACTTGGCGCCGGGGCCATGGTACTCTTGATGGCCGCTCGCCAGCACCTATCGTGGTGGCCCTTTCACCCGTTGGGTTTTCCGATCAGCGCCGTCTTTGGCACGATGTTTTTTAGTGTGTTCTTAGCTTGGCTCTGCAAAACCCTCGTCCTGCGCTACGGCGGGCCGACGCTCTATCTCAAAACCCGGCCCTTCTTCATGGGCTTGATTCTCGGTCAGTTCGTCACGGCTGGCATTTGGTATGCTATAGACTACTGGACCGGCCAAAGCGGCAACGCCGTAATGAGTTGGTAGCTCGGTTCAGTACGCCAGCGAGAGGGTCCCCGCTTGCACTTCCTCGCCGCGGTCGGCGTCGAGGGCAATCCGGTATAAATAGATCCCTGGCCTCACCTTGCCCCCCTGATCGTCCGTCCCATCCCAAGCTAAGATGCTAGCCTCTTGCCCGAAGAGGCCGCGCACCGCATTCTGCTCCTGCAGTTGTCGCACCCGACGCCCCGATAGGTCGTAGATATTGACCGTCAGCATCCGCGGGGTCGAGACCTCGTGTAGCTGAAATTGGAATCGCGCCCAGTCGTTGACCCCATCTCCATTGGGCGTAAACGGGTTAGGCGCGACCTCCACCTCGGCTAAGAGCGCGTCGCCCAACCCCACCGTGCGCACTCCCAGCGCGTTACCTGGAAAGTCAACCGTCGCGTCGCCGGGGGCAATGAGTTGTTTGACCTCGTTAGCTGTGCTGTCGAATATCCAGCCCTGAAACTGGGTGCCGTAACGAACCACCCGCGCATCGAATTCCACCTCAATCAGCTTGAATGTATCCTCTTGGCCGGACAACTTAGGAAAGCCGACGATGATGCGATCGTCGAGTATTTCGGGCGGATGTGTGCCGCTGACTTCGACGCCATCAACCCGCACCGAGCGCACGGCGTTGGCTCGCGTCAGCGTAAAGATCTCCAGTCGGTCGAAGCCGTGTCCCGCTTCCAATGTCGGCCGTACGCTGTAGGTGAACGCAGTGCTCTCGGTGCGCGATGCGTCCAACGGCCAGATTTCGCCCACCACCTCCAACGCCGCCGGCCGCGCAAACTGTATTTCTAGTTCCTGCAACTTGGTACTCTGGTCAACGGTTGATAGCACCAAAAGCTGGAACTGAAAGTAGCGCGAAGGCCCGGGCGAGAGAATCTCAGTGCCGTCTACCCAAGCGTGGGGTGGCCGTGTGGGATCGACCAGTCCTGCCGCCCATGGATAAGGTGCCGACCAAAAGCTCCAGTGCCGTTCGTCCAACGTGGTGAAGCGCTTTTTGATGTTGCCGCGCTCGTATTCTTGCCGAGTTATCGCCTTGAACTCGCCGGCGACCGCGCTGGGTAGCCAGTAGAGGTTGGGATCGGGATCGCTGCCGGAACGGGTGCGGATCAGAATTTTGCTGCCCGGATCGTGGTCGCCCTTCCAACGGATCTTGCCCCAAGCCATCTCCTCGCCAAAGTCGAGTACCGCGCTGGTGTAGATAGCGCGTGGCACGTAGCCCTTGCCGAAGACCTGTAACTCGGCGATTTCCCAGTTGGAAGTCGGATAGAGCGGACGAATCGTAACCCACTGGAGAGACTGCAATGGAAACTGGGCATCGAGGATGGTTTCTTGGTTTTCTGTGTCGCGACGCAAAATGGTCAGACGCGAATCGTTTTTGGAATCTATTTCGCGGGGGGAAATACCCTTAAACCAAGGGCTGTCTAGAGTCCTAAAGGAAGCATGAGCGGCGAAGTTTTGCACGCTATTGGCACCGGCGATTTCAAACCACGGCAGGAAATTGTCGGAAAAATCCTCTGCGCCGAGTGCTTCTTTGTCCAGCTTAGGTGGGGCCATCTCCGCGATGATTTGGTCGATATTGGTATCGTTTTTGGACAAGCGAGGAAAAAATCGCACCCGATTGATCGGGTAATCAGCTCCTAGGTCAATGATTAGGTTCTGGACGACGAATTGGCTGCGAATCTCTGGATCGTCCGTATTGCTAGCGGCAAAGAAGGCCGCCGTCCGCGGGTCGCCGTCGAACATCGGCCGGATCCTTTCGATCACGCCCGTAGTGTGATTGGTCCCGCCTACGGCGATATTGTCGTACAGCCCGCGTGGAATCCGGTTGCGCACTCCGTCTTGCGCCAAATTTAAGGTATCTGGCACCCAGAAAGGACGCATCCACAGCCCCCCAGTGCTATCGATGTTCACCATCAGCGTGTCATTCCACGTGGGGTGGGATTCTGGCGCACTGAATGGCATTCGAGCCTCGATTTGGCCATCCAGCCCGATGACCAAGTACTCCCCAGGCTCATAGGAGATCGCCGCCGACCACGGGTTTCCGTCCTCGCCCCCGAGCCGATAGACGTTATATGCTTCTGCCTGCGTCGCCGTAAAAGCGAGCACTCCACAGGCTACCAACGATACTCGTCGCAAGGTATTCATCCGTACTGCTCTCCTAGCTAATGTCTGGATCGGCTTCATATAAGAGGGTATCAATATAATAAAGGCTATAGCAGTCAACACGATAAAACGAACTACCATACGCTCTAGTCAGCTGTCTGGCGGCTGAGGCACCCCTAGGCTAACTTTATTTGCTACGCGGAACCACGTTCCGCATCGCAACATCTATACAGCAATCCCAATCCCTATGGCCCCTAGCTCTCTCCCATCCCTGCTCGCAGCCCTAGCGGCCCTGCGCCGCCGTGCCTTGGGCCTAATTTTATGCGCTACGCTGACCTTGGCCCTCTTTGTCGAAAGGCGTTGTCCCTCGCTCCAGCAGCGGCTGATTAGTACGCTAGAGCTAGCCGACGCAGACCCATCCCGGCACTCGCCGGCGCTGCTGGCGGCGGCAAGCGAGCGGGCCACCGCGCTCTTGCAGTCTGCCTCTCCAGCCCAAATCCTCGACCGTCGGCCGCTCTACGCCTACCTGCGTCTGCTCGGCGGTGCCGCGGCCGTGGCGCTGCTCGGCGGCGCGCTGTTTGGCGACGATCTCGCCCGAGCTGCGCAGCGCTGCGCCCATCCCCTCACCGCGTACGAGCGACCGCCGCGCACCCTGATTACCGTCCGGCCCGGCGACCTGGAAGTCATCAAGGGCGACGACGCCACCCTGCACGTGCATTTTGCTGGCGATAAGCCGCGCCGCGCCCGCATCATGCGCCGGCCGAGCGCAGAAGCACCCTACCAGAGCGAAGTGCTTGTAGTCGATCGCGCCGACTCGGTCGCTTATACCTTTTCCCAAGTCCAGCGGTCTTTCCGCTATGCCATCGCAGTCGGCGACGACCGCTCGCCCGAATACGAAGTGCGCGTCATCGACCCGCCGGCCGTCCAGCACTTGCGCCTACACTATCAGTACCCGGCGTACAGCCAACTACCCGACCGCATTGAAGAGGAAGGGGGCGACATCCAAGGGCTGCCCGGCACCCGCGTCGCCCTCGAAATTGCGGCCAACAAGCCCCTGTCCAAGGCCTCCTTGGTCCTCGACGACACCTTGGCGATCGCCGCCCAACTCGACGGCGCGACCGCCCGCGTCGCCTTCCAAATAGACCGCTCGGGAACGTACCACATCGCCCTCGTCGATCGCCAAGGCGCGACAAACCGCGATCCCATCCGCTACGCCATCCAAGTGCGCCAAGACCAAAAACCAGTAGTCGCCATCACCCATCCCGGCCGCGATAGCGACCTGCCCGAGTCCCTCAAGGTGCTGCTCAAAGCCGAGGCCAGCGACGACTTTGCCGTCGCGGAAATCGCCTTGGTCTATCGAGTCAACAGCGGCCCCGAACAGCGCCGAGCCTTGCCTATTAGCCCTTCGGCGGAACTCAGGTCGAAGCCCCAGCGCGAGGTGCTCGTCAGCCACATCTGGGATCTCTCAGCCGCCCACCTTCAGCAGAGCTCAGGTCGAAGCCTCTTGCCCGAAGACCGCATCTACTACCACCTAGAAGCCCTCGACAACAATCAAGTGGCCGGCCCGCAAAAGGGTCAGAGCCGCCAATACGTGCTGCGCTTTCCCTCCCTGTACGAACTCTACGCAGAAGCCGACCAAGCCCAAGGCGAACAACTATCCTCCTTGGCAGAACTGGCGGCCGAAGGGCAGGCTCACCAAGAGTACATTGAGCGAGTGCGCCGCGAGTTGCTCAAAAGCGAGGAGCTGAGTTGGGAGCAAAAAAAGGAACTCGAAGCTACGCTCGCGGCCGAAGCCGAGCGCGCCCGCGCTGTGGAGGAATTGGCGGCTGAATTGGAAAAAACCGTTGAGGCCATGCAGGACGAGGGCACCGGCAGCGAGGAACTGCTCGACAAGCTCAACCACATCCGCGAACTCATGGGCGACATCGCCACCCCGGAAATGCAGCAGGCCCTCGCCGACCTGCAAAAAGCCGCCAGCAACCCCGACCCCCAAGCCCTCGCCGAAGCCCTCAAGCGCTTTAACGAAGACCAGCAAGCCTTCCAGCAGCGGCTCGACCGAACCATCGCCCTGCTCGAACAGGTGCGCACTGAGCAACAATTGCGCGCCATCGTTGAGCAAGCCGCGGAACTAGCTCGGCGCCAGAGCCAGATCAACCGCGAGCTTGCCGAAGGCCAGAGCGGCTTGCGCCAGCAGCTACAGGAGGGCAGCTTGCAGCGCGACACCGAGCGGCTCGCCGACCAGCTTGGGGAACTAAGTGCCTCCACAGCCGAGCAAAATTCCGCACTCTCCGCACAACTCGCCGACCACGCCGAGCACAGCAAAGCCCTCGCCGAGCAGATGCGCCAGATGGTGCGCCAGATGCGGAGTAAATCCCCAAGTGCGGCCCAGCAGAGCGGACAGGCACTAGCCGCCGACCTTGACGCGCTCGCCGAGGACTTGCAGCAGCTTCAAGACGAATATCTCGCCGGCGAAAAAGACCAGCTCAGCCGCGAGTTGCGCCGCGCCCTGCGCGACCTCGTCGGGCTGTCCCAACGCCAAGAGAGCCTGTTCGCCGACGCCCGCACCCAAGTCGGCTTAGCTGAGCGTGCCGAAGTTCAATTCGCGCTCCTGCAAGGCACCAGTCAGGTCGTCGAGCGCATCGCGGCCGTAGGTCGACGCACTCTAGCCCTCGCTCCGGAGCTGAGCGCAACCGTCGGCTACGCCCTGCGCGATATGCACGCCGCCGCCCAGCGCCTCGGCCAGCGCGACGTGCAAGGGGCGCACCACTTCCAGCGGAAGGCCATGCGCTATCTCAATGAGACCGTGCTCCTCCTGCGCGAGAGCCTCGACAACCTCGCCCAAGCGCAGACCCCTTCGGCCTTTGCCGAGGCCATGCAGCAGCTACTGGGCCTCTCCGAGCAGCAAAGCCAACTCAACCAAGCCGCCGAGCAAGCCATGGGCCAGATGCCCGGGCCGGCGCAACAGCGGCAAATTGCCCGCCTCAGCGCCCAACAGCAGGGCCTGATGCAGGCGCTCGACCAGATCGCCCGCTCCCTGCGCGGGCATCGCGGAGCGCAACAGCGCGTACAAGCCATCCAAGACGAGATGCAGGACGTGCTCGCCGACTTGCAGCGCGGGCGGCTCACCCAGCGCACGCGGCAAAACCAAGAGCGCATCTATCAGCGCATGCTCGACGCCAGCCGCTCCATCCACAGCCGCGGCTTCGACGAAAAGAGGCGCAGCATCACGGCCACCGACCAGCCCTACGCCGGCTCGGCGGCCCGGCCCGCCGAGCGCGGGCAGACGCCCGATCTGTGGCGCGAGGCCCTGCGCCAAGCCCTCGCCGGTCCTTATCCCGAAGAGTACCGCGCCTTGCTGCGGCGCTACTACGACCAAATCTACCAAGACCTCCAAGCCCGCGAGGCCCCATGAGAATATCCACCCTCATCGGTACGCTCGGCCTGTGGAGCGCAACCGTCGCCGCTGCCGACCTGCAAACGCAAGTCGAGCAAGCGCGCCTATTGCTGGCGCGCGATGCACCGGCGGCTTGCACGGCCCTGCAAGCCGTAGTCGAAGCTCCCCAACGCGGGCCGTGGAGCGAACCGGCCCGGCTGCTATTGGCCGAGTGCAACTTGCGCCGCGGCGACCTAGATCGCGCCGACCGCTTGTGGGCCAGTTTGGAACAGCGCGGTGGCCCGGCGGCGGCAGCAGCCCGCTATCACCGCGCCGAACTGCTCTACTTCCGCGGCGACTTTGCCGCGGCCACAGCCGCATTGGCCGCGCTCGCCGCCGCCGACCCAAGCCATGCTTCCGCCAACGATGCCCTCGCCCTACTCGCCATCTGCGAAGAGTACGCCGCCGACGCGGGCCTCGCCGCGCTCAGTCGCGCTCAGCTCTTAGAGCGGCAAGGCCAGAGCAAAGCAGCCGACGCGTACTGGGCGGTGCTCGAAGAGGATGCCGCCCCGGGTCTTGTCGAGTGGAGCTTGTTCAGCCGCGCCGAGCTACGCACCCAACAAGGTCGTCTCGACGAGGCCATGGCCCTGTACCAGCACCAAATCGCTCACTTCCCCCAAGGCGATCACATCGTCGCCGCCCATCTCGGCCTAGCCGCTCTTTACGAGCGCCAAGGCGCGATTGAGCAAGCCCGCAAAACCTACGAAACCGCGCTCCTCCAGCACCCGCACGACGCCCGCGCCCCACAGGTGCGTCTGCACATTGAGCGGCTCCGCCACCTGCGCGAAAGCGGTTGACCATGCCCATGCTCTTTGCCCTCGCCCTTTGTATCGCCGCCCTCCAGCCGGCCCGCGCCGAGCAGCTTCTCGTGCCCATGGACACTTCCCAGCGCGACCATCTGCGGGCCTACGGCCTCGCGTTCTGGACCTTGGAGCGCGGCATTCCGGTCGAGTGGCTGCTCAACTACCGCGGCGGCTCATTCCTCATCGAAGCACACGCCCTCATCGCCAGCGAAGCCATCCTGCGCGGCATCAGCACCGAGCACATCTCGGCGGCCCAAGCCGCTCAGCTCTATGCAGAGATCGACGCGTCCAACATGGAAGTAGTGCGCTTGGAAAAGGTGCCGAAAATCGCCGTGTACACGCCGCCCAACAAACAGCCTTGGGACGACGCCGTGACCCTCGCGCTGGAATACGCCCAAATCGACTACGAAAAAATCTGGGACGACGAAGTGCTCCAAGGCGCACTCGACGACTACGACTGGCTACACCTGCACCACGAGGATTTCACCGGCCAGTACGGCAAGTTCTACGGCTCCTATAGCAATCAGGCGTGGTACCGCGAACAGCAGGCCGCGTACGAGCAGATGGCACTCCGCCTCGGCTACGCCAAGGTCGCGGCATTAAAAAAGGCCGTAGTCGTCAAAATCCACGAGTACATGGCCGGTGGAGGCTTCCTCTTCGCCATGTGCTCGGCCACCGACACCTTTGACATCGCCCTCGCCGCGCTCAATGTGGATATTTGCCACGCTGTTTTTGACGGCGACCCCGCCGACCCCAATGCCCAAGCCCAGCTCGACTTCAGTCGCACCGTGGCCTTTACAAACTTCGTCCTCGAAACCAACCCACTCGTGTACGAATTCTCCAACATCGACACCACACCGGACGACATGCGCCGAGTCCGCACGGCCGAGGCCGAGTATTTCACGCTGTTCGAGTTTTCGGCCAAATACGACCCGGTGCCTACTATGCTCACCCAGTGCCACACCAATATCGTCGATGGCTTCCTCGGCCAGACTACGGCCTTCCGCCAGTCGCTGATCAAGGACTCAGTAATCCTCCTCGGCCAAGAAGAGGGCACCGACAGCGTCAAGTACATCCACGGTCGGGTCGGCAAGGGCACCTTTACCTTTTATGCCGGCCACGACCCAGAAGACCACAAGCACCACGTTCACGACCCGCCGACCAACCTCGCCCTACATCCCAACTCGCCCGGCTATCGGCTCATCTTGAACAATGTCCTCTTTCCGGCGGCTAAGAAAAAAGAGCGCAAGACCTGATTGGCGTTTAGCAAGCCGCGCTGAAAGACGCACTGAGAGAGTTTGGGAGGCTATTACAAGAAAAGGGGCTACTGTGAAACCGCTTTCTCAAAGGAGGAGTCTATTATGCCCATGATAGCTGTGCCTGCCCATTTTGACGGAGAGCACATTTGCTTAGATGAGCCATTTGCTCTAGAACCGAATGCGAAACTGATTGTCACCATTCTACCCAGCCAACAATCGAACAGCGAGCGTATAGATTGGCTGCGTTTATCCGGTCAAAGGCTGAAAGACGCCTACGGCGAGAACGAACTGGCGTATTCAGCCGACTTGCTCAAAGAGGTGAACCCCGACTATGAAGGAAGGTGACGTCGTTATTACACCAGTACCGCAGGCCGATGGAGAGCGAAAGAATAGACCAGCCATTTTCTTACGGGACATGCCGCCTTATCGCGATCTGCTTGTTTGCGGCATAAGCACACAGTTCCATCAGTATGTCGCGGATTTTGACGAAGTCATTTCTGCTACTGACGTAGATTTCAATTCGAGTGGTCTCCGAGCAACATCGCTGATACGACTTGGATTCCTCGCTGTATTACCAAGTCGCCGCGTACTCGGCTCCATCGGTTCCATCTCGACCGAACGGCACAAACGTCTATTGAGCAAGCTGAGTAATTACCTTACTTGCGATCACTGAGCTCTTGCGCCTTGTAGGACGAGGTAGAAGCCTACGTTGAGCACAGGATCTGCCATGAAACCATTTACCTGTTTACTAAAAAAAGAAGGCAATCAATACGCCTCGCTGTGCGTCGAACTGGACGTCGCTTCCTGTGGCAAAAATAAAAAAGAAGCACTCTGCGCTTTGCGGAACGCGATGGAAGCCTATGTCGAGCACATGATCGCCGAGAATCGCCGCGCCGAAATCTATCGGCCCGTGCCCATAGACGAACTGAGGGAGTTTCTGTTTGCCGGCGATGAGCTTGGCGAGCAATCCTTTAAGGCGATCCCTCTGGCACTCGAACATGCCTAAGAATTTTAGGCAGCGGGGATATAGCTGGGAGCACGTTGAGTTCGATCTGGCGTCAGGCGGGTATCAACCGCAATACCGCAGCGGCGATCTGGAACAGACGATAGGGCGCACGGCCATATCAAATAAGCAAGGACGATTCGTCTAGTCCCGCGTTGCCTACTAGGCCGCCGGAAGGGCTGGGCTGTTGTCGCTTGGGAATAGGCGGGGCCTACTTGCGCTTGAAGAAGAAGCGAACGTTGGTGTCTGCGTCGAAGATCTCTCGAAATAATGTGAAATCTTCATTGTTAAAGTCAGCACTGTCGCGGAGGGAATCCAGTAAAGGGAAAATGAGGGTGAGGTCGTCGCCAGCGACGAAATACTTAATTCGTTCCACGCCGCCAGTGCCAACCGTAATTAATATGTTGCCTTCAACTCGCCATGTACCGCTGCCACCGTGGTCATCCGTGTACGCTCCATCGGCATTGAATCGAATAGTGAGGATTGGAGAAAACAGGTCGGGTCGCTCTTCGGCCAAGGTGCGCATATAGACGATAAACTCATCTATTCTGTCTTGGCCAGCACCCGCGTCGCGCAGTAAATTCTCAAAGCCCAAAATCATGACGTCGAGCATGTCGGTACTGTCTAAAGCCCACGTACCGACGAGATTCTCGTCAAGCGCGACCGGTCCGGCAGGATTATCGCTGTCCCCGCAGGCCGCGAGCAATATCGGAAATAGTAAAAATATGCTACATCGTCCCATCGTCGCGTCCTCCTGCTGCGTCGAAATGTCGGCGTGGCCAAATTAAGCCCTCGCTTCAGTACGCGAAACCCGCTTTAGATGCCCATCTTCGCGGGCTGCATCGCCTGGCGTCGAGCCGACCTCTCGAAAGCAGTTCCATTGAGCAAGGCTGGCCAAGCGACACCGCCGCCCATACTTTTGCCAACTCACTCACTCGCTGCAGCGAAAGGAAGTACATGTCAGACACCGAGGCCGTAGCCCAACTCGGCCAAATCAGGGACCGCATCTACGGCGAGGTCGGCCAAGTCGTTATCGGCCAGAAGCAAATCGTCGAAGAACTGCTCATAGCCTTGCTCGCCGGCGGCCACTGCTTGCTCGTCGGCGTCCCCGGCTTGGCCAAAACTACGCTCATCCAAACCCTCGCTCGCACGCTCAATCTCTCCTTTGGCCGCATCCAATTCACCCCGGATCTGATGCCCTCGGACATCACCGGCACCGAAGTACTCGAAGAGGACCTCGACACCGGCCGCAAAGCCTTTCGCTTCATCCGCGGCCCCTTGTTTGCCAACGTCATCCTCGCCGACGAAATCAACCGCACACCGCCCAAGACCCAAGCGGCCCTGCTCCAAGCCATGCAGGAACACGCCGTCACCGCGGCCGGCGAGACCATGCGGCTCAGCGAGCCATTCTTCGTCCTCGCCACCCAAAACCCCATTGAGCAGGAGGGGACGTACCCCCTACCCGAAGCCCAACTCGACCGCTTTATCTTCGAGCTGTGGATCGACTATCCGAGTGACCGCGAGGAAGAGGACATCGTCCGCGCCACCACTAGCGTCGCCCAAACCACCGTCCGCCAAGTCGTCAATGCCCAGCAAATCGTCGAGCTACAACAACTCGTGCGTCGGGTGCCGGTGGCCGACCACTGCGTCCGCTATGCCGTTGCGCTGGTGCGCTCTTCCCGGCCCGGGGATGCTCAGGCCCCGGATTACATCCGCGAAATGGTCAGTTGGGGTGCTGGGCCGCGCGCCTCCCAGTACTTGGTTTTAGCAGCCAAAGCGCGGGCCATCCTCGCCGGCCGGCACTCGGTCGCCATTGAGGACATCCGCGCCGTAGCTCTGCCAGTAATGCGCCACCGCCTGGTCGTCAACTTTCACGCCGAAGCGCAAAACATCAGCGCAGTCGGCCTGATCCAACGCTTGCTCGCCGACGTGGAGCCCGAATCCTAACGTGAGCGAAACCATCTCCTACCTCCAGCCGGAAACCATCTCGCGCCTGGCGCGCCTCGACCTGATTGCACGCCTCGTGGTCGAGGGCTTTATCACTGGCCTGCACCGCAGCCCGTACCACGGCTTCTCGGTCGAATTTTCTGAGCACCGCCCCTATATGCCGGGCGATCCCCTGCGAGACCTCGATTGGAAGGCGTATGCCAAGTCGGACCGCCTGTACGTCAAACAGTACGAAGAGGAAACCAATCTCAAAGCCTATCTGCTGCTCGACGTGTCTGGCTCCATGGACTTTGCAGCCGGTGCGCCGCTGAGCAAATTTCGCTACGCAGCCTCTTTGGCGGCCGCGCTAGCCTACCTCATGCTCAAGCAGCGCGACGCAGTCGGCTTGTTGCTCTATCACCACCAGACCGAGGCGTACGTGCCGCCGCGCTCCGTGCAAAGCCACCTGCAAGTGCTCCTCAAGACCATTGACCAAGCGAGGCCGCACAACGAGACGAGCATGGCCCCGGCCTTCCACGACCTCGCCGAGCGCATCCGCCGCCGCGGCCTCGTCATCGTGCTCTCCGATCTACTCGACGCACCCGACCAAGTCCTCCAAGGGCTGCGCCACTTCCGCCACCTGCGGCACGAAGTGATCGTCTTCCACCTGCTCGACCCGCGCGAACGCGACCTCGCCTTCCGCAACCAGACCCGCTTCTACGACCTCGAAGCCCCAGACCAAACCCTCACCACCCAGCCCTGGCACATCCAGCACGAATACCGCGCCCTGATGGACGAGCTGATCCAGACCTATCGGCTCGGGTGCGCCGAGGCCGGCATCGACTACGCCCTGCTCGACACGGCGACCCCCTTTGACGTGGCCCTGTCGCGCTACTTGGCCCAGCGCAAAAAAATGGGCTAATCGCCGCCCTTCCTGAAACTTGACTTTTTTGTACAGATTCCTAAGTTCTTGAGACCACGCCTAGATACAAGGAGCTGAGATGAGCGAAAGCACCCAAACCTTAGAGCAATTTGCCAACCGCGATTACGAGTGGGGATTCGTCACCGACGTGGAGGCCGACTCGGCCCCGCCCGGCCTCAACGAAGAGATCATCCGCTTCATCTCCGCCAAAAAGAACGAGCCTGAGTTCATGCTCGAATGGCGGCTCAAAGCCTATCGCCGCTGGCTGACTATGAAAGATCCAACGCGCCGCCAACAGAGCCAGCGTTGGGCCATGGTCCACTATCCCGACATCAACTACCAAGACATCGTGTACTACTCGGCCCCCAAGAACAAACAACTCGACAGCCTCGACGAGGTCGACCCTGAGATTCTGGCCACGTACCAGAAGCTGGGCATCCCGCTCGAAGAGCAGAAAATGCTCGCGGGCGTGGCTGTCGATGCGGTGTTCGACAGCGTGTCGGTGGCCACCACGTTCAAGGACAAGCTAGCCGGATTGGGCATCGTCTTCTGCTCCATGTCCGAAGCCATTCAGCATCACCCCGCGCTCGTGCAAAAGTACCTCGGCTCGGTCGTGCCCTATACCGACAATTTCTTCGCCACCCTCAACTCGGCGGTTTTTACCGACGGCTCCTTCGTGTACGTGCCGCCGGGCGTGCGCTGCCCGATGGAGCTATCGACCTACTTTCGCATCAACGCGGCCAACACCGGCCAGTTCGAGCGCACTTTGGTCATCGCCGACGAGGGGGCGTACGTCAGCTACCTCGAGGGCTGCACCGCGCCCATGCGCGACGAAAACCAACTCCACGCGGCCGTCGTCGAGCTCGTAGCCCTCGGCGACGCGCAGATCAAGTACTCCACCGTGCAAAACTGGTATCCCGGCGACGACGAGGGCAAAGGCGGAATTTACAACTTCGTCACCAAACGCGGCGCGTGTCGCGGCGACCGTTCCAAAATCTCGTGGACGCAGGTGGAGACCGGCTCGGCTATCACTTGGAAGTACCCTAGCTGCATCCTCCAAGGCGATCACTCGGTCGGCGAATTTTACTCGGTGGCCGTCACCGCCAAGCGGCAGCAGGCCGACACCGGCACTAAAATGCACCACATCGGCAAAAATACTCGCAGCACCATTGTCTCCAAGGGCATTTCGGCGCAGCGCGGCCAAAACACCTATCGCGGCAAGGTGCAGGTGCTCAAAAACGCGACCGGGGCCCGCAACTTCACGCAGTGCGATTCCATGCTCATCGGCGACCAATGCGGCGCACACACCTTTCCCTACATCGAGGTCCGCAACCCCACCGCCCACGTCGAGCACGAGGCTTCCACCTCCAAGATCGGCGAGGACCAGATTTTTTATTGCAACCAGCGCGGGCTTTCCACCGAAGACGCCATTTCCCTCATCGTCAATGGCTTTTGTAAGGAAGTCCTCGCCGAACTGCCGATGGAGTTCGCCGTCGAGGCGCAAAAGCTGCTCGGCATCAGCTTAGAAGGCAGCGTCGGGTAGATGAGTCGTTTGTTGCAATAGGAGGTTGAACCATGTCCAGCACCATCGCATATCAAGAGAGGACCTCGGCCGAAAACACCGCCGAAGCGGTCGGCTTGGCGGCGGAAGCGGCGCCTGTCATCGCGTTGCCCAACGGCGAGCGGTTGGAGTTTCCCGGCTGCCTCGCCTACCAGATGTCCTTGTCCGAACTGGAAGAGTACGAGGGCCGATATGAGTATTGGTATGGTCCCACCGAAACCCTCATCGTCGTGGCAGACGAGCCCAGCGTCAGCGGAGATCACGAACTGCCCGCGCCCTATCTGATGCAACTGGTTCAACAAATCGCCGAGGAGTGTGGGGCCCACTTTGTCCCCTTTGGCACGGTCGGTATCTGGGGTGCGAATGAAGAGGGCATTCCTCGGATCAGCCTGCGTCCCGATCAGTGCCTCTACTTGCGCCCCCAAGCGGCGCGGCTGCCGGACAAAGAGGGGTTGAAGTTGGGCACTCATACCTTGCCGGATGTGGTGTTGGAAGTCGATCACACGACCGACATTCGGCGTGGGAAGTTGCGTCAGTATGAGTTGTGGGGCTTCCCCGAAGTGTGGGTCGAAGTCCCCGAGGCGTACACGCCCAGTCGGCGTGCGGGTAAGCCTCAATTGACGATCTATGTATTGGAAGGCGGTCGCTATCGCCAAGCAGAAGCGAGTCGGGCGTTGGCGGGTTGGACAGCGGCGGAAATACACCGGGCACTCAACGAGCGGTTGGGGTGGTCAGCAGAGACGATAGCGGCGCTGTTGCGGGTTGCGGGTGCGCTAACGGCGCGTTGGGGAACCGCCGGGCCGGAAGGCACACCGCGCTTGCGGATGCACCGTGAAGCAGGGTACGCAGCAGGTCGTGAAGAAGGACGCGAGGAAGGCAAACGAGCTTTGTTGTGTCAGCAAGCGGCACTGCGGTTTAGCGAGGATGTGGCCGAGGATTTGGCGTCGTTGCTCGCAGCGCTAACGGGTGAAGACCTGACGCATGTGGGTGCTTGGATCGTAACATCCCACAGCGGCGATGAACTGCTCCGCCGAGTGCGAGAGAGTAGGGCCTAGCTTGGCATTGAAATAGAGACACCCTGTGAACACGACGATAGACCGCCCCAACCGAGCGGCACTCAACAAGGCCCTGGACATCTACCGCGACGCCATGCGTCCGTTTATCGTGCGCTGTCTAAAGAAAGTTCGCGGAACGACGGTCGAAGATGCGATAGGCAACGCGCTCAATGACCGACAGGCCGAGCGGTTCAGACAGAATCTGAGTGAGAACGGGCACGATGCAGGAGCCGCCATAGATATTGGCGACTTTCCCCATATCATCAGCAGAAAATGGAGCCCAGTTTTTGGGCAGCAGTTCGGCGACGAGCGGAGCATCCAAAGTGCGCTATGGCTGATAAAGGAAGCACGAGATAAAGCGGCTCATCCTAGCCCACAGGACATGGACCTTGAGTTTGCCAGAACGCACCTGTTCCACATCGCCGATGTGCTCGGCAAAATCAATGCGCCCGCGCAGAAACAGGCTGTGGAAGCGATCCGCGATCAACTCGCCCACGCTTCCAGCCAAGCATCAGCACCGCGCCGGTCCGCAACGCCCGCGGCCCGCCCAACCAGCGATCTTGCTCATTGGCGCACGGTCATTCGCCCCAACCCGGACGTGGCCTCGGGCACCTTCCAAGAGGCCGAGTTTGCCGCCGATCTCCAACAGGTCCACGATGGCCGCGCCGATGCAACCCAGTACGGCAATCCGGTCAGCTTCTTCAATCATACCTATATCACCCCGGGCATCCGCACTCTACTAGTCAACACGTTGCGGCGGCTCAGTGGCAACGGGGGCGATCCAGTGATTCAGACCAAAACCGGCTTTGGCGGCGGCAAGACGCACAGCCTCATTGCGCTCTATCATCTAGTGAATAGCACCGCTGCCTTGACCAATCCCAGCCGAAATGGTCAATCTGCACAGACGTACAATGAAATCTGCAACATTATGGCCGCGGCCGGGCTGTCGCCCAGCAGCGGCATTCAGGCTCGCGTCTCCGTGCTCGACGGCACGTATCTTTCGCCCACCGATGCCGCCCAAACCCCAAATGGCGATCCGCTTAATACGCTGTGGGGCTCGATGGCGTACCAGCTTGGTGGACAGGATGCCTACGACCTAGTGGGGCAAGCGGCGCGGCAAGGGACCGCGCCCGGCGGTGCTCAGCTCGACCAGCTATTGGCACACGTCGGGCCGTGCGTAATCCTCATTGACGAGTTAGTGGCGTACGTGCGCAATGCCGGCGTCGCACAGGACCGCATCTTAACCTTCGTTCAGGCCCTCACGCAAGCCGTCCGCCGCAACAGCCGTACGGCCCTCGTAGTAACCCTGCCCGAAAGCAGCACCGAGGCGGGGAGCGAGGTCGCGATGGAAGCCCTCAACCGGCTCGAACATCTGTTGGGGCGCATCGAGGCCGTGTGGGAGCCCCTTGAGGCGCACGAAGCGTTTGCAGTGGTGCGCCGCCGCCTGTTCGGCGACGATATAGACGAAGCCGCAAGAGATCGCACCTGCCAAGCCTTCGCCGCCATGTATAGCAGGGGGCGCAACGAGTATCCCCGCGAGGTCGGCGAGCAGCACTATCTCGAGCGGCTGCTCGCCTGCTATCCCATCCACCCAGAAATTTTCGACCGCCTCTATTCGGATTGGTCTTCTATTGCCCAGTTTCAGCGCACCCGCGGCGTCCTGCGCATGATGGCCCACTGCGTCAGTCGCCTGTATTTGGCCAACGACGCCTCGCCGCTTATTATGCCGGCTAACCTGCCCTTGAGCGATACGGCACTGGCCAACGAGTTTGTCCGCCTGCTTGGGAGCCAATGGGGCCCCGTCTTGTCGGAGATAGATGGCAACAACTCCAGGACCGACAACATCGACCGGGCATCCCAGCGGTTTGGCGAGGTTGGCGGAGCTGCGCGCCGCCTAGCGCGGGCGATTTTCCTCGGCAGTTCCGGCAGCGGGGCTATCAAAGGTATCGACGCCCGGCAAATTCGCCTCGGCGTGGTCCAGCCCAAGCACGGGGTCTCGGTGTACAACGAGGCCCTCGGCCAAATTAGCGGCGATCTCTACTACCTGTATAGCAATGAGGGACGGTACTACTTCCACGCCGAGGAAAACCTCAACAAGGTCGCCACCGATCGCGCCGCTGCGCTGAGCCGACGCGACATTAACGACCACATCGTCGCGCTGTTGCAAGAGGCGGTTGGTCGCCGCGCAGACGCTATCGTCTGCCCAGCCGATTCCGCGGCCGTACCCGATGCCGATGTGGTGCGCCTCGTGCTGCTGTCCCCTGAGACGTCGCTGCCGAGCCGCAGCAGCGAAAACGACGACCTTGGGCCAGCGGTGCAGCTTCTACTACAGTCCTGCGGCGACAACCCCCGCGTCCGCAGAAATACCTTGCTCTTTCTAGCGGCGAGAAAAGACGAGATGCGGGATCTGAATAATAGAGTTAAGACGTTTATAGCTTGGCATTCCATCGTCAACGGCCAACGCCGCATCGACAACCTCGCCGCCGACCGTCTCAAACAGGCGCAGAGCAGTCTCCGGGCGGCCGCAGCAGCCGTGCATACGGCCCTAGTCCGAGCCTACCGCTGGGCTATTGCTCCGGTCCAAGAAAATCCACGGCAGGCCGAATATCGCTTGGCCATCTCTCAAATCGACGCCACAGATGGCGAGATTATCAAAAACGCCCTCAGCAAGTTCATCGCCGACGAAGCCCTCGTAGAACACATTAGCCCGGCGGCACTAGCTACCATGTTGAACCAGTACGTATGGAATAATCCCAATCATCGAGACCACATTGGCATAGACGCCTTGTGGGACGTGGTGACTAAGTACGTGTACATGCACCGTCTGCGCGGCAGAAACGTCTTGCAACGCTGTATCGAACAAGGCGTCTCCGACGGCACTTTCGGCTACGCCGAATCCTACGATGAGGACCAGTACGAGGGGCTGCGCTTCCGCGAGCCGCTGGGTGGCTCGGCGTCCAGTGTAAGCGAGCGCAGCTTGGCGTTGCTGGTCAATCCCGAGATGGCGGCACTTGTAAAGGAGGAAGGGGCAACGCCTAGGGAGCCGTCCGCGCAAGCGCTAACGCCGGATGGTATGCCTACCGCTCTATCGTCTGCCACCGCAGCAAGTACGACATCGCTCCCAACGCCGCCTAGTCCCAAGCGCATTGTGGCGAGTACGACGGCCGCAGACGACGTATCGCTGGACGACTTCAACCTGTTGCGCGAGGAAATCATCCGCACCTTGCGCGACAGCGGCGGCGAGGTTGTCGTCGAAATCACCGTTCGCGCCCACAAGGCCGATGGCTTTTCCGAGAGCACGACCCGCGCCGTGCGCGAAAACGGCCATCAGTTGGGCGTCCGCGTCCAAGCGGAGGATGCGAGCCGCTAGCGCCCACGCCGCCTCTATTGATTCTAACCGCCCGTACTTACCGCTCATGGCTGATTTTGACACCATTTCCAAGCATCTGATCCAAACTTACCCGGCCGACTTCGTCCGCTTCAGCCTCAAACGCGACGACATTGAAGTCGTTGAAGTCCTCGACGCTGAACAACCTTCGGTCGCGGCCCGCCGCGCCGACAGCCTCATTCGGGCCTACATTGGCGGCGAGGAGGTCTTAGTCCACACCGAGTTTCAAACTACCAACCCCACCAAGCCGCCCATGCCCCGACGCATGGCCGGTTACATCGGCCGGATCATTGAGCGCTACGGCCGGCCGGTATTGGCTCACGTCATCTACCTGCGCCCCGACGCCGGCCGGCGCGATCCGGGCCACTACATACAGGAGCATTCCGGCTACCAAATCGCAGTGCGCTACAAAGTGATCCGGCTCGTTGAGTTGGCAGGCCAAAGCGTTCTCGCCGCGTCGGCGTGGGGCCTGCTTCCGTTTGCGCCGCTGATGCAGCCGCCGACTGGGCTGACAGCCGAGGGGTGGTTGCAGCGGTGTGTTCAAGCCGCCCATGAGCTGCCGATGGGTCGGTCTGACAAAGCCGACTTTCTCGCTGGTCTGACGCTTTTGAGCGGATTGGTGTACCGACCGCAGACCATTAGCACCATCGTTTCCAAGGAGAATCTCATGGATCTCATTCGCGAATCATCCTTTGCTCAATACCTCGCGCAACAGGGCATCGAACAGGGTATCGAACAGGGTATCGAACAGGGCATTGAACAGGGCATTGAACAGGGCGAAAAAAAGCGGGCTGTCAAAGACATTCTCGACGTGTTGACCCTTCGATTCCAGCCGGCCGCCGCCGCAGTCGCCGACCGTTTGGCCGCTATCGACGACTTGCAGCAACTCGAACAGTTGCTACATGCCGCCATACAAGCGGCCAGCCTCGACGAATTCACCGAGCAGTTGGAGGCTGGCCAGTGAACCTCATGGACCCCATCCGCAAACTCATCGCAGTTGACCTGCCGTG
>RKRN01000107.1 GCA_007571365.1 Candidatus Latescibacterota bacterium
AAGGACTTCGCCAACATTAAACGGATGCGTCAATACCGGGCGGAAGCATCTATTGATGATATTATAAAAATGTATAACTAATTATGGGCTTTACTATAAAAGCAAGATGGGCGCATCGGCTGAGATGGTAGTGAGCGGGTGAGCATCCACGCTCTCAAGCCCTTTTAGATCGGCCTCCCGGCCCTCTAATCGGATCAGCGGCTCTCTTTTGCAACCTCAGCGGACGCCAAAAATCTCGTCCAAATCAACGGCAAAGCCCGCAAGCATTGGCGAGGTCATCGTCTCCCCCGCGCCGTACAGCCTCACCATCTCAAAAGCACCCCCAGCCAGCCTCAGCACCGTCACTGTGCGGGCGTCTGGATCAATCAGCCAGTATTCCTGCACCCCGTGTTTTGCATATGGACCGCGTTTGAGCGTCCGGTCTCGCCCGGCCGTAGAAGGCGACAGGATTTCTACTACCAAATCCGGTGCGCCGAGGATACTCGCACCGCCGAGCAGCAAATGCGCCCGCTCGTGAGAGACGAATAGCAGGTCTGGCTGCACCACGTCCGTGTTCGACAGCACCACGTCGCAGGGGGCGTGAAAAACCTTGCCCAAGTCTTGCTTCCGCACAAAGGTATAGAGCCGAGCGCCTAGACTAGCACTAATTTCTTGGTGTCCTAAGCTGGGTGCGGGGGCCATAATCAATTCACCGTCCAATAGCTCGTAGCGTTTATCATCCGGGGTGTGCTGATAGTCCTTATATGTGAACTTGACAGCCTTAGCGGCTGGCACTGGGCTGAGCATGGCAACCCTCCTCTTTTGGGGTTTGATGCGTTCCTTTCAAGGCACGGCCTTATCCGCAGAGACGATTATATGAGCCCGCGTGCAATGGTAGCCGATTGACTCACTCTAGATAGCCTAGTTGCCGCAGTCGCTGCTCCAACAGCGTACGGTCGGCGGCTGGAGCTAGTTTCCCTTGTACATAGCTAGAAGCCGCTCGGAGTGCGGCATACGCTTGGTGGTAGGGGCGCGTGTCCAGTGCCGCGAGAGGCCGCTCGCTAAACGTTTCGACCAAGGTCTCGCGCTTCGTCGCTTCGTCGCAGGTGAACTTGGCGTCGGCGTTGAAGAGCGACCACTGGCGACCTTGGGGCGCAGTCGGGCCGGGGTCGATTTCGGCTAAGTAGTACTCGGGTGAAGAAGAGGCTCGGATGTCGCGGGCAAAGCCGCGGTAGGGATAGTCTAACTCCAACAGCGACAAGAAGGTAGGGAAGAGGTCTACGAGGGAAATCAACCTGCGCCCGACAGATTCCTCCGCGGGAAGTCGGTAGTACAAAGGCACGCGCAGCACATCGTTGCACAGGGTTTGGCCGTGATAGGGTTCGTCGGCTCGCCAGCTCTGACCGTGGTCGCTGAGGATAAAGACCGCCCACGCGCTCAAGTCCAAGGCGGCTAACAACCGGGCGATGTGCCGCTCAAAGAGTTGTTCAATGGCGGCGCGATAGCGCGCCTGTACCGCGTCGATCTGCCCGGCTGCTAACAGCCGGCCCACCTCGCCAAAGGCCAGTCCATCTGCGGCGCCATACGGGGGGTGAACGCTCCAGTAGTGAAGAAAGAGCAGGGTCGGCTCGCGGCGTCGTAGCCAGCCGACAAGCTGCTCGTCAGCGGGCAACGGGGCGATGTGGCTGGCGTAGCTCAAGCCGGTGAAGATGTCCGGGGCCTCTGAGAACGCGCCGACCGCATAGCCGGCTTGACGGCACAGCGCAAAGAGGTCGGCAAAGCCCTGTCGCATCGCCGGCGACTGCTGGCCTTCGATGCCGTGTTCAAACGGGTACAGCCCGGTAAACAGCGAGGTGTGGACCGGGCGGGTCGCCGAAGAAACCGAGAAGCAGTGCTGGCAGCGGTAAAAATGGCGCGTCAGAGCGGAAAATCGCGGTGTGCGCACGGCGGCGCTCATCCCGGGGGCAAAATCCAAGCGCAGGCTATCGACCGAAATCAACAGCAAGTTCATGGTTAGTGCTGGACGATTCGGCTCTTTACCGCGTTGGAGGGTTTGAAGGTCGGGGCCTTGCACTTGGCGATGGCGACGGTATGGCCGGCTTTGGGGTTGCGGCCGGTGCGCGGGGCGCGCTCCACGACCTTGAAGGTACCAAAGCCGCGGATCTCGACGTGGTCGCCCTTTTCCAATGCTTGGGCTACGGCTTCGATAAAGCCCTCGATAACGGCCGTGGTGTCCACTTGGGATAGGCCTGTACTGCGGGCTAGCTGCTGGGCGATTTCGGCTTTAGTCATCTGCGTTCTCCGTTGCAATTACTCGGCGTCAGCGCAGGAGGCCCCGCGCCGAGATGTCCCATATTTTTTCTACGTGCCCCTTGCGGATGGCGACGAAGTAATTGTGGAGGAAAGTCGTCGAATCCGAATAGCCGACGAGCAATTCGATGCGCTCGCCCAAGGCCGGTCCGGCTCGGCCCTCTACGATGTCGAATGTCCCGTGTTCAGCAGACAGGCCGCGCAAGCGCAGATCGCTGCGGCCTAGCACCTCCGGCGGCTGGTGGCCGGAAGACAGCGTCTTAAAGCCCGCATCGACGACGACGTGGTTGGCCGTGCGGCTGGTCACTGTGGTGAGCACCGTCAGGGCGGGGGTCAGGGCTTCGACGTGACAGGTGCGGCGATACATGGCGTCCATGAACACGCCGCCGCCGGCTTGCAGCTCAGTGACCCCGGGATGGAGGGCGCTAAGCTCATAAGAACCGGTGCCGCCAGCACTGACAATTTCTACTTGTATTCCATTGGCCGCCAGCAAGTTGCGCGATTCTACTAATATGTCCAATGCTTGATAACAGGCCTTTTGCTTGGCCGAGTGCGGCCAGCATTTGAGCACGTGGCCCTCGTAGCCCATCAGGCCCTTGAACACCAGCCGAGGTTGATCGCTAATGGCCTTGGCCAAAACCAGAACGGGGGGGCCAGGCTCCACGCCGACCCGCTTCATACCAATGTCGATTTCCACGACTACGGGAATGCGGATGCCCGCGGCTGCGGCGGCGGCCGCCATGGGTTCGACGACGGCGATATTATCGACTGCAGCAATGACTTCGGCGCGGTGCTGTAGGCGGGCTAGGGCGGCGAATTTGACTGGACTGACGATCTGGTTGGCCAACAGGATAGAGGATACGCCATGCGCGACCATCCACTCCGCTTCGCTCAATTTGGCGCAGGTGATGCCACAGGCCCCGTTGGCCAGCTCGAAGTGGGCGATGGCCGGACATTTGTGGGCTTTGCTGTGAGGTCGCCATTCCTTGCCATGGTCGCGGCAATACGCGGCCATCTGCCGCACGTTGGATTCAAAGCAGTCGAGATTGAGCAATAACACTGGGGTTTCTAAATCGCCAATTGCTTGGCCGGGCGCGGGTGTATTCACGGCGTAGATACCCTCCAGTTGCCGGGGTTGAGCAACGTTGAATCTGCGACCTCGATGGTGCGCACGGCTGCTACTAGATCGGGTGATAGGGGGCCAGCCTCGACGGCGCGGATATTGGCTTCGAGTTCGGCGGTGCTCGTGGTGCCGAAAATAGCGGAATGAGCACCGGAAGCAAAGACGGCAAAGCGCAAAGCCAGTTCGGCCAAGTCCATACCGGCGTCCTCTGCTAACCGCAGCAGTGGAGCGGCCAAGGGAGGCAGACCGGCCAGCGCCGCCGGGAGGGAGGCGAGCCGATGCGACAGGACGCCTTGGAGAAAAATCGAGCGCAGGACGACACCCGTCCCCTGTGCTTGGGCGCGCGGGATCACTTGGCGTTCCATGCGGCGGTCGAGCGCACTATAAGGTATTTGCAGGGCATAAATTAGCTCGGGATGCGCCAAGGCGTCGAGCGGAGCCTCTTGGCCGTAGGTCGTAACGCCCCAATAGCGCACCCAACCGCGTTGGCAGTACTGGGCTAGCAAATCCAGCAGTTCTGGAGTTGCAAAGCGCGTGTCGAGGCTGTGCAATTGCACCAGTTCGAGCACATCAACGCCGAGCGTCTGCAAGCTCTGTCGGAGCGATTGCTCAACCGATTGGCGCAGGGCCGGGCCGGTCAATAGCTGTGCGCTGTCGGTGCGCCGGATGGAGAGCTTGGTGGCAATCACGGGCCGACACCGCAGTCCGCTACAAGCGCGGCGCACGAGGCTTTCGCTGCGGCCGTACGCGGCGGCCGTATCAATGTAGTTGATGCCCAATTCCAAGGCGCGGCGGATTAAGCTAATCGCGCGGTTTTCCGGGGGCGGCGGCTGTTGGCCCCAGCTATAGGCCATGCCCAATTGCACAGTGCCGAGGCCCAAAGCCGACAGGCGCAAGTTCGTGCGGCCTAGGTTGGCGTATTGCAAGGGGCGACTCCAGTGGAGACAGCGGCGGCTTTGACGCGGCCGCCGCAGGTGTCGAGAAGATGCTGTGCTTGGGTGCGATCTAATTGGCACAGCTCCATGACCAGCGCCCGCTTCAAGCCGCCTTCGGCCGCTTGCAAACGGGCGGCGGCCACTTGTGGCGAGGCTCCGGTCAGTGCCGAAAATATGCGCTCAGCGCGGTCGCGCAGCTTGGCGTTGGTTGGTTGCAAATCGACCATGAGGTTGCCGTAGGTCTTGCCTAATTTCACCATCGCGCCGGTGCTGATCATGTTGAGCACCAGCTTAGTCGCTGTTCCGGCCTTCATCCGCGTCGATCCGGTGATGACTTCTGGGCCGACCTTGGGAACGATCTTGATCGAGGCTGCAACGGACTCGGCGGCTGTAGGGCTACAGGTAAAAAAAATCGTCGGACACCCCTGCTGCGCCGCGTATTCTAGGCCGCTGATAACGAAAGGGGTTACGCCGCTGGCGGCAATGCCCATGACCACGTCGGCGGGCCCCAAGCCCTGTCGGGCTAATTGGCTCGCGGCGGCTGCGCGGTCGTCTTCGGCGCCTTCTACGGCTTGGCGCAGGGCCGTTGGTCCGCCGGCGATTAGGCCCTGCACTAACTGGGGATTGACGCCAAAAGTGGGCGGGCATTCAGCCGCGTCTAGTACGCCGAGCCGACCACTGGAACCCGCGCCGAGGTAAAACAGCCGGCCGCCGTTGCCAAGCTGGCTGGCGACCAAATTGACCGCCTCGGCGATGGGAGCCAATTGCGCGGCGACCGCAGCCGGCACGAGGGCGTCTTCTCGATTGATGATCGCCAGCATCGCCAACGTCGAAACCTCGTCGATGTGCTCAGTGGCTGGATTGCGCTGTTCGGTTTGTAGCTTGGACCAGTTGCCCATATTGAATCTCTGCCAGTAAAATGAACTGGATACAAAATAGCCAGCCGGGCGCGGCGAGCAAAATTGTCAGGGTAGGGGATGGGTTATATTTTACTTTTTGATTTAACCGGCATATTAAACATACGGATAAGGGATAAGGACGCGGCATGACGCGAGAATTGGCCAAGACGTACGATCCGGTGGCGATCGAAAAAAAGTGGGGCGATTTTTGGGAGGAAAACGGCCTTTTTAACGCCGGGATCAACCCAGACAAACCCCCTTACAGCATAGTAATTCCGCCGCCCAACGTGACCGGCGAGTTGCATATGGGCCACGCGATTCAACACGCCATCCACGACCTAGTGGTGCGCTGGAAGCGGATGCAGGGCTTTGAGACGCTCTGTTTGCCGGGCACCGATCACGCCGGCATTGCTACGCAGATGAAGGTCGAGCAGGAGCTTTTAGCGGCCGAGGGCAAGACGCGCTACGACTTGGGGCGCGACGCCATGCTCGAGCGGATTTGGCAGTGGAAAAAAAAATACGGGGACGCCATCTACCGCCAGTTGCGCCAACTCGGGGTTAGCTACGACTGGCGCTGGGAGCGATTTACGCTCGACGAGGAGTACGTCGAGGCCGTATTGCAGGTATTCGCGCGTTTTGTCGAGCAAGGATGGATTTACCGCGGCACCCGCATGATCAACTGGTGCCCGCAGTGCCGCACGGTTATTTCCGATCTAGAAACGGAAGAGCGCGAAGTCGCCGGCCACTTGTGGCACATTCGCTACCCAGCTCAGGAGGGTGCGCTGCAAGTGGTGGTCGCCACCACGCGGCCAGAGACCATGCTCGGGGACACGGCCGTGGCCGTCCACCCCAACGATGGCCGCTGGCGCGAGGCCATCGGCCGGCAACTCAAACTGCCGCTGACAAATCGCGTCATTCCCATCGTCGCCGATGAATACGCCGATCCCGAGCTGGGCAGTGGGGCGGTCAAAGTAACGCCGGCCCACGATCCCAACGACTATGAGCTGGGGGTGCGCCACGACTTGGCGCAAATCCAAGTCATCGGCTTTGACGGAATTATGACCGAGGCGGCCGGCCGGTTTGCCGGGCTAGATCGCTACGCAGCGCGCACGGCTGTGGTGGCCGCGTTGGAAGCCGAGGGGCTGCTGGCAAAAATAGAGGATCACCACCACGCCGTCCCCCATCACGACAAGTGCGGTACGGTCGTCGAACCCCTGCCGATGGAGCAGTGGTTTATGAACATGCAGGAGCTGGCGGCCAAGGTGCGGCCCGTGCTCGTGCGGCAGGACATTCAATACGCGCCCGACCGCTTCCGCCACTATGCCATTGAGTGGTTGGATCAAATACGCGATTGGGCCTTGTCGCGGCAGATTTGGTGGGGGCATCGCATCCCCGCTTGGTATTGCACCCATTGCAGTGCCGCTGGGCTGATCCCTATGGACGACTTGGAGCGGAACCAGGCCCTGCGCGAGGGCCACTTCAGGGTCTCGGTGGCGGCCGGGGCCAAGCCGGTCGTCAGCGCCGCCGCGCCGTCCATCTGTCCCGAATGCGGCGGCGCAAATTGGGTGCAAGACCCAGATGTGCTCGACACGTGGTTTTCTTCGGCCTTGTGGCCCTTTGCGACCCTCGGCTGGCCGCAGCGCAGCGACGCGCTGGAGTACTTTTATCCCACGGATTTGATGATCACGGCTCGCGACATTCTCTATTTGTGGGTTTTGCGGATGGCCATGACCTCGCTAGAGTGCGTGGAGCAAATTCCCTTTAAGACGGTCTTGGTGCATCCGACCATTCTGACTCAAGATGGCCGCCGCATGAGCAAGAGCTTGGGCACGGGCCTCAACCCGCTTGATTTGGTCACACGCTACGGCGCAGATGCAACGCGCTACTGTCTGTTGGCGCAGGCCGGAGCCGTGCAAGACGTGCGCTTTGATGCGGTGGTCGCCAACAACCAAGTGCAGGCTTCGGCTAGCGCAGAGGTCGGCCGCAACTTTGGCAATAAGCTGTGGAATGCGACCCGCTTCGTGCTGATGAACATCGACGGATACGAGCCAAGCCCCGCAGCGCGGAGCGAATTGGCCGACCGCTGGATCTGGAGCCGGTTGCAGGGGGCCGTACGCGAGATAACCGCGGCCCTGCAGTCCTATCGCTTCAGCGACCTGACGCGGGCGATCTACGACTTTGTCTGGCGCGACTATTGCGATTGGTACCTCGAATTGGCCAAGGTGCGCTTGCAAGGAGGCGACCCCCAAGCGCGGTGTGCGGTTCAAGAGCAGCTCGTGCGCGTGCTCGAAACGGCCCTGCGGCTGCTGCACCCCATTATGCCCTTTATCACCGAGACCTTGTGGCAGGCCCTGCCCCACGGCGCGTCGGCTAACAGCATTATGGTCGCGGCTTGGCCGGAATGCGATGCCGCGCTGATAGACCGACAAGCCGAAGCGCAAATGCAGTGCCTGCAAGAGGTGGTGACCGGTGTGCGGATTATTCGCGGCGAGATGAACGTGCCGCCGGGGCGCAAAGTCGAGGTCTTGGTTTCGGCCACCTCGGACGACGTGGAACAGACCCTGCTCGAGGCTGTTCCTTACATTGAGATGTTGAGCCGGGCTGCATCCGTGCAAGTCGGCCAAGGACTCGTCCGTCCGCCCGCTTCGGGCAGCGCGATGACGGCCGCAGCCGAGATTTTCGTGCCCTTAGCCGGATTGATCGACCTAGCGGCCGAGCGGCAGCGGCTCAAACGAGAAATCCACAAAATGGACGGCCTGCTCAAGGGGCTAGACGCCAAACTGGCCAATGAGCGTTTCCTCACCAAAGCTCCGCCCGAAATCGTCGAGCAGGAGCGCCAGCGTCAAGCCGAATACCGCGCCACCCAAGAGAAGCTAAACGCCAGCCTCAAGCTGGTCGAAGCCTAAATGGCTTTTGACTACTTTACTATTCAGGCCCTGGCCCAAGAGCTGCGGGCGCGTTTGCAAGGGACGGTCATCGAGCGGGCCTATGCCCAATCTGCGGAACTGGCCTTGGCGGTCGACGAGGGCCAGTGGCTATACGGCGCGAGTGGCCGGGAGGGTTTGCTCTGCCTGCGGTGCGCTACTTGGCCGCGGCCTTGGCGGGCGGGCGATGGCCCGGAAAAGTACTTGGTGCGAGCTCGGGTCGTGGCCGTCGAAGCCGAGCACCGCGAGCGCATCTTGCGCTTGCGCTTAGAGCGTCGGGACCGCCAAGGCCGGGCGAGCTTTGGCGTCTTAGTGTGCGAACTCATTCCCAACAAGGTGCGCTTTATTCTCCATCGTCAAGCCGATGGCGCGATTTTGGGCTACTGGGGCAAGTCGCCCGGGGGGGCGTCGTATCAGCCGCCCGAGCCATCGGGCCGCCTGTTGCCTGGCACGGACGCGCTCAGCGCGTGGCACGACCGGCTGGCGCGGGCGGATGCACCTTTAGAAAAGGCGGCGCGGCGTTGGTTGGCCGGAGCGGATGCCGCAGCCGTGCGTGAGTTGATCTTCCGCAGCCAGCCGAGCGACCCAGCCGAGCCGGCCACAGCCTTGTGGAGCGCGGCCGCCAAGGCGTACACCAGTTCGGTAGCTGGGCACAGCTACGTATGGCAAGAGGGCGGCCGGTTTCACTTTTCCGCCCTTGAACCGCGCCGCTTGCAAGGGGCCTACGAGCAGTTTGACGCCGTTAGCGCGGGAATTTGGGCGGCGTGCCAACGGGAGCGGGCCCAACGCCGGGCCCAACAGGCGCGGCAACAAGTCCGCCAGCGGCTGAGCCAGGCTCTGAAGAATGCCCGGCGGCGTTTGGCGGCCATGCAAGCCGAACTCGACGAGGCCAAGCACGCCGAGGAGTACAAGCGCAAAGGCCACGCGCTGTGGGCCAATATGGGGCAGCTATCCGGTCGGCTCGCGCAAGTAGAGTTGGCCGACCTCTTCGATTTAGAAGGGCATTCGACGCTGCGGATTGACTTGGATGTAAACCGCAGCTTGGCGGCAAACGCCACAGCTTATCTAAAGGCCGCGCAAAAATACGAGCGCCGCCAACAAGTCCTGCCGCAGCGGCTAGCCGAACTGGGCCGCCAGTGCGACCAATACGAGCGTTGGATTCGGGCAGTAGATACTGGTACTTGGGAATCGAAGGCCGCGCTGCAAAACTGGCTGGAGAGCAAGGTGACAAGCGCCGATAAAGCAGCGAGCAAACAGCCCTCAGCCCATCCCCGGCGCTACAGGACCTCCACTGGGTGGTCGGTATGGGCCGGGCGCAACAACAAGGAAAACGACGTGCTAACGCACAAAATGGCCGCCCAGAACGATCTGTGGTTTCACGCTCGGGGGTACGCGGGATCGCACGTGATCCTGCGGAGCGAGGGCCGCAAGGAAGCCCCCAACAAGCAGACTATTGCCGAGGCCGCGGCTTTAGCCGCGTATTGGAGCAAGGGCAAAACGGCCAAAAAGGTCTCGGTGGCGTACACCTTGGTAAAACACGTCACCAAACCGCGCGGCAGTGCGCCCGGGCAGGCCGTGTTGCGCCGCGAGAAAACGATCGTCGTAGAGCCTGCCTTATTAAGGAAAGAATCGGCAGAATAGTCCTATAATTTTTAATATGTTAAACAAACAAATCATCCTAATCACCGGACCCACCGCCACCGGCAAAACAGAAATAGCCCTTGAAATAGCCCAGCACATACCCAAAGTGGAAATCATCTCGGCGGACTCGCGGCAAATCTACCGCTACCTCGATATCGGCACGGCCAAGCCAACCGCGCAACAGCAGAATCAATGCCCGCATCACTTGCTTGATGTACTCGGTCCAGCGGAAAGATACAGCGCTGGAGCGTATGCCCGAGCCGCACGGAGCGTCATTGAGCAGGTCTGGAACAGAGGGGGCCTGCCCATGATGGTTGGAGGGACGGGCCTGTACTGGCAGAGTGCATTGGATGGATGCTTTGAGGATCAAGCCGAATACGCGCCGATTCGCGCCGAATTGCAACAGCGCCGGCATGGCGAGGGGCTGGCATCCCTATACGAGGAGTTGGGCCGGCGAGATCCGGTCGCGCAGGCGCGTTTGCAGCCGGGCGACGCGCAGCGAATCCTGCGGGCGTTAGAGGTGGTGCTGGCGGGAAAGGGCACGCTCAGCGAGCTATGGCGAGAGCACCGGGGACAGCCCCTGGTGCGACAGCCGCAAATGATCAGTCTGACTATGGCGCGCAGTCGGCTCTACGAGCGGATCAATCAGCGGGTCGAGCAGATGGTTGAGCGGGGATGGGTGGAGGAAGTTCGCGCCTTGCGCGAAATGGGATACGACCCAAGCGACAGTGCCTTGGGGACTTTGGGCTACCGCGAAATGTGCAGCGCACTGGCCGGGCATTGCCCTTGGCAGCAAGCCATCGAACAGACCAAGCAGCGCACCCGGCACTTGGCCAAAAGACAAATAACGTGGTGCCGCCGCGACCGTCGTTTGCGCGAATTAGACCTCGATGTATGGGGAAAGGCGGGCGTCGTCCAACGCACCGTCGGCGAGTGGGAGTATCGATGGGGTCGTGGGGCGGGTTGACAGCGGTTGGGGCCTCGCCGTACCTTATGGGCAAAAATTAGCGGGAGTAGTTCAGGGGTAGAACGCAAGCTTCCCAAGCTTGATGTCGCGGGTTCGATTCCCGTCTCCCGCTCCATCATCCGCCTGGCCAACGGGGTCGGGCGGATTTTTTGTTTCTTTTGAAGGTATTGCCGGCGGCGCAATATCCACATACCTTTACCGATAGAACGTCTTGCCCCACACTATGATACATAGATTAATTGCCTTAGTTCACTATGGTTATCGTAAAACAAATTGAGCCCGATAGCCTCGGGGCGCGTGCGGGATTTTGCATCGGCGATCGCATTTTGCGCATCAATGGCGCAGAAGTGCGCGATTTGCTCGACGTGCAGGTCAACAGTGCCGAAGAGGTAATCTGCGTAGAAATCGAGCGCGACAAAGAACGGTACGAGGCTGAAATTGAGCGCCAGAGCGGCGAGTCCTTAGGGCTGATCTTCGAGGATATGCGCTTGCGCAGTTGCAACAACCAATGCGTCTTTTGCTTTATCCACCAGATGCCCAAGGGCATGCGGCGCAGCCTGTATTTTGAAGATGACGATTTTCGGCTCTCCTTTCTTCACGGCTCGTACGTGACCCTGACCAATGTCCGCGAAAGCGATATTGACCGCATCATTGAACAAGGGCTAACGCCGCAATACATCTCCGTCCACGCCACTGATCCCGAACTGAGGCAAGTCATGCTCGGGCGCACCAAAGCGACCGTCGATATCAACGAGCGCTTGCGCAAACTGGCCGCCAACGGCATTGAAATGCACACCCAAGTCGTGCTCTGCCCAGGCTGGAATGACGGGCCGCATCTAGCGCGCACCGTGGCCGATCTGTCCGAGTACTATCCTGCGGTGCGCTCGGTGGCCTTGGTGCCGGTGGGGCTGACCGATCATCGGCACAAGCTAGTCCAACTCGATCCGGTAACCCCGGCTAAGGCCACCGAGTACGCGGCCGCAGCCGAAGAGTGGGGTTGGCAATTCAAAGCGCGCTTTGGCGAGCGTTTTGTCTATGCGGCTGACGAAATTTTTCTGCTGACCGGACAGCCTGTGCCAGAGGCGTTGTATTACGATGCGTTTCCCCAGCTAGAAAACGGCATCGGTATGGTCCGCTCCTTCCTCGATACTTGGGACGAGGCCAGCGAGAGGCTGCCAACCCGCCTGGCCAAGACCATGCGGATCGGCCTGTTGACCGGACGATTGGCCGAGCCAATTCTCGCGCCGCTAGTGGCTAAACTGAACACCATTGAGAACGTACAAGTCGATCTCCTGCCGGTAGATAACGACTTTTTCGGCCGCGGTATCACCGTATCGGGCCTGCTGACCGGGCGCGATATGGCGAAGCGAGTGCGCGATGGAATCCAGCGCGATTTAGTCCTGCTGCCGCCCAATTGCATCAATGGCGAGGGGTTGACGCTGGACGATATGACCGTGCTGCAACTGGCCGAAGAGGCCGGGGTCCCCCTAGCGGTAGGGGAGTACGACTTGGTCGAATCGCTCGAATGCTTTTGGACGGAGCAGCGCGTGAAAATACAAGGGGAGGGGCGGCAGCTAACCGAGTTAGGTTATTACATAGGGCGCGAAAAATGAGCACCCGAACCGTCGAAAACCATCGCCGGCCCATCGTGGCGATTGTCGGTCGGCCCAACGTGGGCAAATCGACCCTCTTCAACCGCATTTTAGGGACCCGATGGGCCATAACCGATGGCCAGCCCGGAGTAACGCGCGACCAGCTATTCGCCGCGGCCGAGTGGGGAGGGCGGTCTTTCACATTAGTCGATACAGGGGGCTACATGCCCAGTGCCAAAGATGCGCTCGCCGCGGCTGTGCGCTCGCAAACGGCAAAGGCATTGGCCGAAGCGGATATAGCGATCTTGCTCTGCGATGGGACTACGGGTTTGACCGACCTCGACCAAGAAATGGGGGCCATGCTACGCAGTGGGGGGGGGAAGTGCTTGCTGGCCGTCAATAAGGTCGACGAGGCGGGGCCGGTCGCGCCGCTCGACGAATTCTATCGGCTTGGCTTGGGCGAACCCCTACCGGTTTCAGCCGTTACCGGGCGGCGTTCTGGGGACTTACTCGATGCACTTATTGCGCTTTTTGACGAGGCCGAGGCGCATGGGCCGGAGTGGGCCGAGGCGGCGATTCGGGTCGCTTTGGTCGGTCGGCCCAACGTGGGCAAATCCACGCTGATCAATCGCCTCGCCGGTCGTCAAGTGTCCATCGTCCACGACCAGCCCGGCACGACCCGCGACCCAACGCAACTGCACTTGACTTGGCAGGGTAGCCACCTGCAGTTCGTGGATACGGCCGGTTTGCGGCGGCGATCTAAGATCGCTGATCCGGTGGAATTCTATAGCACGCGCCGGGCGGCCAATAGCATCGATCGAGCCGATGTGGCCGTTGTGCTCATAGACGGTGCCGAGGGGTGGGTCATGCAAGACGCTCGCATCATGGAGCAAGTAATAAAATCCGGCTGCGGCTTGGTGGTGGCGATCAATAAATGGGATTTAGTCGCCGAGGGCCCGGCGGATGAGTATCGCGGCCGGTTGCGCGATCGCTATCCTTTTTTGCACCACTATCCAGTGTTGTGCATATCGGGCTTGACTGGGCGGCGGGTCCGCAACTGCCTCGAAGTAGTGGCTGCGGTGGGCAACAAGCGCCGGACGCGGATTCCGACCGCGCGCTTGAACCAGATCATTCAGCGGCTATCCGGCGAATCCCTATCGACACAAGAAGGCCGCGACATTCGCTTGCTCTACGCGACCCAACACGCGATTAACCCACCGGCGTTTACGATCTTTACGAATTTGCACCGCTCCGTGCCGGGAAACTACCGACGCCACATCGAAAATCGCCTGAGGTCGGAGTTTGATTTTGAGGGAACGCCCTTGCGCATCACCTGGCGTCATCGCAAAGGATACCGGGAAGTGCGATCGTGAAAAATCCATTGCAAAACAAGCTGTATTACAGCATCAGCGAAGTCGCAGAGCTCACGCAGCTGCAACCCTATACGCTCAGGGCGTGGGAGAAGGAGTTTGCGTGTTTGCGACCGCGGCGCGCACGCGGTGGTAAAAATAGAGTCTATAGAGTGCGCGATATAGGGATCATCCTACTGATCAAACGCCTCCTCTACGAGGAGTTTTATACGACGCAGGGGGTTAAGAAAAAGCTCAAAGACGAACCTGAACTCCTGCGTCAAGTTGGCGAGCAAGTACCTGCTTTGCTCGCTGAACAACAGAGCAGTCCTGATTCAGTAGTTGAGCGGTTAGACCCCGAATCCGCACAGGACCGAGAGGCCGCATTCAGAATGATCGAAGAGACCAAAAAAGAACTGTGCGAGATTCTGCGTCTCCTCTAGCTAGGTGTTGAGTCGTCTTGCCTAAATCAATATAATAACATATTTTATAATCAATTGGGCGGGCGTCATAGTCCGCTTTTTTATTGGAGGGGGAAAGCGCGTATTTCCGCCGTAGACAAATTCGCCCTAAAGGCCCTTGTCGAACCTATTATCCACGAGCACGAGGCCGAACTCGTCGATATTGAACTCAGTGGTGCCCGAGGTAATCAGCTAGTCCGATTATTGATTCACAAAAATTGCGGCACAACGCTGTCCACCTGCGAGTCAATTAGTCGCGAAGTGGCCGATCTTTTCGACATAGAAGATCCCATTGCCGGACGGTATCGGCTCGAAGTTACTTCGCCCGGGTTGGACCGGCCGCTAGAGACCGATGGGGATTTTACCCGCGCCCAAGGTCGGCTGCTAAAAGTCGTGCTCACGTCCGGCCGAGCGGTCAAGGGCCGGCTAGTCGCTTGGGAAGCCGACCAGATTCAACTCGACAGCCCAGCCTATATCGTGGCCCGCGCCGATATTGCTAAAGCCAACATCGAACCAGAATTACAAGCAGCGAAGGTCGAGCACAAAACATGAACAACGCGAACATTGTCGAAGCTTTGGGGCAGATTGCCCGCGAAAAAAACGTCAATCGGGAATTGGTGGTACAAACCCTTGCTGACGCCCTAATTTCAGCCGCCAAAAGGCACTACGGCAATACCGAAAATTACGAAGTTGACATCGACGCGGTCCAAGGCAAGATGGCCGTGTACGCCCGCAAGACCGTCGTCGAAGAAGTGGCCGAGCCATCCATGGAGATACTTCTCGCCGAGGCCCGCAGCATTGACCCCCATGCCCAACTGGGTTCGGTACTGGTACAGCAGCTCAATTTCGCCGACTTTGGTCGCAACGCCATCCAAACCGCAAAGCAGATTCTCATTCAGCGGGTCCGCGAAGCCGAGCGCGAGCGAATATACGACGAATTTATCGGTCGGGTCGGCCTCGTCGAATCCGGTACTGTGCAACAAATCAGCCACGGCGACATCATTCTCAACCTTGGTCGGGCCGAGGCCGCTGTGCCGTACAAAGAGCAAATCCGCCGCGAGCGCTACCGCCAAGGCGATGCCGTGCGCGGCTATATATACGAGGTGCTCAAGTCGAGCCGGGGGCCTCAGGTCTTGCTTTCCCGTACGCGGCCCGAATTTCTCAGGAAGCTCTTTGCCACAGAAGTGCCAGAAATAGCCGAAGGCCTCGTCGAAATTCACGGCGTGGCCCGCGAGCCGGGCGAGCGAGCTAAGATCGCGGTCAGTAGCAGCGACGAACGGGTCGACCCGGTGGGGGCCTGCGTAGGAGTGAAAGGATCGCGGGTGCAAGCCATCGTCCGCGAGTTGAGTGGTGAGCGCATAGATATCGTTCCTTGGATCGACGAGCCGGATATATTCATAAGCCGCGCCCTAAGTCCGGCCACCGTAGTGCGCTGCATCACGGATTCGCGCCGTCGGCACGCGGTGGTAATAGTCGAAGCGGAGCAGCTATCGCTGGCCATTGGCAAGGGCGGCCAAAATACCAAACTCGCCAGCCAACTGACGGGTTGGGGGCTCGATATCATCACCGACGAGCAATACCAAGAGCGTCGAGCCAAGCAGGAGAAGTACCAGCAAGTATTCCACCAGATAGCTGGCATTAGCGAGTTGATTGCCCTGAGTTTGACCACATCTGGTTTCGACTCCATCGCTGCGATCTCCGAGGCCGATACAGAGCTGTTGCAGACCGTGCCAGGCCTAGAGCTGGCCGAATCCGCCCAAAGAGTAAAGGCCGCCGCCGCCGCCTACCTTGCCGAACATGGTGAGGTCGATATTGAAGCATTGATCGCTGCTGAGGAAGCAGACCAAAGGGCTGAGTAGCTGAGGGAATAGTTTTGGAAAAGCGCCGGGTTTATCAAGTAGCCAAACAACAGAAGCTGTCCAGTGATGCGCTCATATCCATGCTCAAAGGCATGAATATGGAAGTTAAAAGCCACATGAGCGTACTGACGCCCGAGATGCTGGAGGCCATAGATCGCAAGCTGGCTGAAGAAAAGAAAAGCTCGATAGAGGAAGTAAAGCGGCAGAAGGCCAAAGAGGACAGTCGCAAACAGGCCGATAGCTTGCGACCGAAGCGCCGCCGTGAAAGGGGGGCGGCCACCCGCAAGCAGGGGGCTGAAGGGCAGGCCAAAGAGCGCACCGGGCCTCTGCCCGACAAGGCCGAGGAGGGAGGAGGACGTCGGCGCGGTCGGCGGCGTAGCAAGGATCAGGGTAGCTTAGAAAGCATCCGCGAGGGCTTGGGCAAGAAGAGAGAAGTAACCGCCCAAGCCAATTTGCCCGGATCCCCGACAAAGCGCCGACGGGGGAAGAGGCGCCGAGGGGCACCTGATGCCAGGGAGGTCCAAGAAAGTGTGCGGCGAACCTTGAGCCAGCTCAACGAAGGTCGGGTGCGCCGGCGCTACGAGCGCGGCCCGCGCGAAGACGGTGCCGAGGAAAATGGTGAGATTCGCCAGATCAAGGTCAGCGAGTTTATCACGCTCGGCGAGTTTGCCGAACAACTTGGCGTCAAGGTCAGTGAAGTGATCGCCTTGTGTTTGCAGTTGGGGGCCATGGCGACGATCAATCAACGCCTCGATATGGACACGATGCAGACGCTGGCCGATGAGCTCGGCTTTGAAGTGGTTCCGCTAGAGGCCGAAGAAGCCGAGTTGGATGAGATCGTTGAGGAAGAAGAAATCGGCGAACTCGAGCCGCGTCCGCCGGTCGTTACCGTCATGGGCCACGTCGATCACGGCAAAACCTCGTTGCTCGACTATTTGCGCGAAAGCAAGGTGGTTGAGGGCGAGTCTGGCGGCATTACTCAGCACATCGGGGCGTACGTGATCAACATGGAAGATGGTCGCGGCGTGACGTTTCTCGACACTCCAGGGCACGCGGCCTTTACGGCGATGCGGGCGCGCGGTTCAAGAGTAACTGACATTGTGATCTTGGTCGTGGCGGCCGACGACAGCGTTATGCCGCAAACCATTGAAGCGATCGACCACGCCAAGGCCGCGCAGGTTTCCTTAGTGGTCGCGATTAACAAAATAGACTTACCTACAGCCGATCCAGACAAGATCAAACGAGAGTTGGCAGAAAGAGGGGTCTTAATTGAAGAGTGGGGCGGGCAAATTCCCTGCGCCGAAATCTCTGCTAAGACCGGACAGGGCATAGACCACTTACTGGAAGTGCTCCTGATTGTGGCCGAGTTGCTCGAGTTGCAGGCCGATCCCCATAAGAAAGCGCGCGGGACGATTGTCGAAGCCCATCTCGACAAGGGGCGGGGGCCGGTGGCTACCGTTTTAGTGCAAGAGGGAACGCTGCGCGTCGGCGAGCCTTTTATTACCGGTGTGCATAGCGGCCGGGTCCGCGCCCTGCTCGACGAGCATGGCCAGCGCGTCGAAGCGGCAAAACCCTCCGTGCCCGTCCAAGTGCTCGGGTTGCCTGGAGTGCCGCAAGCTGGAGATACTTTTGCCGTTGCCAATACCGAGCGCGAGGCCAAGGACCTAAGCCAGCGGCGGCAGCTCATCAAGCGCGAGCAGGATCACCGCAAGCTGCGCACGGTTACGCTCAGCGACTTACACGATCAGATCCAGCAAGGCCACATCCAAGAGTTGCGGGTGGTGGTCAAAGGCGATGTCGATGGGTCGGTTGAGGCCATTGCCGAAGAGTTGGGACGGATAACCCACGAGGAAGTACGAGTCAACGTCATTCACAGCGCAGTAGGTGCCATCTCAGAATCGGATGTGTTATTGGCGGCGGCTTCTAGTGCCATTTTGCTTGGTTTCCACGTGAACACCCAGCCCTCGGCTCGCAACCTCGCCGCGCAGGAGGGCGTAGAGATTCGCAATTACCGCATCATCTACGAGGTCATCGAGGACGTGCGAGCGGCCTTGGCTGGCCTTTTGGCCCCAGCGACCGAAGAGCAGGTGGTGGGCCGGGCCGAAATCCGCCAGATCTTTAGTTCGTCCCGCATGGGGACGATTGGCGGTTGTTTGGTACAAGACGGGACTATCGCCCGCAGCAATCAGGTGCGGATTTTGCGCGATGGCCAAGTCGTCTTTACCGGAGAGCTTACTTCGTTGCGGCGATTCAAGGACGATGTGCGCGAGGTCTCTGAGGGATTCGAGTGCGGCATGGGATTTGCGGAATTCGACGACATCGCAGAAGGCGACATCGTCGAATCCTTGATTATGATCGAGACCGAGCGGACGCTGTAGGGGCGTTGAGTTGTTTTGATCGTTATGAGTTGTGCCGTGCAAATCTACATCGGCGATAGCCATTCGCTCAAAGACAAGCGGCAAGTCCTCAACAGCCTCAAGGGGCGCATCCGCAACCGCTTTAACGCGGCCGTGGCCGAAGTAGATGACCACGCGCTTTGGCAGCGGGCCGTGTTGGGGATTGCCGTGGTGAGTTCGGCTGTTGAACACTGCGATGCGATGCTGACCAAAATCGTCAACTTCGTCGAAGGCGATCCCCGGGTGCATATCCTCGACTACCAAATGGAAGTACACTGAGGGCCGGTGGCCTCCCCGCAACGAATTAGCCGAGTGCGCGGGCAGCTGCTGCGCGAGTTGACCGACATCGTAGAGCGGATGAAGGATCCTCGGTTGCAGCTAGTCCAAATAGTGGATGTGGAACTCTCCGCCGACCTGAGTTATGCGACGATCTTTGTCAGCACGCTCGGCAATGCAGACGACAAAGAACAGGTCCTCCAAGGTATGCACCGGGGCTTGGGTTTTATACGCCGAGAGATTGCTCAGCGCATGCGTTTGCGCTATGCACCTCAGTTGCGAGTTGCATACGACGACACCACCGAGCGCGCCGCGCGCCTGACGGCTCTGATCGATGGCCTGGGTGGAGCGTCGCATGGTTGATCCGGCCCTGACCGGGGTTTTGGTTATCGACAAAGCCAAAGGTCCTACTTCCCACGACGTAATCGTCTCGCTTCGGCGTCTGTTGCAATTGCGGCGCATTGGGCACTGCGGTACGCTTGATCCCTTAGCCAGCGGCGTCTTGGTCGTTTGCTTGGGGCGTTATACCCGGCTCAACCGCTGGCTCAGCGGTGCCGATAAGGAATACGAGGCCGATCTTTGTCTGGGGGCGGTCAGTGCTACGGGCGATGCCGAGGGGCCGATTTGCCACCAAGCCGACTGTACGCCTCCCGACTACCAAAGCGTGGTCCAAGCCCTGCGCGGCTTTACGGGGGCCATAGACCAAATTCCGCCAGCGCATTCAGCCGTAAAAGTAGCCGGGGTGCGCTCGTATAAGCGGGCGCGTCGTGGGGATGAAGTCGCCCTCAAACCGCGCCGGGTCCACATTCACGCCATGGAGTTGCTCAACTACGATTTCCCCAGTCTGAGGGTGAGAATCCATTGTTCTGCGGGAACGTACATTCGCTCGCTCGCCGCCGACCTAGGGGAGGGCTTGGGGACGGGTGCCTATTTGGCGGAATTGCGCCGACTGCGCGCCGGTGGTCTCGGGCTAGACAACGCCCTGACGTTAGACCAAGTAGCCCGTCTGAGCAGAGTAGGCCAAATTGAAAAGGCCCTGGTCCATCCGCGACGGGCCTTGAGCGAGCTGGCGGCCGTGGAGTTGAACGAAGGCAAGCTAGTCGATTTTGCCCATGGGAAGGCCATTGAGCACCCCACTGGTGCAGAGCCGCGCGCGGTTTGCGCGGTTTTTGACGCAGCACAAACCTTGTTTGGTCTCGCGCGGTGGGAGCAAGGGGCATTGCGGCCCCTGTGCGTTTTGCGCCAACCTTAGATGGAAGGTGCTGGCATTCACTTTTCTGGTCGCGTCACGCGAGGGCAAGGACGCGGCAGAACGCTGGGGTTTCCCACGGCTAACTTGCGGTCCCAAGGCGATAAACCCTTGCCGCAGGGGGTATTTGCCGCCGAAGTACAATACCTCGGAAGTGGGATATTGCCGGCCGTGGCTCACATTGGCCCGCGGCCCACATTTTCTGAAGCAGCACTAGTTATCGAGTTACACATACTCGATTTTACCGGCGACCTCTACGGACAAACCCTACAGGTCGCTCTCGTAAAGAAGCTGCGCGACCAACGCGCATTTGCCTGTCCAGACGAGTTGGTAGGACAAATTCGCAAAGACATTCACCAAGCACGCACCCTATTCGCCTCCAAGTGCTGAAGGCGGAAAGCGCGGCGCGAAATACGGAGGTTGACGTTGTCGATAACCACTGAGCGCAAGAAAGAACTGATTGAGAAGTTCGGGCAAGAGGGCGGTCCTGGGGCCACCCCGGTGCAGATTGCCATTCTCACCGAGCGCATCCGAAACCTGACCGAACATCTCAAAGACCAGCGAAAGGACTTTGCCACACGGCGGGGGTTACTCGTCCTCATAGGCAAGAGGAGGCGATTGCAAAGCTACTACCAACAGAAAAACCCGCAGGCGTACGCGGCGTTGATCCGCGAGTTGGGATTGCGCCGTTAGCTTGCGTTTTGAACGACTCGATTCACTGCGGTACTCGCAACGAGTGCCGCGCAGATTTCAAAACTCTAAAGGAAAGAGCAAAAGATATATCTAATGACTAAATTCGACTGCGAAATAGGTGGGCGGAGGCTGTCGATTGAAACCGGCAGGATCGCCAAGCAAGCCAACGGGGCTGTGTGGGTGCAATACGGAGACACCGTAGTGCTGGTAACGGCTTGCCGAACCAACACGCCGGAAGATCGGGGCTTTCTGCCCTTGATCGTAGATTACCGGGAAAAGGCCTACGCTGGCGGCAAGATACCGGGCAACATCTTCAAGCGCGAAGGGCGCCCTTCCGAAAAGGAAACCCTGAGTGCCCGGTTAATAGATCACCCCATTCGGCCGATGTTTCCCAAGAAGTTTCCCTATGAGATCCAAGTCTATGTTTCGGTGTTTTCGTACGACGGCGAAAACGACGCCGATATTTTGGGTTTAATCGGAGCTTCTGCGGCTTTGAGCATCTCCGACATTCCCTTTGCTGGCCCTATGGGAGCCGTGCGAGTCGGGCGCATCAACGGAGAATTCGTCGCCAATCCGACCTTGTCCGAGCTCGATGATTCCGATCTCGAAATCATAGTCTGCGGTACGGACGATTCCATCGTCAGCGTCGAAGGGGGTGCCCACGAGATTGCCGAGCAAGATCTGGTGGATGCGTTGGCCTTTGGCCACGAATGCATCGCCGAACTGGTCGAGCTACAAGCGCGGCTGATGGCTGAAGTTGGCAAGGAGAACATTGTCGTCGAGGTCGCCCAAGCCGATCCCGAGTTGGTTCGCGCTGTTGCCGAGCTGGCGCAAGAGCAGATCGCCGAGGCCAACAGAAGCCCGCGCAAACAAGAGCGGCAAGAGCGCATCGACGCGATTAACGCCGATGTCTTGGAGCGTCTAGCCGAGCGCTTTCCAGACTCGGAAAAGCTCATCGTATCCGAGCTAGAGGCGTTGCTCAAAGACGACATGCGCACCATGATCCTCAAGGAGAAGCGGCGCATTGACGGCCGCGCACTCGACGCGGTGCGCGACGTCTCCTGCGAGAGCCAGGTGCTGCCGCGCACGCACGGTTCGGCCCTGTTTACGCGCGGACAGACGCAAGCACTCTGCGTGGCAACGCTGGGCACCAAGCTCGATGAGCGCATGGCCGACGATCTACAGGGCAAGCGATTTAAGTCCTATTACTTGGATTACAACTTCCCGCCCTATTCGGTCGGCGAAGTGCGCTTTGAGCGCGGTCCAGGGCGGCGGGACATCGGCCATGGGCATCTGGCCGAGCGTGCCCTAGAGCCGGTCATCCCCTCGGTTGAGTCTTTTCCCTACACGATTCGCTTGGTGTCCGATATTACCGAGTCGAGTAGCTCTAGCTCCATGGCCACGGTGTGCGGCTGCTCACTGGCCTTGATGGACGCGGGCATTCCCGTTAAAACTGCGGTATGCGGCACGGGCGTGGGTTTGGTCAAGGAAGGGGATGAGTACGAGTTGCTGACCGACATCCGCGACGCCGAAGATTTTCTCGGCGACATGGACCTCAAGGTCGCTGGTACCAAGGACGGGATTACCGCCATTCAGATGGACATCAAGATTCAAGGCTTGCAACTGGACATTCTCAAGGAAGCCCTCGACCGCGCCAAAGAGGGGCGCGATCAGGTCTTGGCCCTTATGAACGAATGTCTGAGCGAGGCGCGACCCGAGCTTTCGCGCTGGGCACCGCGCATTGAGTTTGTCAAAATTGCTCAGAGCAAAATCGGCGCAGTCATCGGCCCAGGTGGCAAAACCATCCGCGAGATCGAAAAGACCGGTGCCACGGTCAATGTCGATGAAGACGGTACGATTACCATTGCCTCGGTTGAAGCAGGTCCAGCCGAAGCGGCGCGGCGCATGATCGAGGGAATCACGGCCGACGCCGAGGTCGGCAAAGAATACGACGGGGTGGTCAAACGGGTCATGCCCTTTGGGGCCTTTGTCGAGATTCTGCCCGGCAAAGAGGGCCTGTTGCACATCTCCGAGCTGGCGCATCGGCGCGTGGAAAAGGTCGAAGATGTCGTTGGGCAAGGGGACACGATCGCCGTCAAGGTCCTTGAAATCGACACCGGCGGCAAGATGCGGCTCAGCCACAAGGCCCTGCTAAAGAAGTAAGTGGCGGTCTTGTGCTAGACGAAGAGAAGGCTATCGAGTCTAGCTCGATAGCCTTCTCTTATTTTATATATGGATAAGCAAATGGAATTGATTCGGGTGGCTGATATCGGCTGCTATGAGGGCCGAGCAGTGGTGCTGCGCGGTTGGTTGTACAACAAGCGCTCGAGCGGCAAACTGCATTTTTTGCAACTGCGCGATGGCAGTGGCGTCGTGCAATGCGTTGTTTTTAAGGGGGATGTTAAAGCCGAGCTATTCGAGCGGTGCGGTCACTTGCCCCAAGAATCTTCGCTGGTAATCCACGGTCAAGTGCGGCGGGAGGCGCGTGCGCCCATCGGCTATGAGGTAGGAGTTAGCCACCTCGACATCGTCCAGGAAGCTGAGCCGTACCCCATCACGCCCAAGGAACACGGAGTGTCCTTTCTCCTCGACCACCGCCACTTGTGGCTGCGGTCTTCTCGTCCGGGGGCCATTCTCAAGATCCGCAGCGAAATTTGCAAAGCCTGCCGCGACTTCATGGAAACGCGGGGCTTTGTCCTCGTGGATGCGCCAATTTTTACGCCCGCGGCTTGTGAGGGGACCTCGACCCTGTTTGAGACCGCCTATTTCGATGACACGGCTTATTTAACGCAGAGCGGCCAACTCTACATGGAAGCGGCCGCCATGGCCTTGGGCAAAGTTTATTGTTTTGGACCGACGTTCCGCGCTGAAAAGTCCAAAACTCGTCGGCACCTGACGGAGTTTTGGATGATCGAGCCGGAGATGGCGTATTGCGATTTAGAGGGTGCCATGGCCTTAGCCGAAGACATGGTCCTATACGTGCTCGACCGTGTACTCGACCGGTGTCGCACAGACCTAAAGCTCCTCGAGCGGGATACCGACAAGCTAGAGCGGATCAGTCGGCCCTTTCCGCGCATAACCTACGGTGAAGCCGTCGAACGCTTGACGGCCCTTGGTCGCCATATCGCAGCGGGGAGCGATCTAGGCGGGGATGACGAAACCATCCTCGCCTCCCAGTTTGAGGTGCCGGTTTTCGTCCACCGCTATCCCAGCGCGGTCAAAGCCTTCTACATGAAGGAAGATGCCCAAGACCGCCGCTTAGCCCTATGCAT
>RKRN01000332.1 GCA_007571365.1 Candidatus Latescibacterota bacterium
CCCCGGGGCTATGTTGTCGCCTAGGGCCTCTACCGCCACCGCCGCCAGTGCCGCGGCCGGACTTTTGGCGTGGGCGACGACGCGCACGTACTGGATGGACTTATACGCCAAGGTATCGCCGGTCGCCAAATACGCGCCGGTGGCGTCGCCCAATTCCGGCGTCGCCAAGTCGTACTCTACCACCGTCGCCCGGCTGGGCTGGGTCGTGCCGCCCACCCGGTCGTAGCGGAAAACGTCTTGGCCGGTGAGAAAAGGCGTTCCCTCGGTGACGAAAACAGAAAACTCGCGCAGTGGCCGCGCCTCCTCGGTATCGGGAAAGGTCAGCCGGATCTTTTTAGCTTGGACGAGGCGGCCCAAATCGATTTCAATCCACCAATCGTCGAGCGGCGCCGCTTGGTTGGGCTGCCACCAAGTAGTGGCCGCGCCATCGAGAATATGGGCGGCTTGGTCCATGGCGGTGCCCGCGCTGCGGATGCCGCCCAAGACCTGTTGCCCCTTGGCGTTTGGGTGAAAAAATTCGCCCGCATCGGCGACGGCATCTATATTGCGGCGGAAACGCCTCAGCCCCACGCTGCCATCTTCCCCCAGCGCTAGCACCCCTTGCGGAAAAGTCCATTGCAGCCACTGGTCTTGGCTGTTTATGAGCAGCGTTCCAGCCCCGGCTTGTCCGCTGGGCAAGAGCACCAACAGCGTCAATAAGTACGTCCGTTGCAACATGCTATCCTCGGCGGCTCAATACGCGACCGACACCGCGCGAAATTGCGCGGATGCTTCCTTATCGGCATCGACCTTTATGTGCAGCAGGTAGATGCCCGGCGGGACCAGCATCCCTTGGTCGTCGCGCCCATCCCATTGCTCTGTGTAAAAACCTTTGTTGAATTTTCCGCGCACCAAGGCCCGGACCCGCTGGCCTGTCAGGGTATAGACCCCGAGCTCCGTGGCGGTATCTTCCACGCCCAGCAGCGTGAACGCGATATCGAGTTCGTCGTTGATGCGGTCGCCGTTGGGCGTCAAAAACGACGAATCCAACGCAATCGCAGCAAGGGCTTCTAGGGCGGTCCCGCTAGCAAAGACGCGGATGTCGTCGCTGTGGAGCTCGGCACTGGCGTCGCCCGGGTCGATCGACTGGGGCAGGTTTTCCCCGCTCAGTTCCAACACCTCGCCGAGGAAGTAGGTCGTGAAGTCCAACAAGGCCGTGCGAAAGGTCAGTCGCAGATGCTCCTCGCCAGCGGCGCGCACTACTTTATGCGCGGGAAAATACACGGCTAAAACCCCAGCGGCGAAGCGGACGCTGTCGGGGACCACTTCCGCTAGCGGCTGTCCAATCTCCAGCTTTACGAACTCGGCCTCAGCTACGGTATTGAGTTTGATCGCGTCAAAGCCGAGCTGACCGTTGGGGCCGAAACTAGCCAAGACATCATAGACAAACATCGTCTCCTGCCCGGCCGGTGCTTCGGGCACCCGGTCGCCTCCGGCGGCCAAGCCCACCTCGCCGACGAGCGACTCCACCAAAAGCGGCGAGTACTCAATCGCCGTGGATTTCACCCGACCAAACGCGTGGAAATCCGCGGCGACCATGTTGAACTGAAGCTGCATATAGCGCCGCGCATCCGGCGAACGGAGCAACTGGCCCGAAAGGTCATAGGGCGTCGACCAGAAACTCCAGTTTTGCTCGTCGGGCTTGATCGACGATTTGTCCCCGGGGCGATCGCCTTGGACGAAGGGCGATTTTTCCAGTGCCTTGTCGTACACCGCTTGTTCTACTTGCCGTTCCGTACCGAGGTCGCTGATGATGTAGTACGCCTGCGGGGTATCGTCGCGGCCGGTGCGCGTTTCCAACACCAAGCGAATAGGCGCGTCCGGGGCCGGCATGGGTTGTGGTTCGCCCGGCGTTTTGCGGAACTTTTCGAACTGCCAGAAAATGCGCCCGAAATTTACCGGTGCTCCCAAGTCGATAACCGCGGTGCGATAACTCGTCTCCGGCGCGAAACCCGTGCCGTACACCTCGATCTCGCTCAGCATGTACACTTGGGCGGTCAGGTTGAAGGCAAGGCGCAAAAAACGCAGAATCTGCGTGGGAAAACGGACCTCTATAACGCGGTCGGAATTGACAAAGGTGCGCGACAGTACCTGATCTAAGGTGTGCGGGCGATCTTCTTCGCTGAGCAAGAGAAAATCCACCGGCTGTCTGGCCCCGGATATTTCATACGCCCGGGGGAAGCGCTGCTTTCTCAAGCCCCCGGATTCGTCCAGTCCGGTAGCCGGCGGATAGAATACCACGCGGTTTATGGGAATGGGAAACGCAAAGTCAAACGTATATATATCTTCGCGGCGTCCCCCACCCACTACAGACCAGCGCAGCTTAGTAACCGTAGCGCGATCGCCGTCGATGACCTGAAAGGGGGCCGTGTGGTAGAGGGGCAGAATACTGGTCCAGAAACGAGGCGTCACCCCCAGTTCAAAATCGTCCCTTTTGGGCTGCTTGCCCAGCTGCCAAGTGCTGCCCAGAATCGTGGTGAACTCGCCGCTTTCCGTGCGGGGGCCGGCGATGATATTCTGCTGTGGCAAGAGTTCGAGGGGCTGTAGAGCCCCATCGCTTGGCACCGCCTCCAAGCCGACGACTCGCTCCCCCAGTTCACTCCATGGGATCCCACCCGCGCCGAGGACCAAGGTCTGGACCTCGGCGCGCAGCGGCTCAAGGCCGCTCAATAACACCGCAGCAACGGCAATGAAAGTAATTTTCATTCGTCCAAACTCTGGGTGGCAATCCCGGTATGTTAGACAAAACTTGTGGGCGCGATCAATCAGCCAGTAAGATACCGGCGACAGAATATACAGCAGACCGACGGCCCTATAAACCTTACTATACTATTGACCTTATGCCCTAGAATAAAGTTTTTGTGCCAATGGCCGACCTAGACTAGCGATACTACGCCATGACCAACGCCACACACGCCCTGCTGCTGCCCAACCAAGTTGACGAGACCCTCGCCGCGCACTTTGCCGCCCTCGGCGTCGGCACCATTGCCGCCTACAAGCTCTGGTGCCACCGCCACGGCTTGAGCACGGCCCTGGACAAAACGCCGCAAGAGCAAGCCGCCGAGCGGGCGCTTTTCGCCGCGTTGCAGCCCGTCGTAGATCCGGCCGTCAGCAAAGAGCACGACCCCGGCCGCGCCGCCCTAATCGGTCGGCTATTCAACGGCGAGCTAGCCAGCGAAAAACTCAACGACCTACTTTCGCGGCTGCGCGTCGAACGCAACGCGCTGGCCGGCGATCCAGACGCCCAAAAGGCCCTCGGACAATTAGTGCTGCACGTCGAAAAATACGGCCACTTGCTGCGGCCCATGCCGGTACTCAAACGCCTCGGGGCCAACCGCGCCAACACCTATATCGCCGCCTTGGGGCAACTGGCGCGGCATCACCGCGACTGGCTGCGGCCGCTAGCGGCGTGGCGGCCCGCCACGGCCAAGGAGCGGCCGCAGTTCCAATCGCTGGCGCGACACCTGCTCGCTCGCTACGCGGTTCCTGCTCCTATGGACACCGCTTGGCTCCAAGGGCATACGGCCCAAGCCTACCAGCAGCAGGAGTGGTTCAAGCACGTAGCCGGCGGCCAAAATCTGCGCACGGCGGGTGTGCCGATGAAAGTAACCAAGCGCATGGCGCATATTTTTATGCAGATGCAGCATCCGCACCACACCCTGCTCCAAGCCCTACGCCTAGCCCAAGTGGAAGCACTCGGCGGCGACTCCCACGCCGCTTGGTACGTGGCCGCCACGCCGCTGGGCGACTCGTTGGCCAACGAGGACTTCTGGGTTTCGGTCGTCCACTTCTACGTCAACAACTATCCCATGCTACACCGCAGCTACTTTCTGCCGATCTACGACTACATCCGCCATCAGAAGTATCTGCCCCAGCAGATCACCCAGCCCGACGGCCACCAAATCGCCGGGCCGCCGCCGCAGCCCAACTTCTGCATGAAGGGCCGCAGTGCCGCCAAACTGCTCAACCAAGTAGATCAGTGGCACGAGACATTGTCGGGCGCAGAAGACGTGCCGCTCAAGGCGTGGGCGGCCACCGGGCTGGCGGGTTTGCGCCGCCAAGAATACGACGCCCAGCTCCAGTGCAACCTCGTCTGGACCCTGTACGAGCTCTGCACCTCGCAGCAGCTCCAAGCCGAGGGCCGCATCATGGGCCACTGCGTCTTTTCTTATACCGAGCGCTGTCTTGCTGGCAGCACCTCGATCTGGTCGCTGCGGGCGCTCAACGCCGACGCCGAAGAAGCCCTCGAAAAGCGCGTCCTCACCATCGCCGTCGACAACCGCCAGCGGGCCGTCACCCAAGCCCGCGGCAAGTTCAATATGGCGCTCAATCAGCGGGAGCGGCTCGAAAAGAGACGCCGGGCCGGGTCCCTATACGTGCATCTGCTGCGCGAGTCTGCGCGGATTCTGCGCTTGTGGAGCGATAAGGTGGGGTTGGTGCAAAAGGGTCTGTAACCGTCGTTGAACTCAATAGGCCACACTGAGCGTCTTAGCCAACCCCTCTTGCCCCGATTCGGTCGCAGCCGCAATGCGCGCGATATAAGCCCCCGGCCGCACCAGCGCCCCGGTCGCATCGCGGCCATCCCAAAGGTACTCGTAGGCTCCGGCCGACAAGGTGCCGAAAAATAGCTGACGCACCCGGCGTCCGGCCAAATCGTATATGCCAAGCGAACAATCGACTCCCTGCACCAAGCGCAGTACTTGGAACGCAATGCGACTCTCTTCGTTGACGCCGTCCCCATTGGGCGTACACACCGCTGGTACGACCTGCATCGCAGATAAAATCCCCCCTTCTTCGGCGTCGGCAAAAAAGACCCGGTTGGTGTTAGTGCCGACCCGCGGACTGGCGTCGCCGGCCGCGACCGGCTGGGGCAAACGCCCTCCAGAGTCGATGAGGTGGCTGACCAAATCCGTGGCATAGACCAGAATAGCCGTGCGAAAGGTAACGCGCAGCGGCTGGTTGTTGCTCGGCGTAATCCGGTTCGCAGAAAAGTACAACGTCAGCCCTTGGGCATCCGCATAGACGCTGTCGGGGCCTACTTCGACGAGCGGCTCGCCCATCTCGAACTTGAGCAACGCCGGCTTGGTTTGGGTCGCAATGTGCAAGCCATCGAACCCGACCTGCGCGTCGCTGCCAAATTCCGCCCGGATGTCATAGGTAAAAAGGGTATCGCGACCGGCTGGCACTGCGACGATACCGCTTGGGGGAAAGGGGTCTGCAACAACAGCCACCTCGCCGACCGCGCGGTCCGCCAGCGGCAGTGAGTAGCTAATAGCTAAGCTCTCTACCTGAACCAAATCGGTAGAAGTGCCGCGAAAAAAGAGCTGGAAATCAAAATACTTCCTAGGACCGGGCAGTTCGAGGGGATAGGTAAAAGTCCCGGTCGAATCGAGGCGGATCGGATTCTTCCAAGTCCAGTTTTCGGCATCGTCGAGGATGGAACCGCGAAAATCCTCGGCCAGCTTGGCATAGGCGTCGGCCGTCGTGGGCTGCTCTGAACCCGTTTCGCGATCGACGATTTCAAAATGGACCAAAGGGGTCTCGTCCGTACCGTTGCGCAGGGTCAAGTCCACGGACGCGGACGCAGACGCGGACGGACGCAGGACGCCGTCCGGCTGCCGGCGCAACTTGGTGGTTTTGACCGAGAGCGTGCCTAAAATCGCGGCTGTGGGCAATGCAATGAGCTTGGAAAGATAAGTCCCCTTGGGTACGAAACCGGTGCCAAAGGCTTCGATTTCCGCTATTTCAAACGGATTGGGCGACAGGATGCGCAGTCGGATAAAGCGGATTAGCTGCACTGGAAAGTCGATTACCGTCCGCGGATCGGGCTGCAAATCAACCCGCTTCAAGACCAGATAGCGCGGCTCGCCTTGCTGGGTATAGTCGCGGCCATCGCTTACGGCCAGCTCAAAGGCCCTGGGGAAGTCGTCGGGAAAGGCGGGGCTGGGAAAGTAGATTAGGCGATTGACCGGAAAAGAAGCCCCTAAGTCCAAAAAAAAGATGCGACCGGTCTGATCGGTGCCCAGCCCCTTAAAGCGGTCGCCGGAAGAGGTCTGCTCGTCGCCGTCCACCAAGGTGGCGGCCGAGCCTTCGACCGCGGCGTTATCCCAGATATGGGCCCGGCCTTCGGCGACAAAGTCCAAGGTAGGCGAGTCGCTCCAGTCGAGCGAGCCGAGGATATTGTCGGTTGCTACCAAGCCGATAGGCCGAATCAAAGCCCGATCTTGCAGATCTACTCCCCCGGCCACCGCAGCTTGGGAATCCCAAGCAAGCCCGTCCCCACCGACTCTATAGCTTTCGACTTGGGCGTCGAGCGGCGCACTCAGCCAACAGACCCCGCACAAAACGAGGCGGCCGACGAGCCGTCTCATTCTCGCGCCCAATCTGCCGGCGGCTGATACCCCTTGAATACCTCGCGCTGGAACCGGTAGGCCAAATCTATGGTCTCGACCGGTTGCTGCCTGAAGTCGAAGCGAACCGCCACATCGCTGAGATGAACGGTAAACTCATGGATGTCGGGCGGTAACGCGGGAAACACCACGTACCCCTCAACTTCTTGGCCGCTAAAAACATCTTCGTCTGGATACATGGTGCGGGTCAGAATCTCCCGCCGCTCTTGGAAGATGCTGTAGGCATTGCCCGCATATCCGGGGATCATGGAAGCATAGAATTCGAGGATATCGCTTCTGTTGAGGGGATCGTATTCGCGGCCGGCCTGTTGGGAAACGAGCGTCAGGCGAGTGGGGTCCAGATGCACCTTGGGATACTCGTAGTTTTTCACCTGCACCGCAAAGACGGTGTATTTGGGTGGCGTGTAGGTATCGCCCAGCGGCTTCCAGTTGCCAAAGGTATATGGATTCTTGGAATTGGCCCCCGCCGCCGAGTAGTCGGCGAATTGCCGGTTCAGCTCTTGGTCCGTCATGGGGCGCAGGGAAATTTCGAGGCGGTTAAAAACCGCAATAATAGTCCCG
>RKRN01000224.1 GCA_007571365.1 Candidatus Latescibacterota bacterium
CGACTAACATACCCGCTCAGCGCTCCAACCATCGCGGCAAGCGAATTTCAGCAGACTGGTGCCAAGCCGTCAGGTAGAGCGAGGCCGTAAAATGCACTGCGGTGCGGGCCAGATCTAAGGTCAAGGTGCGCACGCGGGCGTCGCTTTCGTCTTCCCAATGGCCCAGTAGCGCGTACACCTCTTCCACCCGCCAGTTGCTTTTTCTGATTTGGTCGGTGATGGCCTTCATCGACGAACCCGAACCCGAAAAGTCCTGCAGCTCTTGCTCGGATGCCAAATCCTCGGGCGCAAAGCCGAGCCGCTCCACGGCTGAATCCACTTGTTCGTGGATGCCCTTGCCGATAATCGTGCCGTCCGCTTGTTCCCGGCCGTCGAAGTCCCGGGTCGTGTGCAGGGGCTGGCAAATATCTTGGGCATAGTGGGCGAGAATACCCGCATAGACGAGGCACTTCTGCTGAATCGCCTCGTTTGCCGGCCACTGGCGATGCTCGGCAAAGGCCACGGCGAGCCGCTCGGTCCACTCGGCGATGGCATAGGGGGCCATTCCGACTCGTGGCGGATCTAGTTGTAGCTCAAAGCACAAGGCGATAAAGTCAAAGCGCTTTGTCGGAATCGCTCGTCCCCCGAGATACTCTAGATCGAAATAGTGCTCCCCGTGCTCGGCGTGACTGAGCAACGGGGCGCGGCGATTCTTAAACAGATCGGGATCAAAAACCACGTGGCTGGCCATGTTGCTGCCTTGGCAAAAAAAAGCCGGCATTTCCTCCGGCAGGGCCAGTACCGCCCCCTTGGTCAGAATTCCGTGTCCGTCCCCCCACCAGGCTTGAGTTGGAACGGCGATCAAGCTGGCGACCACTGCCATCCATCTGATTGTTCTCATTGGTTCGCGATCCTTTCTTTGTGCAAATTACGCGAAGCTTTCTAAGCAGACTGTCGACAACCCTCAGCCACGAGGAGTGCCATGAAACTCTCGCTGTCGGTCCGCGTGACCGAAAAATTCCACGCCAAGCGCGAAGCCAATATGACGCTTGAGCAATTGGCCACCTTGGCCACCCACCACGAGTACCGCGGGCTGTGTATGCGCGCCTCGCAAGTGGGCATACACAGCCCGCCCGAGACGGTTGCCGCTGCTCGCGCCCTGCTCGACCGCTACTCGCTGGCCGTCTCCATGCTCACCGGCGACTTCTCCATCCCGGAAAACTCCGACCAAGGGCCGGATGCCCTCCGCAATATAACGCCCTATCTCGATCTCGCCGAACAGCTCGGTGCGCCGCTACTGCGCGTCTGCCTCAAAACGGACGCGGATATCTCTTGGGCGCGCCGAGCAGCCGACGAAGCTGCCGAGCGCAACCTGCGCCTGGCACACCAATGCCACACTCGCAGCCTCTTCGAGGAAATAGATCGCTCGCTGCAAGTTTTAGCGAGCATTGGCCGCGCCAACTTCGGCCTAATCTACGAACCGGCCAACTTGGAGCTATGTGGCCAGCCTTATGGGCTGGATACCATCCGCCGCTTCGCGCCGCATCTATTCAATGTGTATCTGCAGAATCACATCTTAACTGCCGATGGCCCAAACGCGCTCGAGACGCGGTGCCGCGGCCAAGTGCGATTCCGCCAGATCCCCTTGTGGGAGGAAGGGGGCATTCGCTTTGCGCCGCTGATTGACGCGCTGCATGCGGTCGGCTACGAGGGCTATGTAACGGTTCATCAGGCCTCGGCCGAACTGGGCACGGAAGCCGCGGTCCGCGAGAGTGCTCGCTATCTCAAGCCGCTCTTGGCGGTCGATTGACGACCACTATGCGTATCTTGATATTAAATTTTTATTCGCAAACCCTTTCACAAACAGGAAGAAGGAGAACCAGCATGGCTATTCGACTCGGCGACGAAGCCCCGGATTTCAGCGCGGAAACCACCGCAGGCCCCATCAATTTTCACGAATGGCTCGGCGATTCTTGGGGGGTGCTCTTTTCCCACCCCGCCGACTTCACCCCGGTCTGCACCACAGAGTTGGGTGCGGTGGCCAACATTGAAGAGGAGTTCAAAAAGCGCGGCGTCAAAATCATCGCCTTGAGCGTCAACTCGGTCGACGACCACGAGGGCTGGATCGCCGACATCAACGAGACTCAAAACGCCCATGTCGATTTCCCGCTGATCGCCGATCCCGAGCGCAAGGTCGCCGAACTCTACGACATGATCCACCCCAATGCGCTCGACAATATGACCGTGCGCTCGGTTTTTGTTATCGGCGCGGACAAGAAGGTCAAGCTGACGCTGACGTATCCGGCCTCGACCGGCCGCAACTTCGACGAAATTTTGCGCGTGATTGACTCGCTGCAACTGACGGCCAATTACTCGGTCGCCACGCCAGCCAACTGGCAAGACGGCGACGACTGCATCGTGGTCCCGGCCCTGTCGGACGAGGAAGCCGCCGAGAAATTTCCCCAAGGCTTCACAGCAGTTAAGCCCTACCTGCGCGTCACGCCGCAGCCCAATAAGTAAGCGATATGAATCCTCGACGCGCCGAAGGGGACAGTTCGACACCATCAAGGATCAGGTGATTTGGTGGGAGGCCGCCGCGCCGCCGCAGATGCTCGCCGATGGCGAAGTGGGGATGACCGCCGCAGTAGCAAAAAAGCTGTTTGGTAGTGGGCCGGGGCTTCTGTATTTGCCGCGGCCCATTTTTATAACTCGGCGAAAATCGCCTCTATATCAGCCGTTTCCTTCCAATCGGCAAATTCTTGGTCCATCTTAGGCGACCACTTGCGATCCACTTCTCCAGGTGTGTAGCGGCCGTCGGCAATGCTCTTTTTGCCCCAATAGTCGCGTAGGCGGGTGTTTTCGGATGACTCCACGACCTCGCGGGCGTATTGCGGCGGCACGAAAATCACGCCTGTGGGCGTCGCCAGCACGATATCGCCCGGCATACAGGTCGCTTCACCTACTCGCACCGGGCCGTTGACTTCGGCCATGGTCACCTCGCCGATTGCCGAGGGATGCAGCCCCTTACAGAGCACGTTGATCGGCAGCTTGCGCACGCGGTGATCGTCGCGGATGCCGCCATCGACGACTAGGCCCGTACCGCCGGTGTTAGCCGCGATCGCCGTGCCGAGGTTGTCGCCGATAAAGGTTCCGCGCAGCACCTTGCCGAACAGATCGACGACCAATACGTCGTTGGCGACTAAGGTGTCGATGACCCAGCTATTCTGGCCGCCGATTCGCCCATGCCGCTCGCCTTCGGCCTGTACGACGTCGTTGAAGTCGGGGCGGTGCGGGATGTAGCGGGCCGTTACCGCCCGGCCGACTAATACGCGGTTTGGATGCAGATTGATCCAGTCGCCTTCAAACTGAAACGCATGCCCCTTGCCCATCAGCACCCCCCAAGCTTCCTCGATGGTCACCCGCTTCATTCGCTCGACGACATCGTCGTCGACTTTGGGCCGCCCGTCGCGAAAGCGCGGGCCTGAATACGCGCTCGTTATACTTTTTATTTTGCTCAGCGCGTTGAGTTCAAACGCCATGATCACTCCTTGCAGAAAAGAAAAAATGGCCGCGCATCCTTTGCGGACCGCGACCAAGCTAATACATCTCGTCCGAGCGTCAACCCGGCCGAAGGGGGAATGGCTAAAAGGGCAGATCGTCGTGGTTGGGACCGGCCGCCGGAGCAGCGGCGAGTGCATGGCCGTTGCTCGCAGCGGCCTCAGTGCCCCGTTCTGCGCCGAGCATTTTCATGGTATTGGCGACGATCTCGGTGGTCTGCCGCTTCTGACCTTGCTGATCTTCCCAAGAGCGCGTTTGCAGCTTGCCCTCGATATAGATCTTGTTGCCCTTTTTTAAGTATTGACCAGCGACTTCGGCGAGGCGCTGCCACAAGACGATGCGGTGCCATTCGGTGCGCTCTTGGCGCTGCCCGTTCTTGTCGTTCCACGACTCGCTGGTGGCCAAGCTGAAGTTGGCGACTTGAGCGCCGCTGGGGGTAAAGCGGGTCTCGGGATCGGACCCTAAGTTGCCAATGAGTAAGACCTTGTTGAGACTCGACATATTACTGCTCCTTTCGGTTGTGCAGGCCGAAGTGATCTTGCTTCCACTCGCTGCGCTGACGGCGCTTGCGCGCTTGGGGCGTCTCGATGCCGTAGCGGCGACAGAGGCGGCTGAAGCTGCCCGGGGCAATGCCCAAGGCCGAGCCGGCGTCGTGGTTGCTGGTATAGATCCGGGCGGCGCGTTCGATGCGGTCTTTGGCGATAGGCGGCATAATTTCTCCTTTTGGGCAAGGTTAGGTGAGATAGCGGAAAACGGGGAAACTCCAGACGACGAAGATCGCTCCTGTACACAGCAGCCCCAATCGGCGCACTTGGCGCTGGGCGCGTTTGTTTTGGTTGACTTGGCGCAAGGCGTGAAACGCAAAAATCGGGTTCATGGATCGGCTCTCCTAGATGAGTTGAGAAGCGGCTTCACCGCGAGTGCAAAGAGGCTGGCTGGCCCTCACGTCGCCTGCGATTTGCCCATTGCGATCGGGTTCTCGGTGCTGAAAAAAGGCCCTTTTTACTTTTGTTACCTGCACAAAAAGATAGTAAACATTTGTGTATAAGTCAAGAAATTTGTCCCCTTTTTTTGCCGCATTTTACCGGGCATTTCCCATCTAACCAAAAAACAATAACTTATTGATCTAAAAAAACTTTTTCAGTTTAATTAAATTCCATTAAGAAGCAAAAAAACAAAAGGTATTCCGACCGGCAAATGCGGTAGTGCCACGCGGTGCTTCGTTTGTTAGATTATGGACACGAATGGCACAACGGCTACGAGCCTACGAGAAAGGAGAAAAGCCATGAGTACGGTACTCGTCCACATTGGCGTCCGGGCTACGGACCTCGAACAAACCATCCGATTTTGGCGCGACGGCCTCGGCCTGCCCGTGGTCTCGACTCACGGGAGTTGCTACGACCTCAGCGACGGCCACCACAACTTCCGCGTCTTCCAGCACAACGGCCCGGATCGTCCGCCCCACGTCAGCGGGATGCTCGACTATCTACACATCGGCGTGCGGGTGCCCGACCTCGTAGAAACCGGTCGCCGCCTATTGGACATGGGTTACGAGATTTTTTCCGACGGCTTGGGCGGCAAAGAGCCGATTGATGTCCACAATATCCAAGAAGGAGCCTTCAAGGTCGAAGATCCCGACGGCATTACCGTAGATGTGACGGCCAGCGACGACCAATGGCCCGGTGCGGTCCTCAAATAACCTGCCGACACTCCAATACCTACCCCCAATCGAGAGAATCTAATGCCAGCTAAAAAGCCCAACGTCATTCTCTTCGGCATCGACAGCCTGCGCGCCGATCACATGAGCTGTTATGGCTACCACCGCCAGACCACGCCCCACATAGACCGCTTTGCCGAAAGCGCCGTGCTCTTTGAGCGCAACTACTCGGCCCACATTCCCACCACTTCGGCCTACGCCTCCATGCTCACCGGCCTCGACTGCTTCGGCACCAGCGTCGTTGCTCTGCGCCACCAAGGCGGCCTGCCCGAGCGCATCCGCACCCTCCCCGAGATTCTGCGCCACAACGGCTACGACACCTCGTGCGTCGGCTTTAGCGGCAATCCCAGTTCGCGCGGCTTCGACCGCTATTTCGACTACGCTGGCTGGGGTTCGTTTGCCGAAGGCCGCAGCCCCAAGGCCGAAAATCTCAACCAAGTTGCCATTCCCGAACTGGAACGGCTGGCGCAGGCCGAGCAGCCGTTTTTCCTCTTCTTGCGCCACATGGACCCGCATGCCCCGTATCTGCCGCCGGCCCCCTTTGAGCGGATGTTTTACAGCGGCGACGAATTCGACCCAACAAACGAGAGCATGGAGCCGGTGTTTAGCTTCAAGCCCTTTTGCGACTTCTTTGCCGGCTGGATGCCGCCTGGGGTGCGCGACCGCCACTACGTCGATGCCCAGTACGACGGTGCTGTCGCCTATATGGACGCCTGCATTCAGCGCATCCTCACTCGCGTCGCCGAGTTGGGCTTGAGCGACAATACCCTAATCGTCATCAACGGCGACCACGGCGAGACCCTATACGAGCACGAGTGCTGGTACGATCACCACGGCATGTACGAAAACACCCTCTACGTACCGCTGATTATCCGCCTGCCCGGTGCGCTACCGGCTGGCGAGCGCGTCTGTGGTATCACCTTGCACCAAGACTTGGTGCCGACCATCCTCGAGCTGCTCGACATCCGCACCGACATCGCTTTCAACGGTCAATCGCTACTGCCGCTGGTCGCCGGCGAGAAAGCCTCCAACTACGCGGACTTTTACATCACTGAATGCACTTGGATGCGCAAGCACGGCTGGCGCACCCCGGAGTGGAAGCTGATCGTCGCACTAGAGCCAGACTTCCACTTCAAGCCCGAAGTTGAGCTATACAACTTGGTCGCCGATCCGCTGGAGTTGGAAAATTTGGCTCAAAAAGAGCCGAGGATCGTGGCCGCGCTGAAGGAGCGACTGGAGGCGTGGATCGCCAAGCGCGAGCGCGAAACAGGCGCGGCCAACCCGATGTACACCAATTTGCAATGGCATGGCTCAGAGACGCACGAGGGGCCGTTCGAGACTTCGCAACAGGCGTACGATACGCTGCATATCGGCTCGGTGGGAGCGGCAGACAGATTGCAGGCGGGCAACAAAAAGAGCTAGTAGTAGCATGCGTTCTTGCGCCGGTTGCGTCCGGTCCCGTATTGTCGTAGGCGTGGGCGCAATTTTAGAGGGAAATGCACTATGACCATACAGCCGCAGCGCCGCACCTTCACAGTCGGCGAATACTACCGCATGGCCGAGGCGAACATCCTTACCGAGGAGGACCGGGTTGAGCTCATCGCCGGGCAGATCGTCGCCATGAGCCCCATTGGCAGCCGCCACGCCGCTTGCGTCGATCGGCTCAACGGCTTGCTGCATCGCCGGCCG
>RKRN01000236.1 GCA_007571365.1 Candidatus Latescibacterota bacterium
TGTCTCAAAGGGGTATCTGTCGCAGATCGAAAACGGACAGAAACCCGGGACGCTCGGCCTGTTTCGCCAACTCGCGAGCATACTCAACGTGGCAATGGACGAGTTGGTTAGGTGGGAGGAAGAAGCCAGTACTGCTTCGAAATCGCCCGCCGGATCTCGGCAGTAGGACTGGCAGCTTTCGTGGGTGGGCATCGTGCATCCTCGGTGCGCTCAGGGTAGGGTCATTATAGAGCCTCCTTAGCGTTCCTCGGCTTCCTCCTCGTCTTTTTGCTCCAGCTTGCTGCGAATGAGGCTCGGGTCTTCGGCGACGCGATCGCCGCCAGCGAGGCCAGAAAGAATCTCGACGCGCGTCGAGGTCTCAATGCCGATGGCCAGTTCCACTTCGGCGAAAGCACCAAGCGGCAGATGTAGCGCACTGTCCGGGCGCGTACTATCCGGCTCAGCGGCTGCGGCTAGCGAATCCGGCGACGCGGCCACATACGCGACAAAGTGGCCGCTCTCGCGCTCTTCATCCGCGTCGTCAAACACCTCCAAGACCCGCTCCACCGGCAAGTACACCGTGCTGTCGCGTCGCGCAAACAAAATGTCAATGTCGCACGACATGCCCTGCCGCAAGCGCGGCGCCGGGTCGATAAGCTCGATCTCGGTGTCAAACGTGACGATGGTGCTGCCCTGCTGTTGCTGACCCACCGGCGCGATCCAGCGCACCCGGCCGCCATAGGTGGTGTCGGGATACGCATCCACGATAATGTCCACCGCTTGATTGACTTCCACCCGGCCGATGTCGATCTCGGCGATGTCGCCGCGTACGATCAACTGGCTGGGATCGCCGATCTCAAACAGCACGGTCCCCCCCGAATACGACGACAGCCCCGAAGAGACCACCTCGCCCACCTCGACATCGCGGCGGATGACAATGCCGTCAATCGGGGCGAGGACGCGCACCTCGTCGCGCGCGACTTGATCGTCGGCAAGCTGGGTGCGCCGCAGGTTGGCCTTGGCTTCGAGCATGTCGAGTTCGAGTTGGGCTAAGCGCAGGCCGGTGCGGGCGCGCGTCAGGCGCATCTCGGCTTCCTCAAACTGCTTGGTCGGTATCATCTTGCGCTCGAAGAGTGCCTGTTGGCGCGCGAAGTTGCGCTCCTGTTCGGCCAAGTCGATCGCGCCCTGCTCTACGCTGGCGCGCTTTTGATACAATTGCAGCGACTGATTGGGGTCGGGTTCGATAACGGCCATCAACTCACCCGCCTCCACCCACGCGCCGGCCTCAATGGGCAAGTCGCGGATTTCGCCGGCGATGGTGGATTTGACCTCTACGGTTCGCACCAACTCAATGCGGCCGGTTTCCGCTAGCTTATCGACGATTTCGCCCTGCTCCACGAGTGCGGTGGCATAGGTCTCTTCGGCCTCTTCTTGCCGCAAGTTGAAATAGACCGCCGCGCCGACCGAGCCGACCAACAATAAAAAAACGAGCAACTTCAACAGGGGACGCTTCTTGGTTGCCACCTCAACCTCCGCGGCTGAGGGTGTTGAAGAACGCGCCGATGGCGAGAAAGATCAGCGTGATAGCCGCAACGCCTGCATAGGCGCGGCTGCGCTCAATCTGCCCGACGATAGACAGCCCGCAGCCGGCCATGACGACCATCCAGACCACAAAGGGATCGATGGAACTCAACAACGCTCCGCCGAAACTTTTTTGCGCCTCCGCCGACAGAAACATCCCCAGCCCGATTTGCACGTTCATCGTCTCAGTGGCCAAGACCAGCGGTGCCTTGACAATATGTTGGAGAATGGCAATCAGCGACGTGTACGCGACGATGGCCAAGCAGTGGCCATAGCCGAGCAAACCGCCGAGTAATTTGCCTACCAAGAGGTAAATCGCAGCCCCAATAAAGAGCATGACAAACGCCATAATCGGTGCGGCAACCAGCCCTCCGATCAGGGTGGCACTTTCGGCACTCTCCATTGCACCGCGTTGTTCCGCCGGCACCTGCTCCAGCGTCTCAGCTATATAGACAGGCACGGTCAAATACGTGGAGCCCAAAGTCACCACCGCGACTATAAGAGTCGGCACCAGCCAGTCGGCCACACTGTGCTGCTTGGACACGGCCGCAAAGGTCTCGGATGGAGCGTAGAAAACGCGCACCATACGACTGACGACGTTCATTTCTGCTTGGGGAGTTTCCATGGCGCTTCCTTGGCGTGAGATGAGATTTTGTTCCGCCCTTAGTACCCAACACTTGCTCTGCGTACGCGTTTTTCCGCCCCACGCACCCAGTGGAGGCTCTACTGTCGTGTACTTAGGTTCCGTCCATGGAGAAGCAAACTAACGATTGCCTATCACAGTTCCAAGCAAAATCCCAAAGGACTGCTACAGCCACTGCAACAGAAAACGAGCCTGTGCCTCCTCTAGACTCAGCAGGCTCTGGACGTACTCGCGACTGCGCTTGAGCATGGCCGCCGGGTCGTTGCACGCGCCCTTGAATAACAATTTACGGGTCGTCTCCCAACGCCGACCTATATCCCCGAAAGTATCGGCCGCGGCCGACAAAGCACCCGAGCCGGTTGCCGCCGCTAGCCGCCGCAAATTATCGTCTAGTCGCTGGCGCTGTGGGCCGAGTAGGGCTATATGGCAAAACACCTCCCGCATCCAAGCGCACATACTCTCTTTGTCTCGCTCGGTCTGACGCTCCATCTCCTCGACGAAGCGCTGCGCGGCTGGCAGGCCCGTCTCGACCCGCCCTACCTTGTTGCCGACGAGCATCTCCCGCACATCCCCCAAGAGCACCTGCTCCATCTTTTTGACTGGATAGGGGTCGAGCCCCTCGGGCACTACGTAGTCGTACACCACCCATTCGGGTAACATCTCGGGCAGACGCGAAAGCGGCACCTGCCCCACAAAGCCCTGCGGATTGACCAAAATCGCCAACACATCCGCCATTTGCTCGTCGTACCCGTAGATGAGCATGGATTCGCTTGCGCCGGGTACGCGATTGTAGCGAAAGGCCGCATCGCTCACGCCGCGGGCATCTACCCAAGCGAGCAACACTCGGTCGGCGGCAATCGACTCTTCAATGGTCTGCCACAGGTCGGCAAAACTGTCGCAGCGCACCTCGCGGCACTCAATTCCGTAGAGATAGTACAGATTGCGGTTGAGCAACTCGTGGGCGGGCAGGCCGATTGGCATTCGCTCCTCGGCGTCAAAAAAGAACGACCAGCTCATCGATACCCCGTAGTACGCTCGCTCGTCGGCTAGTTGGGGGCTGTAGTATTGGAGCGCGGCCATAACAGTCTCGCCAAAGACGAACAACATGGGGTGCCCCTTGACTTGGTATAAATTAACAGGGCGACGGACCTTTTTCACGGCATCCTCAATCGGCTAGCGGGTGGGTTGCCCAAGTCAGCGCAAAGCTCACATACAGAGTGATTCTAGACAGCAGATCGGGTGGTAATGAGCAAGGTGCCTTGAGCCGAGGCGGCTTTCACCGCGCCTTCAGGTGCGACAGATGACCCCTCTCCCGCGGAGAAGGGGAACAGGCGGCCCCCGAAGGGGCCGGGCCACGTTCAACATTCCCTGCAGAGCGCAGCGATGTCTCTACCTATTCGCCAAGGCGGAGGGAGCGACCCTGCGCCGGGTATCGGCTATTGTATTCAGCAGATGACCCGACTAAGGCGGGATCTGCAAGGAATGCTGAACACTCTGAAGATAGGAGGAGATGGCCGCTGGCAACAAGGCAAACTTGTTTTGTGCCGGGCAAAAAAAAACCAGCCCCTTGCGAGGCTGGCCGACCTAGCTGCAACGCCGCCGGACGAATCAGACTACTTGTTCAACGGCGGCCAAACTCTTCTTGTCCAGTTCGTCGAGGCGCGGAATTTCAAAGCGGTTGCCATCGACATCGATAATCAGCAGCCGGTGGTCGCCGAGCCACTGGGCGTTTTCCGAGACGTTCTGGACGACGAACTCGCGCGGCCCGCGATCGGTCTGCACGTCCCAATAAGAGGTGCCGTATTCGTTGCGCACTGCATGGACCCGCTGAATCGTCGCGGTCAAATAGCGGCGATCCAGCTCCTCTTCAATCAAGGCACGCGCCTCTAAGTCGAGCTGGGTGAGATCGTCGATCATACAGATCTCCTCGTCCTTGGCGTCGAGGAGGCAGATGTAGCGAGTCGGATGCGACAGCGGCGCAGCGCGGACGACCTTCACCTTCAGGTACGAGCGGTCGCCAGCGATGGTCAAGCGCAAAACCCAAGCCGGCTCGCGAAACAGGCGCAAATGGGCGATTTCTACGTGTTCGGGGTGCGGCACGGAAATCGGGGTGATCTCGGGCTTGCCGTTATCCGTCATAAAACCTCCTTAGTGGAGAGTCGTCAGCAGCCAGTAGCCACTAACCGCTAGTCGCCATGACCGCTGAAGTTTCTTGTTGGGTTTGTACCAGATGGTAGAAAATGCCCTCGCGCGCCATCAACTCTTCGTGCGTACCCACTTCGGCTATCTTGCCTGCGTCGAGCACCACGAGGCGATCGGCGCTGCGCAGGGTTGAAAGCCGGTGGGCAATGGCAAAAGTCGTGCGGCCTTGGACCAGTCGCTGAATCGCTTCTTGAATTTTCTTCTCAGTCGGCGTGTCCAGCGACGAAGTAGCCTCGTCCAAGATCAAAATCCGCGGGTCGTGGAGAATGGCTCGCGCAATCGCGAGGCGCTGCTTTTCGCCGCCGGCGAGTTTGTCGCCCTGCTCCCCGACAACCATGTCATAGCCGTCCGGCTTTTGGACGATGAACTCGTGGGCGTTGGCCGCGCGGGCCGCCCGCAAAATCTCGTCGAACGTGGCCCCGGGCTTGCCGTAGGCGATGTTTTCGGCAATCGTGCCGTTGAACAAAAACGATTGCTGGGCTACCAAGCCGATCTGCGAGCGCAGGTCGCGCAGGGCGAGGCGGCGGATATCGACCCCGTCGATGGCGAGGCGACCGTGCGAGACATCGTAAAAGCGCGTGATTAGGTTGATCAGTGTGCTCTTGCCCGCCCCGGACTTGCCCACCAAGCCAATCATCTCGCCCGGCTGCACCACCAAATTGAGGTCGCGCAGGACGACCTTGCCCGGGTCGTAGCCAAAGGCCGCGCTTGCAAAGGCGACGTGGCCCTTGAGCGCGGGAATGCGCTCGGTGCCGGGATGGTCGAGCGGCTCGGAGGGCGCATCGACGATTTCAAAGATGCGCTCGGCTCCGGCGAAGGCTCGCACCATGAAGCTGTAGAAATCGCCAAACCACTTGAGCGGGTGGTAGAGCATCCACAGATAGGCGATAAAGGCCATCAGCTCCCCCAGCGACAGCTCGCCCCCGACGATTTGCTGGCCGCCGAAATACCACACGAAAAACCCGCCAAAGCTCATGAAGAAGTTGGTTACCAAAAAGAAAACCAACCACGAGCGCTCGGCACTGACGCTGATTTGGCGCAAGGCGTGGTTGCGCCGGTCAAAGCGCTCGGACTCGCGGTGCTCCTGCGCGAAAGCCTTGACCACGCGGATGCCGGAGATCGACTCGTTTAGGTGCGTCGTCAGCCGCGACCAGCGCGCCGACCAACGGCCCCAAAAGCGCTGGAGGCGATTCCATATCAGGCTGGAGCCAATGACAATCGGCGGCACCGGAGCCAGCACGTATAGAGTCAGCTCCCAGTTCATGTAGAACAGCAGCCCCAAGATGCCGACGATCATCGCGGCATTGGAGACGATATAAGGCATGTCAAAGAGCAGGAAGTCTTCGACCATCTCCGAGTCGTTGTTCATGCGCGATATCAAAGCACCCACTTTGCGCTTGTCGTAAAAGCGCAAGGGCAGGTACTGGAGTGCCCTAAACAAATCCGTGCGCAAGTGCTCAATGGCGCGAAAGCCGACCCGGGTGTTGAGCCAGCGGCGCACCACGCCGACGCACCACTCAACGACGCCAACGGCGAAAAGACCGCCGACCAGCCAGTAGAGCATGTCGCCGGCCGCGCCGGGAACGAGTACGTCGTCGATGAGATGCTTGACGATATAGGGCGGCACCAACTCCAGCAGCGAGGATGCCACGGTCAGGCCCAGCAGCAGGACGAGCTGCAACCGATAGGGCAGCATGTAGCCGATCAGGCGCTTAAAGGTATCGAATTTGGCGATGCAGACCGGACATATCCCGCCGACCTCGGGCAAGCGGCGTCCGCATTGCTCGCAGTGCGTGCGGTCCAGCTCGTGGGGCAGGTTGATATCCTCGCCTTCTTTGAGCTGTGCAATGCCCTCGGCCACCTCGGCGAATTTGGGCGCTAGTGAATTGGAGTAATACAGATGCGTCGGTGCGCCCTCTTGGCGCTCTAGTTCCAAGCGCCCACCGCCGACGAGTGCCTCAATACGGGCAGACTTGACCGCTTGCAGCGAAAATTCCACGTCGCCGCTGGTGCCGTTGGGCACGAGGACCATCAGGCGTTTCGACGTTACGACCAACCAGCGCTGCTCAAAGCGGCCCTCGCCGACCATATCCGTGGCGACCTGGATCAAGACTTTTTCCTCGCGGCCCTTGCGCGATTCAACTTTGGCTTCAATGGCGTGCGGCAGATTTTCCAAAAAGGTGGACATAGGCTAGTCCTTAATCGCGATGATCTCAGCCACTTCTTTTTGCAAATTGACCAACTCGTAAAAGGGCCCCTGCTGCGCCATGAGTTCCGCGTGCGTCCCCGACTCGACGAGGCGGCCGTCGTCGAGGACCATCAGCCGGTCGGCATTGCGCAACGTCGAAAGCCGGTGGGCAATCGCCACGGTAGTGCGGCCCTCGACGAGCCGCTGAATCGCCTCTTGGATCTGCAACTCGGTCTCCACATCGACCGAGGCCGTGGCTTCGTCGAGGATCAGGATGCGCGGGTTGTGGAGGATGGCGCGGGCGATGGAGACGCGCTGGCGCTCCCCACCCG
>RKRN01000156.1 GCA_007571365.1 Candidatus Latescibacterota bacterium
TTAATTACCTGTGGGTCAAGGGTGTTGATTCGACGCCGGGGCCGTCTAGGCCGCTAGCGGCGCAAAAGAGGCGCGGGGCGCGCACTAACAGGTCGTAGGGTTGAGCGGTCAATTTATCAGTACGCCACGGCAATGGTGCGGAGTGCGGTGTCGTGGCCGGCATCGGCCCCCAAGCTGACGCGCAGGACGTACAGACCGGGAGCGGTGCTCGTTCCGTCGGCGGCGCGACCATCCCAGGTGAAGAGGCGGCGCGAGCCTTCAGCGCTTGGAGTGAGAGCCGCTACCTGTCGCCCGGCGAGGTCGAAAATTTCCACCTGCGGCTGACCACCTTCGACTTTGAAGGCGACGAATCGCACCACCAGTTGGTCGTTGATCCCGTCGCCGTTGGGGGTTAGGGTTGCCGAAGTCAGTTGCAGGTCGCTGATGAGCTGGCTGCTGCTGGTCAGTTCGGGCAGCATGACGATGTTGGAGCGGCGCTGGGCCGCCTCGACCGACTGCCACAGGCCTGGTGCTTGGCTCGACCCTAGGTCGAGGGCAAAGACGGTGGCGTTTTGCAGTAGGCGGGTCGTGAAGCTCACTTGCAGCGAGTCGCCGGAAACCACCTGCGGCAACGCGATCAGCAGCGAATCAGCTTGCAGGTCCAAAGTGGCTAAAGCGACCGGTTCTGCGCCGACCCGTACTGACACGCTCTGGAGGTCGACCGGCTCGGGGACTATAAAGCGCATTAGATCGAAGCCACTATCGAGTTCGTCGGTCTCGGGCCAGAGGGTGTAGGTGAAGCGCGTGTCTTGATTGGGGCTGGCCTCGCGGGGGGCGACGCTACCGCGTGCGCTTTGGACTAAGGCGTTTTCGTATTCGACCGAAACCGAATTGACGGTCGGGGCGACGGCCGGGTCGTCGGTGGCGAGGATCATCTCCAGCAGCATGAAGCGGCGGGGGCTGGCCGATTTGAAGGACTCGCCGGAAAACTGGTACACATTGCTCCAAGCGTCCCAGTCCTCGCCGACAACCAGCGTGGTGTCGATAGGCCCGCGCAGCACTTTGGGCGAGCTCTTCCATTTTTCTTCGCTGATTTCTTCGCCGAGCTTGTTGTGGAACGTAAAGACCGGTGCCAGCGCGTTGCCCGAACGCGAGCGCAGCTGCATCCGGGTGCCCGGCGGCAACTCAGCGTCCCAGTGCAGGGCCTTGATGACTTTGGGCCGCCCATCGCCGGCTTCCTCGCCGAGGTTGATAAAAGCAGACTGCAACTCGACTTGGGCCGGATAGCCCGGGGAGAATAGCTGCATTTCGCCCCACTTGACAATGCCCCATCCCCGGCAGGTAACGCCGTGCCAAAACAGATAGCGGGCCTTGCGCGGGGCAAACAGGTAACGCATGTAAAGCAGATTGTCGGCGTTGGGGGCTAAATGGGTGAAGACCTGTTCGTAATCGACGTTTTCGGGCACTTCGACGGGCGGGGCTGTCCCGGTGGCTGGGGTGCCGTCGGAAAAAAGGAGGGTGTGCCCCGGCCCGGTCCCCGAGATGGTAAAACCGAGAGTGCCTTCGTCCGGCTGCATGGAGTAGATGAACATCTCGTCGATAAAGAATGTCGCGCCTAAATCGGCGCGGAACCACGTGCCGCCTTCGGTCCATTCCGACAGGGCACCGCGACAGTCGGTGACGGTGTTGTTGGTGTTGAGGTTGGCGTCGAAGAGGTTGAAGGTAGAGCCGGTGCCATCGCCTTCAACAAAATTGCCGCGCTGGCTGGTGCCAATGGCGATGTTGTCGCCGATGCCGATGACCTCGATTTCGGCGATGGCGGCGTCGGCGTTTTGCTCTTCGGAAATGATTTGGATGTACTGGATCAACTGGTAGTTGTTGCGTTCGGCGGGCGTTAAGTCAGCATCCGGGTCAAACACGAGCGCACTGTCGCGGCCGGCGTAGCGCAACGGAATGACGATTTCGGCTGCGGTGTTGGGCCGCGTGGTGCGGAAGGCTTGACGGTAGAGAAAGAGGTCGTCCGTCGCCGCAATGCGCACGCCGGAGGTGGTGAAGACGCGGAATTGGCGAAACGGGCGTGCGCCCTCTTGGTCGGGGAATTGCAGGCGAATCTCGCGGGCGAGGGCCGCGCGGCCTAGGTCGATGGTGATAAACCAGTCCTCGCGGGCGTCATCTGGGCTAGGTTGCCAATAGGTGGTTGGATCGCCGTCGATGGCCAGCCGAGCGTCGGCCTCATTGGAACCGGCTTGCCAGAGGCCACCGGCGACCGCATCGCCCCGTTTGCGGGTCTCGTGGACGAAGCGGTGTGCATCCTCAATGAGGTTGATATCCTTGCGAAATTTGACCAGCGAGAGTTGGCCCTGCCCGCCGATTTGGATCAATCCGAAGGGCTGTTGCCATAGGGCCCATTCGTCGGCACTGTCGAAGGAGAGCATGTCAGCCGCGAGTGGGGCGGCCAGTGCCAGACAAGCGATAATAGCACGGCGCATCAAGATCTCCTCTTAGTAAGCGATACCTAAAGGGCGTAACTGGGGATCGGCGGCAAATTCTGAGCGCAGGTTTAAGGCCGTCAGGTAGAGGCCAGGCGGCAGCCACTGGCCCGTTTGGTCGCGACCATCCCAGCGCAGGCTCTGCGGGCCCGCGTTCTGCAAGCCAGCCTCGACGAGGGCCAAGCGCCGCCCGTCGAGACTATAGACCTCTAAGACGACGGGTACAGGTTCGGGCAGGCGGAACAGCGAATAGGCAATGCGTAGTTCGTCGTTGATCCCGTCGCCGTTGGGCGTAAAGACCGCAGAGGAAAAAGTCAAGTTCTGGATGAAGGCGGTTGTTTGCTCGGTGATGCCGAGTACGCGCAGGCTGTTGGTCGAGAGGGCCTCGCCGACATCGGCGCCGACCACAGGCTGCGGCAGCACATCGCGTTGGCTGTCTAGGACCTCGCTTTGGAATGTGGTGGCGAATTCAAAGAGCTCGGTCTCAAAGACGACGCGGATGGGCGGGTTGTTGGCGCGGGTGATGCGCTCGGGCAGGCGGATGAGCAGGCCGGCCGGCTCTTGGGTGACCTCGGCGGGCGCCGTTTCTGTGCGGCTCTCGCCCAGTTGCAGGCTCTTGAGGGCGGTCTGATGCCCGGTGCGCAGGCGCAGCAGGTCGAAGCCGGGGGCATTTACGGCTGCAAAATCGGCTTGGAGATCATAGACGAATTCTATGGCTTGGCCCAAGGGGACTTGGGTAATTCCGCCGACGGGCTGTGGATCGTCTCGCGGCGCCACTTCGCCGCGCACGTTGGCGGCCAACAGCGGGGCGGTTTCGAGCCACAACGAGTCGAGGCGCACGAAGTCGTCGAAGGAGTCGCTCTCCATGGTGACGCGGAACTGCAAGTACGTGCCGTTGCGCAGGTTGATTGGTTGGCCCGATTCGACGAAAGGAGCCGACCAGAAAGTCCAATGGTCTGAATCGTAGCCGATGGAAGCGCGGACGCCCGGCTTGGGTTGGCGTTCGCTCAGGTCGGAGGCGGCGGTGATGCGCACGAAACGGGTGCGCAGGGCGTTTTCGTAGTGGTTGCGCGAGACCACGCGCTCTAGGCCGGTGTCCATGTACTCGTGATAGACGGCAGGATCGTCGTCTAGGCCGGTGCGCATCTCGATCTTAAGTTGCGCGGCCGCGTCCGGGGTTTCCACCGGAGTTCCATCAACCATGCGGAATTTCGTCGCCTGCCAAAACAGGTGGCCAAAATTCACCGGTTCGCCGAGGTCGGTTATCTGGGTCTTGTAGATGGCCCGCTGCGGCACACCTTGGGCGAAGAGTTGGAACTCGCTGATCGAGCCGATGAGGGCGAGGGCGACGTTGCCGCTTTTGGCCTGGGCGTCCTCGTCTAGTAGCGAAAGGGTCCGACGGTAGCGCAAAAAGCGCAGGTACTGGCGGGTGAAGTCGATGCGCACGTGCGGTTCAAAATTGGCGGTGGCGTCGGTGATGACGGTGGAGAGGGGATTGACATTGCCTTCGAGGACTGGCGGTTCGGGCGCAACCGAAGCGGTTACTTGAAAGGCGGGAACAAAGTCCGTCTCTAATGGCGTACCGTCGGAGCGAAAGCCCTCGCTGGGCGGGATAAAGCCGAAGGCCACCGCTGGGACCGGCACGGCTAAATCCATGGTAAAGGTTTCCTTTTCGATGCGGTCGGCTTTGGGCGGGTTATAGGTGATAGGGTCGCCGTCGATGAGCCAAGAGCCGTTTTCCGAAGGGTCGGGTACGCCGTGGTTCCACTTCCACATCCGCGGCGTTTCGCCGTCTAGGTAGTCGAAGATGCGGTCGCTGGGGTCGCGCCAGAAGGCCCAGTTGTCGATGTGGGAAAAAACCGTTGCATCCAGCGTGAAGTACGTCGGCTGGATGGCCCCGGGCGTGGTTGTGAAATCGACGAAGAGGCGGGTGGTGTCGTTGTCACTCCAAGCCAAGCCGCTGCCGCCTAGCTTCCAGTGGGAAATCTGGGCGGTGGCGTTTTGCGATAAGCTCAAGGCCGACAAGGCCATGAGCCAGATGGTGAGTGGGACCCGGTGCATGAAGGTGCTCCTTTGCAGAAAGATCGACAATATAATACGCCGAATATCAGTAGGCCACGCCGATAGGGCGCAGTGCCGTATCGGCGCCAGCGTCAGCCCCTAGGTCGATGCGGCAGAGGTAAGTGCCGGGCGGCACGAGGTCGCCTTGGGCGGTGCGTCCGTTCCAAGCGAAAACGTAGGCCACGCCGTCCATGGTCGGCGTCGCTAGTTCGGTAACTGGCCGTCCGGCGAGGTCGAAAATGCGCGCTCGGGGTGTGCGTTTTTGCACCTTGAAGGCGACGAAGCGGATAACCACGGCGTCGTTGATGCCGTCGCCGTTGGGGGAAAGCACGGGCGAGGAAATCGCGAGGTCGTCAATGAGCCGGGTCGCGCTGGTCAGGGTGGGGAGCATGACGATATGGGCGCGGCGCGTCATGGGTTCGACCGACTGCCACAAGTCTGGATGGCTGCGCGAACCTAGGTCGAGGCTAAAAAGCGTGGCGTTGTGCAACACGCGGGTGGTGAAGCTGACTTGAACGGAGTCGGCGGTGATCGCCCGGGGCAGGCCGATTTGGAGGGTATCGGCGCGGATGTCGATGGAAGATGGCGCGATAGTGGCGCGGCCCACGCGAACTTCGACCGCCGATGCCGCAGCGGGCAGGTCAAAACGCAGCAGGTCGAAACCGGCGTCGGCGGCAGCGGCGGCCGACGCGAGGGTGTAGGTGAAGCGGGTGTCCTCGTTGGGCCGGGCGACGCGCGGGGTGATCGAGCCGCGTGCGCTCTGCAACAGGGCGTCCTCGTACGCAAGCACTAGCGCGTCAATCGCGGGGGCCACCTGTGGATCGTCGGTTGCGAGGGTCAGCTCCAACTGGGCGAAGCGGCGCGGACTTTGCGACTTAAATGCCGCGCCGGAAAAGGGGTACGCCTCGCTCCACTCGTCCCAATCCTCGCTGACCACCACGGTGGTGTCGATGCTGCCGCGCAGCACTTTGGGCAGGCTGAGCCATTTCTCCTCGCTGAGCGGCTCGCCGATCTTGTCGTGGAAGGCATAGACTTCGCCTTGGGTGTTGCCCGAGCGCGAGCGCACTTGCAGGCGCGTACCGGGTGGAATGTCGGCGTCCCAAGAAACATGGCTGATGACTTTGGGCCGCCCGTCGCCGGCGGCCGCGCCGAGATCGATAAAGTCCGAGCGCAGGACCACCTCAGCGGGATGGCCCGGCGAAAACAGCATCAGTTCAGTCCAGCGCGAGCCCCAGCCTTGAGGGATGTGGGCGTGCCAAAACAGGTAGCGGACCCGGCGCGGCTGGAACAGATAGCGCAGATAGCGCATGGGGTTGGGGTCGGGTTGGTTGATGAGCGGGGCGAAGTCGAAGGATTCGGGAATGGGGAGTTGGGAGCTGATGACGCGGGTGCCATCCGAATAGAGGAAGTTAAAACCGCGCGGCGCACCGGCCACAGTCCCGACCGTGCCCTCGCGTGCCCGCAGCGCGTAGAGGAAAAGCTCGTCGAGCCAGAATACGGCCCCTAGGTCGATAAAAAACCAAGTGCCCTGTTCTTCCCAAGTGCGGACGCGGCCCTCAAAGCCCACGGGCAGAATAGAGCTGGCGGTGTTCATGTCGCCGTCGAGGATGTTTTCGGTGGAGCGGGCGGTAAGCCCGTCGATGATGCCGCCGCGCAGGTCGTTGCCCAAGCTGACGTTGTCGCCGACGGCAAGGACTTCGAGCTCGGCTAGCGCACCTTCAGGATCGAAGTCTTCGACGGTGAAGTTGATGTACTGGATGAGGCGGTACTGGTTGAACTTTTCTAGATCGATAGCGCGATGGGGGTCCAGGACTTGGGCACTGTCTTGGAGGTCGAAGGCGAGGGGGAACGAGACGGTGGTGTCTTTGTTGGGTTGGGTCGTGCGATAGACCGGGCTAAAGATAAAGAGGTCGTCGAGGGCGTCAGACGTGATGCCGGTGGCGGTGAAGACGGTAAACTGGCGGAAGGGACGAGCACCTGCTTGGTCGGGAAAGTGCAGGCGGATCTCGTTGGCCAGCACGGTGCGACCGAGGTCAATCTGCACGAACCAGTCGCCGAGGGCGTCGTCGGGCGCGGCCTGCCAAAAGGTCGCGCGATCGCCGTCGATGATCCGCCGGGCCGCGCCCGGGTTGCTGCCGGCTTCCCAAATACCGCCCCGCACGTTGGCGCCGCGCGAGCGGGTGCGGTGGGTAAAGTGGGGCGCATTGGCTACGGCGTTAATATGCTTGCGGAATTTGACTAGTTGCAACCGTCCGCCAGCGTCGAACTCGATCAGGCCGTGGGGCTGCTTCCAAGTCGACCATTTCGCGGCACTGTCGAAGCGAAACTCCGCGGCTGCGAGCGCGGTTGCCGAACAAAGGACTAAAAGCAGCAGGCTCATCGGACGTTAATTAGTAGGCAACGCTGAGGGCCAATAGCTGCTTGGCTTGGGCGGATTGAGTTTGCAGCGCGAGGGAGAGTAGGTAGAGGCCCGGAGGGAAAAGCTGGCCCGTCGAGTCGCGGCCATCCCAGGTGATCGCCTGCGGGCCGGAGTCTTGCAGTCCCTTGTCGAGGCGGGCGAGGCGGCGGCCATCCAAAGCGTACACTTCGAGTGCCACGGGCACTGCACCGGGGAGGCGGAAGAGCGAATAACGCAGCTCGAGGCGGTCGTGGACGCCGTCGCCATTAGGGGTCAGCACCGGGGTGGATAAGGCGAGTGCTTGGATAAAACCGGGTGTTGCGTCGCCGGCGCCCAACACCCGCAGGCTGTTGGTGGAGACCGCCGCGCCAGCGTCGCCGGCCAAAATCGGCTGCGGGAGTGATTGGCTGTCGGCGGCAAAGATCTCGCCGGTAAAGGTGGAGGCAAATTCAAAAACGGCGGTGGCAAAGGTCACGCGGATCGGCGCATTGTTGGCGAGGGTGACGCGCTGGGGCAATTGAAGCGTCAACCCGTCGTCTTCCGCTACTGCGGCTGGGATGACGGGAGCGAGCGGGGTGCCCATTTCGAGGCTGCGGAAGGCGGTGCGGCTGCCGGTGTGGATCCGGAGCGCGTCGAAGCCCGGCGCGTCGTCGTCGAATGCAGCCCGCACCTGATAGACGAATTCGGTCTGTTGGCCCAAGGGCACTTCGGTAAAGCCGCGCTTGGGTTGCGGGTCGTCGCGCCGCGCCACTTCGGCGAAAACCTCGGCAGCCAATAGCGGCGCGGTCTCAATCCACAGCGAGTCAATCCGCAGCCAAGCGTCGAAGTCGCGGCTTTCTAGGGAGAGGTCAACCTGTAGGTGCGATCCGCTGCGGAGCCGGACGAGTTGCCCCGATTCGCTAAAAGGCACCGACCAAAAGGACCAGTTGGCCGAATCGTAGCCGATGGAGGCGCGGATCCCGGGCCGGGGGTCGCGGTTGAGCTGGGCGGTGAGCGTCTCGTAGTGTGTGCGCGAGACCTCCTTTTCGCGGCCGATGTTGGTGTATTCGTGGTAGGTCGCCGGGCTGTCGTCGCGGCCAACGCGGACCCTAGCCTTGAGCCAGACCGGGGCGTCGGGATCGGCGACGACTGCGCCATCGACTAAGCGCAGCCGCGTACCCGCCCAGTGCAGGCGACCAAAATTTACGACTTGGCCCAGCGCGACGACTTGGCTGAGGTACACGACGCGCTGGGGTATGCCTTGGCCGAAGACCTCAAATCCCCCGATGGAGCCTTTGAGCGCGATGGCTTGGTTGCCTTGGCCGCCGCAGTCGCGGCAGATGTTGAGGGCTTCCTCGTCGGCCAGCGACGTTTGCCGCCGCCAGCGAAAGAAGCGCACGTACTGGCGCGGGAAGTCAATGCGGACGACCGGGTCGAAGTTGGCCCCCACGTTGGCGATGACCTGCTCAAACAGGTCGCGGCCACCCCGGTGGACCGCCGGTTCTGAGTCCGAGCCGATGGAGACGTCAAAGGCTGGCGTGGTGTCCAACGGCAGCGGCGTACCGTCGGAGCGAAAACCCCGCGAGGGCGTGAAGAAGCCGAAGCCCACCCCGGGGATCGGCACGGCCGTGTCCATCGAAAAAAAGGTGTTGGCGATGGATTGGCTGGTAGGAGCGTTGTAAGTGGTGGAATCGCGATCGACTAAGAAGACGCCGCTCTGGGTCGGGTCGCCACCGACGCCGTTCCAGCGGTTCCAAAAGCGCGGCTTTTGGCCATCGACGTAGCCGAGGTTGTGCAGGGAGGGGGTGCGCCAGAACTGCCAGTTGTCGAGCAGGTGAATGACGTTTTGCTGCGGCTGCAAGTAGCGCGGCTGGATCGCACCGTCGGCGAAATCGACGAGGACGTGCAGGGAGTCGCGCTGGCTCCACGCCGCCCCACTACCGCCCAGTTGCCACTTTGCTACTTGCGCGTGGCTGGGCGCGACGGCGAGAACTATGATTAAAGGCCAAACACTGTGCATCGGGCACCAGACCTCGGCTGCGGTGAAATGCTGCCGGTAAAGAAAAAATAAAAAGAGCTATGCGCCTAATTAAATACTGACGTTCCGCCGTTTTTGTTATGCCTGTCCAGCAAGACCCGTTTGCGGCCTTGGCGCCGACTGGATTCCCGCGTACGCGGGAAGGACCCCGGGGGCCAGCATGGGACCGACGATAACCAGCGACTGCCTAACATCCGTTAAATACGCAATGGTCCCCGTGCCCCCGACCCGGGGCGGTGGTCCCACCGTAGGGACAGACCTATGTGTCTGTCCCAAAAGATCCTTCTAATAGGCGACCGAGATGGTGCGTAAGATCGTATCGTCGCCGGCGTCGGCGCCCAGATCGACGCGCAGAACGTAAATTCCAGGCTCTACGGCTGTGCCACTGGCCCGAGTGCCGTCCCACGTGAAGAGGTGGTGCAACCCCTCGGCGACTGGCGTGAGAACGGCTACTTCGCGCCCGGCGAGGTCGAAGACATGCACGTGCGGCTCGCGGCCTTCGACTTTGAGGACGATAAATCGCACTGCTAGCTGATCGTTGATGCCATCGCCGTTGGGCGTGAGTGTCGGGGAGGAGATGAAGAAGTCGTCGATGAGCTGGCTGCTATTGGTCAGTTCGGGTAGCATGACGATGTGGGCGCGGCGCGCTGCCGGTTCGACCGACTGCCACAGGCCCGGATGGGCGCTGGAGCCTAAGTCCAACGCAAAGAGCGTGGCATTGCGCACCAAATGGGTGGTAAAGTGGACGCGGACCGAATCGCCGCGGACCGGAGCGGGTAGAGCGATGAGCAGGGAATCGCCGCGCAAGGATGCTTCCGCCGAAATGGTTGCTGCGCCCTTTTCCACTCGTACGCTGGGCAGATTGAGCGGCCCCGGCAGGTCGAAGCGCATTAAGTCGAAGCCGACGTCATCGGCACCAGCACTGGGCAACAGAGTATAGGTGAAGACCGTCGCCGCGTTGAGTGGGGCACTGCGCGGCTCAATGCGCCCGCGGGCACTCTGGAGTAGTGCCGCGTCGAATTCGATCGACAGTTCGTTGACTGTGGGCGCGACCGCGGGATCGTCGGTGGCGAGAATCAGCTCCAGTTGCACGAAGCGACGCGGGCTCTGCGATTTGAAGGTTTCACCGGAGTGCTGATAAAAGTTGCTCCACGCATCCCAGTCCTCGCCAACTACCAAGGTGGAGTCGACTGGTCCGCGCAACACTTTGGGCGAACTGTTCCATTTTTCTTCAGTGATTTCCTCGCCGATCTTGTTGAAGAAGGTATAGACCGGGGTCAGGGTGTTGCCCGAGCGCGAGCGCAGGCGCAGCTGGGTGTTGGGCGGTTGCGCGGCGTCCCAGTGCAGGGCCTTGATGACCTTAGGCTGCCCGTCGCCGGCTTCGGCCCCGAGGTCCATGAAGCCCGAAGTAAGCACCACTTGGGCCGGATACCCTGGCGAGAACAGCATAAATTCGGCCCATTTGGCTTCGAGCCAACCTTGGTCGGACAGGCCGTGCCAGAACAGATAACGCATCTGGCGCGGGCGGAATTTGTAGCGGATGCGGTAGAGGCCGGCGGCTGCCGGATTGTCGTGGGTGAGCAGTTCGCTGTAGTCGAGCGGCGCGGGCACGGGCAACGAGGTGCCGACGCTGCGGCTGCCGTCGGAGAAGAGAATGCGGTGCCCTGAGCCAGCGCTGCCGCGATGACTGCCGGTGGTGCCCTCGAAGCGGCGCAAGACGTAGATAAACAGCTCATCGACGAAGAACACGGCCCCCATATCGACGTAAAACCAAGTGCCGGCCCCCTCCCATCCTTGGTCGCCGCGGCCCGAGGTGATGAGGTTGTTGGTGTTGATATCCGCGTCGAAGAGGTTGGCCGGCGCGGCCGCGACCGTGCCGTTGAGGAAACTGCCGCGCTGTTGGGAACCAATGCTGATGTTGTCGCCGACGGACCAGACTTCGACCTCGGCGAGGGCAGCGTCGGCGTGCTGCTCTTCGGCGACGATGCTCAAATACTGAATGACTTGGTAGTGGTTCTCAAACGCCCAGTCTAGCTCCATGCCGGGATCGACCGCGATGACCGTATCTTGCGCGGCGTATTGCAGGGGGATCGCGATGTCGGTGGCGGTGTTGGGCTGGGTGGTGCGATAGACCGGCTCGAATTTGAACACGTCGTCTGTGGCTTGGATCCGCGCTCCGGTGGTGGCATAGACCGTAAATTGGCGCAAAGGGCGAGCGCCCTCTTGGTCGGGGAAGGTCAGGCGAATGCGGCGGGCGAGTACGGCGCGTCCCAAGTCGATATCGAGGAACCAAGTTTTGAGTTCGTCGGTCGGGTCGGGCCGCCAGAAGGTCGCCAGATCGCCGTCGATGGCGTTGGCGGCGGTCGCGCTGCCGCTGCCAGCTTGCCAGATTCCGCCTACTACTTCTCCGCGTCGCTGGGTGGAATGCGCGAAGAGATGGGCGTCGCGGATGGCGTCCACTTCTTTGCGGTATTTGGTCAGACGCACTACGCCCTCGGCATCCACCTGTACGACCCCGGTAGGTATGGTCCAGCTTTGCCATTTTTCGGCACTGTCGAAACGCAGCATTTCAGCCCAGCCGGGCATGGCCGCCAAGGCCAGCCAAGTTGTAAAGGCAACGAGGAAGCGCATAAGCTGCGGCCCTTCAGTAGGCAATGCCCAGCGGACGCAGCCGGCGTTGGCTGATCCCATCGGATTGCAGCGCCACTTCGAGCAGATAGAGACCGGGCGGCAGAAGCTGGCCCGGCGCGTTGCGGCCGTCCCAGCGAAGATGCTGCGGTCCAGAAGCCTGCGGCGCAAACGACAGGCGTGCAACCTGCCGGCCATCCAGAGAATAGGCTCGCAGTTCGACGGGTACGCTAGCAGGTAAGCGGAAGAGGGAATAAGAGATCTGCACTAGGTCGTTTACGCGGTCGCCGTTGGGGGTCAAAACCGGTGTTGAAAAGCGCAGGTTCTGGATGGCGTTGACCGGACCGCTCTTGGCACTCAGTACGCGCAGACTACTGGTCGATACGGCGGCCGTAGCATCGCCGCCCCGAATAGGTTGGGGTAGGCGTTCGGTCGCCGTGTCGATAGCCTCTCCTTCAAAGGTCGTGGCAAAGACGAAGACGTCGGTCGTGAACTCAATGCGGATGGGCACGTTGTGGGCGGCGTGGACCCGCTCGGGCAACTCAATGAGGAATGCGTCGTCGTTGATTTCGACCCGGCGCGGCTCGATGGGCACCAATGGATCGCCCATGGCCAGCGTCTGCAGGTGGACTCGGCTGCCGGTGCGGATGCGTAGCGCGTCGAAGCCCAACTCAGAGGCGGCGAAGGCGGCGCGAATATCGTAGCTGAAGCTCGTCGCCTGCCCTAGGGCTACTTCGGTGAAACCGCTCGGTTGCGGGTCGTCGAGGCGGGCCACTTCGCCGACGATCTGACGCGCTAGGAGCGGTGCCTTTTCGATCCACAGCGAATCTAGGCGCGTAAAGGCGTCGAAATCCGCGCTGTCGAAGGTAATTTTGAATTGGATGTGGGAGCCGCTGTGGAGGTTGAGCGGCTGTCCAGACGCGGTGAAGGCCGGCGACCAAAAGGTCCAGTTGTCCTCGTCATAGGCTATTGACGCACGAACCCCGGGCCGCTCGCTAGCGACGTAGCCGTAGCCTTGCGATTCCTTGAGTTCAAACTCGTAACGCTGGCGCGAGACTTCAACTTCGCGTCCCTTGTCGTCAAACTCGTGGTAGATATTGGGGTCTTGATCGCGGCCGGTGCGCACTTCGACGCGCAATCCGACCGCCGCAGCGGGATCCGGAACCAAGGCCCCGTTTGCCATTCGCATGGAAGTCGCCGACCAGAACAGCCGGCCGAAGTTCACTTCCGCGCCCAGGTCGATGATTTTGGCTAGATACAGTACGCGCTGCGGGACCCCGTGGGCGTACAGTTCAAAGTCGCCGATGGTGCCCGGCCGCGCTTGACCCGACAGCGAATTCTCTTGCAGGACAAAGGTCGGATCGAGTACCGACTCGTTGCGGCACCAGCGAATGAAGCGGACGTATTGGCGCGGCAGGTCAATTTGCACGGTGGGAGACAGATTTTCGGCGACGTCGGCGATGAGCGGGCCGATGCGTGCGTAGCTGTTGTGCCCGTACCATTCGGGATCGGCTTCGGTGGCGACGCTCGCTTCAAAGGCAGGTACAGCATCGTCGGCCAGTGGAGTGCCATCCGAGCGGAACCCACGTGGTGGCGTGAAAAAGCCGAAGCGGGTGGCCGGGACCGGTACGGCCACGTCAAAGGTAAACCAGTCGAAATTCCGCAGGTCCGAGGATGGGGGGTTGTAGGTGGTGCTGTCGCCATCAACTAGGTACGTGGCGTTGTGTACGGTTCGCGAGTCGCCCAAGCCCCGCTTCCAAGCGCGGGGTCGCTGGCCATCGACATAGCCGAGTTCGCGGGGAAACTTCCACGGGGACCAGTTGTCGAGATGCGAAAAGACGGTTTGCTCCGAGGTCAGATAGATGGGCTGGATGGCCCCGGGGACGGAATCAAAGTCGATGAAAATATGCACCGAATCGCTCGCCGACCATGCCCGGCCGCCGCGCCCGCCGAGCTGCGAGGTGCTTATTTGCGCCAATAGCACACTGGGCAGCAGAAGCGGAAAGAGGATGGCAAAGACGCGGTGCATAGGCAGATTCCTTGTGAGACTAAAAATATATAACTGATGTTACGCAGTTTTTGTTATGCCGGGGCAAGCAGTCATCCAGCAAGACTCGTTTGTGGCCCTAGCACCGACTGGATTCCCGCGCAAACGGAATGACGACCGAGGGGGCCGGAAGCGTCAAACCCATATCAAGAGTGCGTAACGTCAAAAGCTAAATACGCAAAATGGGTCGTCTGGGCAAGTGGCCTAAATTCTGAATGGCACCAGCCAATCCTCCGCGATCCCTAGGGCAAAGCCCGGCCCGTGCGGCGCAAATTCGAGATAGCTGTCCTTGGGCACCAGGGCCCCCGGCTCGGCTACTTCCTCCAGCGGGATCCCCGGATCTGAGCCGATGTAGTACTCGCCCCAAGGCGTGTTGGGCATCGCCCAAGTCAAGTGCTGGCCATAGGGGTCGCGCCCGCCGCCGTGGAGACAGACTTCGAGGCCGGCGGCCTCGGCCATCTGGCAGATTTTGATGCAGGCGGTCAGCCCGCCGACCCAGTGAATGTCGGGTTGCAGCACATCGAGGGCGCGGTGCTCAATCATCTGTTGGTAGGGGTAGTGGGTATAGAAGTGTTCGCCGCTGGCCAGCGTTTGCCAAGGCAGGCACTCTTTGAGTTTGATGTGGCTTTTGACGTCTTCGGGGATTAGGCACTCCTCCAGCCAGCGCAACTTGTAGGGTCTGAGGCGCTCGGCTAGGCGGACGCTGTATTCGACGTCAAAGGCCATGTAACAGTCGAGCATGAGCTCGCAGTCGTCGCCGACCAGCGCTCGGGCTTCGGCAACCCGCCGCTCGTTTTGGTCTAGCCCCCACAGGCCGTCGGCCGGGCCGTATTGGCAGGGGAGTTTGAAGGCTCTAAAGCCTAGTTCGCGATACCAATCGATGTCGTCGCCAGTGGCATAGGTAAAAATGCGCTCGCGGGCCGGGCCGCCGATGAGCTGGTACACGGGCTTTTGTTGCAGCTTGCCGGCCAAGTCCCACAGCGCTAGGTCCACGGCGCTGATGGCGACAGTGGCAATGCCGACGGTGCCAAAAGGTTTGGAGACGCGGAACATCATATCCCACAACTTGCCGATGGCTAGGCAGTCCTCGCCTATGAGGATGTGGGCGAAGGCGTCTTCGATTACAGCGGCGACCGGCCGCCCGGCGGCCGTGCCCAAACCCCAAGTGCCGTCGTCGGCTGTGACTTTAACGGCGAAGCCGGGCCATTGCCGGGCGGCGTAGAGTTGACGCCGCGGCTTGAAGCGCGGGAAGCGCGACATCGGATTGGCCACTTCAATTTCGGTGGGCCAGGCCTTGCGGCGGGGTTGGCTCTGCTGGGCGGGTGAGATCGAAGCCGAGAGCGTCGAGCCGGCTTGGGACCGGGCGCGGAGCGCAGGGCCGGCGGGCCGTTGGATGCGGACTAAGTCGATGGATTTGATGTTCATTTCTTGAAATGCCTTAGAGCTAAATTTCCGTGAATATATCCATAAAAACCAGCGGTGCTATTCGCCGTGGGCAATCAGCCACAGATCAGTAGGCGGCAGTGATCGCTTGATCTTTTGTTGCCGATATTCCTTTAATTGATCGGGGGCGACAAGACAGGCAATGACCGGTTTTACGACCAGTACGTGATGATGGCTGATAAACTGTACGATGAGCATCTTGCAACCTTGCAAAAGGAGGGATTGATCCCATGAGCGGTCACCGTCCCTTTAGTGAGTTGACCAAAGACTTCACGCCGGAGCGTCGGCGGCGCATTGAGGCGAAAAAGGCCGAGTTGCGGGCCGCCATGCCGCTGCACGAGCTCCGGCAGGCACAGGTTATGACCCAGAAGGCACTAGGCGAAACCTTGGCGGTGAACCAACCTGCTATCGCCAAGATGGAACGGCGGACGGATATGTACGTCTCGACTCTGCGCTCCTACATCGAAGCACTCGGTGGACGGCTAAAGATCGTCGCCGAGTTCCCGCAAGGCGAAGTCGCAATAACCAACTTCTCGGACGCGGGTAACGACGAAAGCGGAGTTAGCGGGTAGTCTGCCGGTAACTTTGCTCGGCGCGGCTTGAAGTGCGGGAAGCGCGACATCGGGTTGGCTACCTCAATTTCGGTGGGCCAAGCCTTGCGGCGGGGTTGGCTCTGCTGGGCGGGTGCGGTCGAAGCCGAGAGTGTCGAGCCGGCTTGGGACCGGGCGCGGAGCGAAGGGCCGGCGGGCCGTTGGATGCGGACTAAGTCGATGGATTTGATGTTCATAGTCGCTTTCTGAGGAGTAGTGCCCTGTCTTATCTTTTTAGGGCTTCGTATAGATTTTGTTTGAATTCGTTTTCGTTTTCATTGTCGTAAAAGGGTACGCCCACTAACCTGTACTTTTGCGTTCTGTCTTGCGTCTTAAATTCCAGCGTTTTCCCGATTTGTTCGAGAAAGTCTTGTTTCCATCGATCATGTTCTTGGAGATATCTGCCCTTGGGTTCGATAAATACCTGATAGATGCAAATGGGCTCCTCTTTTGTACGCAAAAACAGAACAAAATCTGGCTCAAATGCCTGCCCATCGTCAAAGTTGTAGATTTTGAAATGCCGTTCATTGCGAACTAGATGTATCTCATCGTACCGATCTTTTAACTTGTCTATCTGGCGGTCGAGCATATAGACGAAGCTCTTCTCTTCTTGAGTGCCGTAATTAGCATTGAAAGCATACCAATTTCTGTCAGAAGTAAATGATTCATCGCCATTGGATCGTTCACTGTTATCAGACAGTCTGAGGTTCTTATCCTTAAATATGTGATTAATGCTATTTTTCTTAAATGCTTCTGTTCCTTTGTATTCTGTTGTATTTTGACGCAACTCAGATTCAATTTGCTCAAGTAACCCAATCATCGCATCGAGTTGAATTTGATTAGATAAAAAAGATAATTCCTCTTTATTGCCTTGGAATGTTATTTCTAGTCCTGCCAAATAATTTTCGTCTTCAATAAATTGGCGAATTGATGTACAATAAGGGAGATACGTTTTTATGGATAAAAAAGAAAAAAATGAATTGCGAGCTATGGCATTCCTGATAATGTGAGTAGGTATATCTCGCACCGCAATATCTTTTCGCTCCGCTTTCCCGACGGCTTTAACATCGCCATCATCCTTTAGAATGGCTTCAGAAACGCTCTTTCCAGTTGCGAAGGAATACTGGTAATTTTTAGTAGAAATTTGCATATCAGAAAATGACCGGATGTGTGAATAGCTATTTTTAACCCGGTCATTGAGATAGATTGAACCATGTTGGTAAAATTCTGTTTCCTTAAAGGAATTTTTTAAGGTAAGCTCTTTATAGACCTCTCGTTCATCCATCATTCCTTCTTCAATCAATGCGGTGCGGAGCTCGGAGATGTAGCGAGAATCGTTGATACTGTGATAATGCAGCTCTTCTAATACACGCAGCTCATTGTCGAGATCTTCGTCTAGCTTACGACGAAAAAGGTCGTCATTTTCTGGTAGGACAAAGGGAAAGTAGCGCGCACCGCGTCCGATCAATTGTGCTTCGGCAGTGGTTGTTTTGCCAGGTTTCCCTTTCTTCGCATCACGGGTAGTATAGCAACGGACAATATCGAATAAGTTCAGGACATCCCAGCCCTCATTCAGTTTTTGTACGGCAAAAATTGCCCGGATATGGTTATCTCTATCTTCAAGGGTATTGAGTAGTATTTGCTGATTCTCTTTTTCCTTTTCTTCGTTGACGGAAATACAACGGCTTACGTCAAATTCTCGGCGCAGTCTTTCCACCAGTTGTGTAGAGGCGATGTTATTTTTCTTGAAAAAAGTAAAGGCATTTTTTATTAGCGGTAAATCTGACTTATCCTGAATTCGCAGAATATCTTTCTCTAAAAGATCTTCAATAATCTGGTGAAATTTCTCTTTATTCTTTTGCGATTGAGCAATTGTCTTCTGCGCTTTGAACAGGATGACTGGTTTTAGATTGATGCGGTTCTTGGCTGCAACTTCCTGTTTATACTGACTGAGAATAAGAGCTTGGATGATTCGATCTTTTTCTGCAAAATCCGCCTGAACGATATATATATCCTTGGAATAGCCATCATTGCGGAATTGTCGTAGATCATACCGATACAATACTTTATTGCGGTATTTATCGACGATATTTCTATGGGTGTAGTCTAGGGTGGCCGTAAATTCAAGCAGCAGATTGTCTTCGTTCTGCTGAAGGATTCGCTCTACGGTATTTTCCCAACTCGCAAACATCTCTCTTTGCGCTTTTGTGCTGACATTGATATGGTGGGCTTCATCTGCTAAAAGGACGATTTTCGCATCTTTGAAATCCTCGTAGGTTAAAGCATTTTCCCTTTCGACAGTCAAGTCTGCATGCAGCTTTTGAATGGTGGTGAAGCAGATATTGATGTCGTTTTCACTGACCGCTTCAAAGTTGTCGACCGGGGTGACGGTCACACAACGATTGTCGATGTGAATCTCTAGCTGAAAAAGGTATTTGGACGATAAAGGATTGAGAAAATTGTCTCGGGTCTTTTCGATGATATTGGTGGAGTTGACGAAAAAGAGAAAATTTCGGTAGCCTTTTTTGTATAGATAGAGAATCAATCCCGCCATGACGAGCGTCTTGCCGCTGCCGGTTGCCATGTTGAACAGAAAGTGCAGTGGCTTTTCTTTGCCCGGAAATTCATTGTCAAGGCAATGGAAAAAGCGGGCAAACGCCTCTTCTTGATAGGGCCGGAGTTCAAATTTGGGGTTCAGATTGTCTTTGAGGTAGGCGGGAATCTCTTTTTGTAGAAATCCCATTTGAGAAACAGAGTTAAGAGCCTCATATAAGAACTTAGCGGTCATCATATTCTAATCCCTGTACACTTCACGACGATGCCGGACGCGGTGGACTTCAATTCTCCGTTTTTTTCGGTCGTAAGCATAGACGACGCGATAGTCGCCCACGCGCATTCTGAACATGCCTTGCTCTGGTCCGGTGAGTGCCCTCAGTTTGGTAGCCTCAAAGTTGTCGGCTAACCACCGCAGTTTTCCAAGTATGCGCTGCGCTGTTGCTCCATCCAAACGTCGTATATCAGATTGGGCGCGATCCACAAATACCACATCATACATTACCAGTGAAGTCCCAATTTTTTGGCGACTTTCTCGGCAGGTGTCGTCTGTCCATCGGCTTCCACATCGGCGATGGACTGCTGGAGTTCTGCGACAAATTCGCCGCGCAATTCCAACCCCTCGTCGGGGTCGTGTCCGTAGAACTCCTCGTTTAACTCCTTGTCTTCTACACTGACGCCAAACTCCGCATCGTCTATTTCCGACAGGTGGACGTAGAGTTGGTTTTTGTCGAGCAATTCCATCAGCAGCTTCTTTTGTTTTTTTAGCCCGTTTTCGCCTTCGCCGATGGCGATGAAATCATTGACTGCATCTTCCGGTATCTCCGGGTTCACGTACCAGTTCAAAAACGAGTTTTCGGCAATATCTCGCCAGAGTTCTACAAACTCTTTAGAAGATTGTGCAGTTTGAATCTTGTCCATATAGGCTTCATTGTATTGCATCAGTTCACAATAGACGAAATCGCCACCGCCCTTCCAGTTGACGGATTCGGAGATGCCGCCAGCGTCGTATTCAATTTCTTCATCGTCTTTCTGAACGCGCCGCCCTACAACTTTCTTCAATCGTTCAAGCGTGATGGTCTGCACGTAGTCCATCTGTTCAATCGTAATCCATTGGCGATTCATTTTGTGGGCAACTGCGGCGGTAGTGGCAGAACCAGCAAAAAAATCGAGGACGATATCGCCTTCCTCGGTGGATATTTCAATGATTTGTTTAATTAGCCCCTCCGGTTTTGGGGTATCGAAGGTATTTACACTACCAAAAATACTTCGGATTTCACTTGTTCCTTTATTGCCTAAAGGAATATCATCAGCCCAGATCGTTCCATAAGAGATCCCAGATTTTACATCACAAAGAAATCTTTTTAATTTTGGACGACCTTTTCCATCTTCGCCAAAGTAGATCTCTTTATTGGTTAATAATGCTTCGATTTTTTCTTTATTAAAACGCCAATTGCCATTTGATGACGGATAATGCTTTTTTCCTGTCTTGGGATTTACAATAGAAAAATAAAGAGATTCTACATATCTGCCTCCCTTTACATTTGCCATCAAATTATCCGGTGCCCATACCCCTTTGGGATGGTTGTCGGGATTTTTATATCTTGAAAGCTGTTTTTCGGTTCTCTGTTTTCGGTTCAAAACTTTTTCCAGTTTTTCATTTTTGCAGAAGAGGAGAACAAATTCATGAGTTGCTCCAATTTTTTTATCATTTGGTGCGCCTCCCCTCTTTTTCCAGATAATCTGTTGACAATTTTCCTCAGAACAGTTGAAAATTTCATCACAAATTATCTTTAGGTAAGGTTGCTCCTTGTCTGTTATCTGTATAAACAACAAACCGCCATTCATCAATAATTCATAGGCCACTTCCAGCCGATTCTTCATAAACGTCAGCCATGAAGAATGATTGAAATTGTCGTTATAGTTGAATCCATCTTTGCCGGTGTTATACGGCGGGTCAATATAAATCAGTTTCACCTTATTTCTGAATTGCTTCTTCAGCGTGTGCAATGCCAGTAGGTTATTGCCCTTGATAATCAGGTTCTCCTTGAGCGTACCGCGCACATCGCGCCTCAACCCCATCACTTCTTCTTCGCCATCCACTGTATAGCGCTTCCAGTTGGTCAATACCTTTGGGTCAAACAGGCGGTTAATCTCGTCTTGTGCCAGAATTTCATTAAAGAAAATCTCCTTGCGCTTTTCCTCTTCTTTAGTCTGTCCGCCTTCCAATACGCAATCTTTGTAAGGCCAGACAAGAGACACTTCGCCCCGTTCCCGCAAGAATTTGCCGTCGATGTTTAGGCCGACTTTATTGCGAAAGCGAGTGTATGAATCGGCGAGAAAATTTTTGTCGGATATGTATTCGACAAAGGTATTGATGTTGAAAATCCAATGTCTTTCTATCTCGTCAAAGAATTTTGCCTTAACATCCGCATCCCTGAGCAGGATTTTCACAAGGCCATGGTCGACTTTCCACGCTTGGTCAATGACTGCGGCGCGGATCAAGTTACCATCGTCATCGACGAAACGGATGTCGGTCTTGAGTAATCCAATCAGTTTGTCGTGAAAATGCTTTGCCATAGTGTAGTTTTTTCCTATCCTGCGGGATCGCCTACCAAACACAGGGTAATAGTATATGAAGCCTCAAACCAAATCAAGACGCGGCAACCTGCCATCGCCAAGCTGGAACGGCGGCCAGCATGTACGTCTCGACGCTTCGCTCCTATATCGAAGCGTTGGGCGGATGGCTGAAGATCGTTGCTGAGTTCCCGCAAGGTGAAGTCGCGATATTCTCGCGACGGGGGCGATGGTGTAGTGCTTGAAAGATAAAAATAAACAGACCTATCACCCGTTCCCGCCCCACGCCAGGGCTTCGGCTTCGGCGGCCGACAGGGTGAGGTCGGCTTCGGCTTCGGCTGGCTCTTGCCACGCGGCGAGCAGATCGGCCAACTCGGCGAGGGATGCGGTTGTCAGCAGGCGGCGGCGCAGCGCGGAGGCGCGTGGCAGGCTTTTGAAATAGAGCGCGAGGTGCTTGCGCGTCTCGCGGACGCCGGTGCGCTCGCCTTTGTACGCGGCCATCAGGCGTAGCTGCTCCAGTGCCAAGTCGATGCGCTCGGCGAGGGTTGCGCCGCTGCGACCAGAAAAGAGCCAGGGATTGGCCAAGGCCGCTCTCCCCACCATGACCGCGGCACAGCCTGTTTGCTGCTGCATGGAGCGGGCGTCGTCGAGGGTGAGCACATCGCCGTTGCCGATGATGGGCAGCGAGGAGGCTTCGACCGCACGGCCAATCCAGTGCCAATTGGCCCGGCCCTTGTACTTTTGCACGACGGTGCGGGCGTGGATGGCCACGGCTTGGGCTCCGGCATCCTCGCAGCGGCGCACTACTTCGAGGATATTGATCTGCTCTTCGTCCCAACCTAGCCGCGTCTTGACGATAACTGGAACCGAAACCGCTTGGACCGTGCGTTCGACAGCTTGATAGAGCCGATCGAGATCGCGCAAATAAGCTGCGCCGCAGCCTTTGGCGACGATCTTGGGGACGGAGCAGCCAAAATTGATATCCACCACCTGCGCACCGCGTCGCTCAAATTCCCGCGCTCCATGGGCGATCAGGTTGATGTCGTTGCCGTAGATTTGCGCGGCCAGCAGCGAGATGCCGGTGTCGGCGTAGATGGGCGCGTCGGAAAAATCGAGCATCTGCAAGCTCTTGCGCGAGCGGATGCCGATGGTGCGGCAGTTGATAAATTCAACTCCGACCAGCCGTGCGCCAAGGCGGGCGCAGATAAGGCGGAAGACCCAGTTGCTCACCCCGGCCATTGGGGCTAGGGTGAGGATGGGCATATCTTCTCTGAAGGGACTGAGCCGGTGGGGGCCGAGTTGCACGAGCTTACAGGGGGTTTTCCATTTGCAACCGGGCGGCGATAGCCTTTTCTCTTTCGGCCTCGGCGATCATGCCTTTGCGTTGGTAGAACATGGACAGGCTGGTGTGGACGAGGAAGTCGTCGGGGTCGTACTCGGCGGCTTTTTGCGCCGCGCTGAGCGCTTGGTCGAGGTCGCCCAACTGCTCGTGGCAGTGCGCCATTGCTTGGTAGGCGTCGGCAAATTGCCGGTCGAGGGCGATGGCTTGGGCTAGATCGTCCAAGGCACCAGCAAAATTTTGCTGGGCAAATTTATTCATGCCACTCTTGTAGAGGGCCATTTTGTCGGTCATGGCGTGAATCTATTGGGGTGAGTTGTGGTTGTTGTAACTGACGTTACACAGTCCCCGGCCTTCGCCGGGGCAGGCTCTGCGGCTTCCGCCCGGGGTCATTCCCGCGCAAGAGCTAGCAGGACAAACGCGGCGTAACGTCAGTTAAAAAGTAGCGCAAAGTGATATATTGATGCAATGGCGTCAGACTTGGGAGACCGAGCGAACAAAGGAGGAGTCATGTTGCACTGGACCTTGTTGAGTGCGGCCTTACTGGCCCCGGTCGTTGAGGGGCAACCGCGCTTTGACATTGACTACGTAGAAAGCATTGAGCCGCGAAGGTATGTGGCGTATCGCACGGCTGGGGCTATCGACATTGACGGCAAGCTCGACGAGCCGTCTTGGCAGCGGGCGGATTGGACCGAGCCTTTCGTCGATATTGAAGGCGAGCGTCGGCCCATGCCGCGCCTGCAGACGCGGGCCAAGATGCTGTGGGACGACGAGTATTTATACATCGCCGCTGATTTGGAGGAGCCGCACGTGTGGGCCACCATTGAGCTGCGCGACGCGACGATCTACCAAGAAAACGACTTTGAGGTCTTTATCGACCCGGACGGCGATACGCATCAGTACTACGAGTTTGAGATCAATGCCCTCGGCACGGAGTGGGATTTGTTGCTGATCAAGCCCTACCGCGATGGCGGCCCCTTCATCGGTGCTTGGGACATCGTCGGCCTGCAAACGGCTGTGCGGGTGTGGGGCAGCATTAATGACCCTACGGACGAGGACCAAGGCTGGTCGGTGGAGATGGCCTTCCCGTGGGCGGTACTGGCCGAAGCTACCTACAAGAAGGTGCCGCCGGTGAATGGCGATCAATGGCGGATCAACTTTTCGCGCGTACAATGGGCCTTGGCCACCGACGTGAACAAGTACATCAAAGTAGAGGATCATAGCCCAGACAACTGGGTTTGGTCGCCGCAAGGGTTGGTTAATATGCACTACCCGGAAAAGTGGGGGTTCGTGCAGTTTGCCGCCGAGGTCGTCGGGCGGCAAGAGGTGTCCTTTCGCCCGGCCGCCGCCGAGGAGGCCAAGCGCGTTTTGCGCGGGATCTACTACCGCCAACAGAGGTTTCGCCGCGAGCGCGGCTACTATGCGTCTAGCTTGGACTCGCTTGGCATGGAAGCGCAGGTCTTGCAGC
>RKRN01000248.1 GCA_007571365.1 Candidatus Latescibacterota bacterium
ACAGTGGATAAACCACGCTTTATCTTGACAGTTTTCACCCGTGAGAATATCATTAACAAATGCTCATTGACGCGCATAATCACCCCAATTGGCATGGGTTCAACGCCGCCAAAATTCTATGCAATATGGACGAGCAGGGCATCGACCAGATGTGGCTCTTCTCATGGGAGGTCCCTGCCGACGAATACTCGCCTTCGTATCACTCGGTGCTGCCCCCTACGGGCTGGGGGATTCCCTTCGAAGATGTGCTGGCCGTTGGCCGCGAAGCCGCCGATCGCTTTGTCCTCGGCTATATGCCGCATCCCAAGCGACCCGACGCGATAGATCGGCTCAAGGCCGCGGTCGAAATCCACGGCGTGCAGGTCGCCTCCGAGCTAAAGGTGCGCCTGCCGTTTGACGATCCAGACGCGCTGCGTCTATACGAGGCTTGCGGCGCGTTGCGCTTGCCCATTACGATTCATCTCGACTATCCAATTGACCACAGCCGCGGTGCTTACCCGCGCCCTAACTGGTGGTATGGCGGCAGCCTCGACGCGCTTGAACGCGCGATTGTAGCTTGTCCGCAGACGGTCTTTATCGGACATGCCCCCGGATTCTGGGCTCACATTTCCGGCGATGATCGCTATGCCAAGGAGAGCTATCCGAGCGGGCCCGTGCTACCCGATGGGCGCTTGGCCCCGATGCTGCGCCAGCACCGCAACCTATATGCCGATCTGTCGGCCGGGTCGGGCTTGCGTGCATTGCAAAGGGACCGGGATTTCGGCCGCGATTTTCTCCTCGAATTTCAGGATAAATTGCTCTTTGGTCGCGACTGCTTTGACTCCCAGTTAATGGATTTTCTGCACGCCCTTGAGCTACCTGTGGAAGCCTTTGACAAGATCGCCTATCAAAACGCCGAGCGCCTCTTGTCTTCCTACTTAGACGCGCCGTAAAGACGGCTAAGAGCAAAATTATGGGGGTATGGGAGGCCGTGGGCCTGATGGTCCTGTCCTTCGCGCTGTTGGCCAAATGCGCCGACTATCTAGTTGAGGGAGCCATTGATATTGCGCACTACCTCCGCGCCCCGCCGATATTGATCGGCATCGTCATCGTCGGCATTGGCACTACCGCACCCGAGTTGGCGGTCTCTGTGACCGCCGCTCTCAAGGACTCGCCCGAAGTGGCGCTGGGCAATGCCGTAGGGTCGGTCATTTACGACGATGGCTTGGCCCTACCCATGGCCGCGTTTTTTGCCACTACGGCCATTGCCATCGACCGCATCGTGCTGCGCTCGGCCGCGATTTTCCTCATCACCGTAGATCTGGTGGCTTGGTACATGGCCTCCGACGGGACGCTGGCCCGGGTGGAAGGCGGCGTGTTGGTGGGTCTTTTTATTTCATACCTAATATATTCGTTCTGGGAGCAGAAGCGGCGACCTCGTGCTGAGACCGCGGCGGAGGATGTCCCGCTGCGCAGCCTCTGGATGGTAGCGTTGCTATTCATCGGCGGCTTGGTCGGCGTCGTCGTCAGTAGCCACTTTATCGTCGAGGCCACCCCGGTGGTGGCGATGGCGTTAGGGCTGCCGGATGTCGTCATCGGCTTGGTGGTCGTGGCCTTGGGCACTTCGATACCCGAAATCGCCACCTGCATTGTCGCCGCCCGCAAAGGCCAAGGGGCTTTGGCGGTGGGCAACATTCTCGGTGCTGACATCCTCAATATCTGCTGGATCGCCGGTGCTTCGGCCTTGGCCAATCCACTGGTGGTCCCAGCCGATGTGGTCAATTTCATGTTCCCGTGGATGCTGGCGATCGTGCTGACGATGCTCGGGCTGATGCGTTTAGGCTACGAGTTAAACCGCTGGAAGGGCTTGGTGTTGTTGGCGTTGTGCATTGCTTATTTGATTGCGCTTTTTGCAACCAACCCCGGGGCACTGGCTCCGGGTATTGAAAAAGGAGTGTAGTTTGGATCTAGGACTCAAAGACAAAGTCGCTTTGGTTACTGGCGCTAGCCGCGGCATTGGCAAGCGCATCGCCGCCGCTTTGGCCGCCGAAGGAGCGCAGCTTTGTATCTGTGCCCGCGGTGCTGACGCGCTGGCGGAAGCGGCCGCCGAATTAGCAAGTGAAGGTGCTGCGGTGGAGGCGACCATCCAGGATGTGACCACGCCGGAAGGCGCGATCGCTGTGGTGGAAGCGGCCAAAAGTCGCTTTGGCGGGCTAGACATTCTCGTAAACAATGTCGGCGGCTCCAAGTGGACCCCTTTTGTCGAGATCGACGATGCCGAGTGGAACGACATCCTCAATTTGAGCTTTCTTTCGGCCGTGCGGGTGAGCCGGGCGGCGATTCCCTCAATGGAAGCGCGCGGAGGGGGCAGCATCGTCCACATTTCTTCAATTTTTGGCCGCGAATCCGGCGGGCCGGTGTCCTACAACGCCGCCAAGGCAGCGCTTATTAGCCTAGGAGCCAACTTGGCCATTGAAGCGGCAAAAAAGAATATCCGCGTCAATACCGTTGCCCCAGGCTCGATTCTCTTTCCCGGGGGCAGTTGGGAGCGGCGGATGCAGGAAAATCCAGCGCAAATCCAGGCCTTTATCGACGCCAATATACCCTTTGGCCGCTTTGGCACCCCGGAAGAAGTCGCCGATGTAGTGGCCTTTTTGGCGTCCGACCGGGCCAGGTGGGTGACCGGTTCTTGTATCAATGTCGATGGGGGGCAATCCAAGTCCAATATATGAGCGGCTGTGGGCAATGGATGCGTTGGTTGGCTTGGGTGGCCTGCGGAATCGGCTGGTCGGCTACGGCAATGGCTGATGATGTGGTGGTGCTGAGACAACAATACAACCAAGTCTCCGCTAGCATTGACACCTTGGTCCGTCTCTATGGAGGGGACAAGCTGCGCGAGTTGGCAAAGCAAAAGGGAGACAATCGGCTCTTGCCAGCCAATTCCAAACTAGTGCTGATATTTTGGGCCGACGACGAAGCCGAGCTATTCCTCAATGGGCACCGGATCGGGGAGACGCGTTTGACCCCGACCCGGATCGAAATTCCCGTCGTATACCTGCAAAAGTCCAATGTCTTGCGTGCCCATTGCTGGGACACCGACCGAGTCGAAAGCGGCTTTATGGCCGGTTTGTACTTACAAGGCGGTCGCGGTCGCTTGCGCAAGGTACTGGCTACTGGCGATGGGGACTGGTGGGTGGCCGGCCAGCGGGCTGAGCCGCGTTTTTACAACCATAGCTTGCCCGACATCCCGGGAGCCGAGGTCATCTGGGGGACGACGCTGTTTGGCGAGGTTAAATTAGAGGCCCGCTTTGACGCCGCACAATTGGCTCGTGCGTCGCGTCGCCGGCCGCTCAAAGGCGCGGCCGGCCGCATATCGCACCAGCCTATGGATACTCATCTGGTCGTCAGCCGTCTGGTGCATCTGCAAAAGCAACGCGATAAGTTGGCGCAAGAACTCCACGCACGCCGCAGCCCGACCAAGGACGTGCTCTATCGGGGATCTGTCCGCGGCCGGCTGGCTTTTTCCCTCGGCAAAGCCAGCAAATTGGCCGAAGTCGAAAGTATAGATGCGGCGCAAAAACTGCTCGTTTGGACCGAGGCCCTGCCGGCCGCACAACGCGAGTTGATCTTTCCAAAAAAACAGGCCCTCAAGGGTACTAGCCATGTCGTGCCGCAGCGCACCGGGGCCAGCACGGCCGGCCGGGCAGCAGACCGCCGCCGAGATTACGTGCCCCCGGCGGCCCGTGGCGCAGCCAAAGGCAAAAGCCGCGCTACGGGATCGGGCGGCCAAGAATCGTCTTCCCAAAGCGTCGGCGTCGGCGTCGGCCATAGTGCGCCGTGGGAGTTGTGGGCGATTACAACGGGCCTGCTGTGCTATCTGGGGGTGGCAAGCCGGCAGTGGTGGAAGCTCTTTAGTGCGGAGGGATGGACCGCTTGAACGACGAACTAGTACTAGTTAGCAGTATCCTGTTGGTGCTATCCGGTGGCGTTAGCGTTAGCTGTTTGCACATTCGCCGGGCCCGACGTATGCGCCGACGGGACGAAGCGTACTCTGTGAAGTTACCCCGCCTACAGTACCTAGCTAGCTTTATAGGCTTGCTGACCGGGGCGATCGTCGGCGGACTGGCCGCTTATTATATCTTTATCAACCCGCAGCTGGCCAGTGCTTTTGCGTGGATTGGCCGCTTTTCATACGTGCTGATCGCTTGGGCGGCTGGTGGCCATCTGTTGAGCTTGGCGTACATTAATTCGCACCTTCGGCGCGAGGAACGGACTTGGGAGAGGCGCGGAGGTCCCGGTGCTAACACTTTGGGCCGCACGAGAATGGAAAAACTAGCGGAGTTGCAACACCAAGTCGCCAACTACAGCGACCGCAAGGGCCGCGACGAGGAGTTGGTGGACGAATTGGTGGGCTTTCTCGGCGACCCTTTGACGCATGTGCGCCGCGATCTGGCGCGGATTCCCCTATACGGTTACTTGGGCACGGTCTGCGGCATCCTACTGACCGCGCAGGAATTGAGTCAGATCGACGAGGCCACTCAGACCTTTAAGGCACTCAGCGCCATGGCCGAAGGTTTGGTTTTGGCCTTTAAGACCACTCTCGTCGGCCTCTTGGCCTACTTGCCGCTGCGCAAGATCGCCGACTATCTAGTCCAGCGGCTGGCCCGGCAGGAGGACGCTTGGGTCAGAGAGAGGAATAGAAAATTGTGAGTCGCTATCTCAAGCGCCAAGCCGCCGAATTTGAAGAGCACGATATTAGCAAGGAACTCTTCTTGGGCATTATGATGCTGATGTTGAGCTTGGGCATCATGATTCTCAACGCGACGCAACCGGTCTGGCGGGTACACCGCCACGATCCACAGCCTGGCGATCGAGTCGTGCTCTATACGAGCGCGGGCATGGGGCTATCGCGCGATGGCTATACCATCGACGACCCCTTGAGCGAGTGGGATTTCCGCCGCATGGTACGCCGCCTTGCCGCCGAACCTGAGGCCAATTTGCACTTATTTCTCAAAGGTGGCAGCCGCGAGCGGCTGGCCAAACACGCATCGTTTGCCGACTCGCTGCTTTCGACCGACCAAGCGGGGGAGAAGGTGCGCTCGGCGGTCTATGTCCATACTTGGTGAGGGCCAAGCTATTCCTTGAGTATCGCCAAGACGCCTGTGCCACCGGCCAACTCGTTGAGGAACGCGACCTGTACGCCGGCTTCGTTGCGCGTCACTTTGTAGTCAGCCCCCTGCTTGAGCCGGCCGTAGCGATCGACGAAGGCCTCGACCTCGCTTGATAGTGCGATGGCTTGGCCGATGGGTGCGACTTGGGTGCTTGGGTTGTCGCGGTCAATCCTTTTAATTAACTCGTACTGCTTGCGAAACCCGCTGCCAAAGGGCCGATTAGTTTTGAGATAGCCCTGCTCTAGGAGTTGCGTCTCGTTGGCAGCGTAGAGGTACACTGCGTTTTGCGCGATCTTCTTGGCCTCGTCTAGTTCGGCCTTGGTCTGGGCCAGTTCCTGCTCTAAACGGCGGATCTGATCGCTTTGGCGGCGGATGCTGCTGTGGGTTTCCAGCAACTCGCCATTGAGGCGGTCGGTCTCGGTGCGCAGTTGGGAAATGGTGTAGCGATCTGCTTGTTTTTCCCTTCTTAGCTGCTCAATTTCGCGCTTTAATCGCGCATTGCTCTGCTTGTATTCGGTGGCCAGATTACTCCAGTGCCGCAGTTCCTTGTTGAGCTTCTGTACGCTTTCGAGGAGCTTGTCGTTGACCTGTTGGGTGCTGTCTACTTGGGCCCGCATATCGTCGAGCAAGCGGTTGGAGTCGTCCAACGAGTAGGTCAGTGAGTCAATGGCGGCGTTGGCGCGGACCATGTCGCTTTGCAATTGGAGCAGCAGCATCTCCTGCTCTTTATCGGTACAGGCGGCGGCAAAAACCAAGACGAAAAAAGGGATGAGGGTGCGTTTCATTGTCGGCTCTCCTTAAGGCGTTGGGGGGATTCTACTATATAGGCTATCAACCTGGGCCATAGTTTGGTTCAAGTCGTTGTACAGGGAGCTCAGGCTGCGAGCAAGCGCGTCGAGTTTTTGGACTGAGAGCGTTTGGGCCTCACGGGTAGCGGCGATTTTGTCTGTAATCGCCTGCTGATCGCGCTGCAACGTCTCGATTCGCGTTTGTAGGCGGGCCAATTTGTCGTGTAGGGGGCCGAACTGCGCCTGCACACTCGCCAAGGAGCGTTTATGGGTATTGGCGAGGTTTTGGTAGCGCAAATTCTCCTGCTCAAAGCGTTCTTCGAGCTTGTGGTCCGTGTCGGATTGGTAGCGCAGCCGCTCCTCGCGCTCGGCTTCTACTTTGCCTGCTAGGGCGTTGTTGTGATCGACTTGGGTTGCTAGTTGGCTGCGGGTGCGCTTGTGGTGATCCTGTTCGTTTTGCAGGCGGGCGCGAATTTCGAATTCGGAAGCGGTCAGATTGGCTTTTTCCTCTAGCTGGCCAACGAGCCGAGTGCTCAGCTCGGAAAGGCGATTGGAGAATTCCTCCATTTGCTTCTTTAGCTCAGAGCGGTGCTCCTTTTGCCGCTCGTAATTGATAAAGAGCACCAAGCCTATGACACAGCCGACGACCAGGGTGGTGTACGCGGCGAGGATCAACACGTGTTTGCGCTCAAAGGGATCCGCGATGCGGAGCAGGCCCCAAAACCCGCCCCAAACCAAGAGGATGCCTCCTAAAATTGCAGCTATGATGACGTTCACAGGGCCTCGACTAGGGCGATAGACAAAGATACAATTGAGTACATAAATATAAGTAATACAGCAGCCCACAGAGGCGCAACCAGCACGACAAGGAGGTGCTTATGCAGCGGAAAGTGGCCGCTATTGATGGCCGGGGTCAAGGGGTATGTCTAGAGGCAGCCATACCCGTCCTCGGCCCCGGCGAGGTAAAGGTGCGGGTAGAGGC
>RKRN01000304.1 GCA_007571365.1 Candidatus Latescibacterota bacterium
GTACCGTATGACCTTACGCGGTGGAGAGCATTTTGAATGATATAGCCGGGAGCTACTTCTCCAACGAGGCCACATCGCCCACCTTCGCCGCCTTCACACACAAGAAGGTCGCCTGTCTCAATACCAAACTGTTCAGTTTCATGTGGACTTGCCCACATGCGTGGTGCATTTACTGTGCGAACAGAAAACCATTGGACATGTTGAGCTTTCAAATAAGGCACTTCAACGTCTGTTGGGCTGTTTGGGCGATTCTGCAACATTTTTCCTAACTGAATAGAGTAGTATCGCTTGACCGCAGCTACCTCCCAATGCGCCGGCACCTCCCCCAGCCACTCCACGCCAGCGTCCTTGTAGGCCGGGTAGGGCTGGCTGGTGCGGACGTCGATCTGGCCGGTGACGGCTTGGTGAATGACGGCCTGCTTCTCTTCCGCCAACAGCGCAATCAGCTCTTGCTTGGCGCGGATGTAGCGGCGGATGCGCCGGTCGGCGTGGTCGAGGAATCGGACGATGGCGGTTTGTTCGGGGAGGGGCGGGAGGCAGGCATAGATCATCTTGAAGTGTTCAGGCCGTAGGCTCCACATATCTGATGTAATGCCGTATGACCAGCGTTCGGCCTCTCTAGCGAAAGCAGGAGTCCGAAGCAAGTAATGGAAATAGTGCGAGCTAACTCCTTTTCGTGGACGCTCTACCACGTAGGCAGGACTGACAATACCTCGGTATTGAGAAGCTCCAATAGCCCCCTGCCATGCTCGCATTTTGTTATAGGCAATGTCTCCGGGACGGACTAGTTTGTAAGCCGACTTGTCTAGATTCGAGCCGTCTTTCTTTGAGTTTTCTTTAAGAAGTTCCTTCTGGCTAATAACACCCTGCTTGATCGTAACCGATAGCATCGGTTCCTCTGGACGATTGCGTTCCCTCACCTCTTCAAAGAGTATGCGGTTAGGAACGATCCCCCAATGCGTCGGCACCTCCCCTAGCCACTCCACACCGGAGTCCTTGTAGGCCGGGTAGGGATTGAGGCCGGCGATCATCTATCAGCCTCCGCCTCGGTTCCTTCGTTGAGGATGGAAAGGTACTGCTCGTAGCCGAACAATCGGCCGCGGCGCTTTCCCGTGATTTCCCGTGCAATCCCGTGAGTAATGAGCAGTTCCATTGCCGCGGCGGCTGCCTGAAAGGACAGATTGGTATTGCGGCGCGCTGCGGACAGCGATAAAATCGGCTGCGACTTGAGGGCGTCATGCACGCGCAGCCCCGACCCGGCCCTCCGGCCTCCGGCTTTTTCAATCTGGCTGCGGTCGCTCTGAAACATCCGCGATAGGCGTTGGGCGGTCGAGACCGCGCCCTCGGCTGTCAGCTTCACGCCCTCGAGGAAAAAGGCGAGCCACGCTTCCCAATCGCCGGTGCGACGCACGTGATTCAGCAGATCGTAGTAGGTATCTCTGTGTTGCTTGAAGTACAGACTCAGATATAGGAGCGGCTGGCGCAGTACGCCAGCGTGGCAGAGCAGTAGCGTTATGAGCAAGCGCCCCACGCGCCCGTTGCCGTCGAGAAAAGGGTGAATGGTCTCGAACTGCACGTGGGCAAGCCCCGCCCGTAGCAGTACGGGCAGCCCGTCCTCTTTGGCGTGAAAAAAACGCTCAAGTGCCGTCATGCAGTCGGGTACGGCCGTCCGGGGAGGCGGCACAAAAGCGGCATGGCCCGGCCGGGTTCCGCCGATCCAGTTCTGCGAGCGGCGAAATTCACCGGGGTCCTTGTCGCTTCCTCGCCCGCGCAACAACAGTACCCGGTGAATCTCGCGGATCAGACGATTGGACAGCGGGAAGTCTTCCCTTAGACGACGCAGGCCATGCTCAAGCGCGGCTACGTAGTTCGAGACTTCAACCACATCATCGAGCGGAGCCCCGGGTGCTTCGTCCAGTTCAAAGAGCAAGAGATCAGACAGCGACGACTGTGTGCCCTCGATCTGAGAAGAAAGCACCGCTTCCTTGCGCACGTAGGTGTACAGAAAAAGCGTCTCGTCCGGCAGGAGCGTTGCGACGCCGTCGAGGCGGCCCAAGGCAAGCACCGCCGATTCCAGCATTTGTTGCAGCGAGCCGTCCAGAACTAGGGCCGGCTTCGGCGGCAGCGGTGCCGGCACAAAGGCGCAAAAACGCTCACCACCTTCATAGCTGCCGATTTCTCCGCGCCGCATCTGGGGTAGCCCTTATTTTTATTTTCTTAATAACGAAATTCGTTATTTAACTTTTAGGTCTAAATTACAATAACGCGGCTCGCCTTGTGTATCGAAGGGCAACTACAAGGGTTGCTCCTACACCGATCACCGCGCTCGTTCCGCATCTTCATACGTTCTATCGTGAGTCCCGACGGCTATTGCCCGCCCCATGCCGTTCTCCATCACCGTGAAGACAAAGCGAAAGTTGCGGCTCAAACGCACGGAGTATAGACGCTGGCCGATCCGCAGTCGCTCTAGGTTCCGTCCGGGAGCCAATTCGCCTGTACATAGTTCGTCGATAACTCGTTCCAATTCTTCTCTCATCCGCTGATCTAAACGCCTGGCCATTCTGGCGAACTTGCGGCTCGGCGTTGCGAAACCGACAATTCGCACCTGTCGTGGGGGCATGGCCTACGTATTTTCCATAGACGCCGTAAACTCTGCGCCACTGGCGCACGTTCCGCCCGTGCTCGGAGCCAGTGCCCCGTCGTGGATCATTATAGCCCAGCGGAGCTCTTGGAACGACGCAACGAGATACTCAAACAGCGCGTCCAAGCGTTCCAATTCGTCCCAGACCGCAACGCCATGCGTTTTTGCGCCCCCTGTTTGCTGCAAGGCGTCCCGGATACCGCACAGTTTTTCCCTTTCCCGGCGAAAGTATGCCTCGCTTTTCTCCAGCTCAGGCACCGCGATGTCGTCGGGGTCCATTTCGCGGCCCGGCGGAAAGTCCACAGCCGCTTTCTGAAGTCGCTCTTGGAAGGCGGTACAGACCTCAACTACCGCATCATGGCGCGTACGAAAACTTTTGGTTAATAGCTGTACTGCGCCTTGCAATTGATCCCTGTTGTGGTTCATGCTCAGGTCTGTGAGCCAATCCCGGCTCAGCACTTCCAGTTGCTCAGGAGGCTGCGCCAGCCAGATCAATGTTCCGGCGACGTTGCGGACTGTTTCGCCGTTGAATTCAACAGTTTTTTCTTGAATTACCATCTGCAAACTCGCTTTCCGAAATTCAAGATTCCACTTTCAGAGGCCATCTGCAAACTCTGAGTGCCATTCCTGGTAGACAGCCCCTCCAGTGGATTCTCGCCCCGTGTCGTGGTTCTTTTGCGGGAATGCCCAGCCGCGATGCAACGCGATTTTAGGTGGGTTTTCAGACAGCTTCTCAGGCTAAATTAACCACGAGGAGGGGTAGGGCAAGGCCAGTATCCGCAGCAACTGGGGCTGGTAGAAATATGGGACTAGCCAGCCAGATGCCCGCGCACGAAGTGTAGGCGAATCAACTTGGGCCGCGGCATAGTGTCGTCGAAATAACAGTCAACCGCTTCCTTGACGTTGCGGCGAATCTCTTCAACTGTGTCCCCCTGCGTGTGGATGCCATATCCAAGCGCACTTGCTGAATAACTCCCGTCTATCTCGTCTTCGCCGACTTCAAAGATGATTTCGGTGCTGGACATCGCTCGCTCCTGTGGTTGGTCTCTTTGCCTCTGCGCCCAGTATTTCACTCAGCAATCCTTCCGTTTCTTTTTCTAAAGCTAGCATGTCGGCCCGGATCTCCGCCAGCGTCCGCAGCGGCTGAGGCTGGTAGAAATACCGCGTGAAGCTGATCTCGTAGCCGATCTTGACGCTGGCCGATTGATACCAAGCATCGGGCGCGTAGGGCAAGACCTCGCGCTGCAGAAACGCTGCGATGCCGCCGTCCTCTTGCAGCGGAATCTGCTCGGTGTCGCGCAGGTTGGTGTCTGGTTCGTACTCCACTACGACGGACCGCCCGTTGACGGTGGCCGCGAACAGGCCGCGCAGCGGGTCGGCCTCGGTGCCTCTCTTGTGGATTTTTTTAATAACGGGCGGGGCAGTCTCGCTGCGCTCACAGCTTTCCTTCAGCTTTTTGAGCTCGGCAGCCTGGTAGGCGCGGTTGGGGTCGGCCCCTTCAAGCCGCAGCGGTCGCTCGACCGTCACCTTATAGTAGCCGAACGCCTCGTTGGGAAAAATTTTCGACTGTGCGGTCTCCTCAAAGGCCAAAAAGGCGTCGCAGATGCGCTGGATGTCGGCCGCGCCGAACTCGCAGTTTTTCTTGCCCAAATTCTTACGCAGCGGCCGGTACCACTCGCTGGCGTCAATGAGCTGCACCTTGCCTTGGCGATGCGCCGGCTTGCGGTTGGTGAGCACCCAGACGTAGGTGGCGATGCCGGTGTTGTAAAACATGTTGAGCGGCAGGGCGACGATCGCCTCCAGCCAGTCGTTTTCGATGATCCAGCGGCGGATGTTGCTCTCGCCCTGTCCGGCGTCGCCGGTGAATAGGGAACTGCCGTTGTGGACCTCGGCGATGCGGCTGCCGCCCGGCTTCATCTTGGCGAGCTTGTTGGCGAGGAAGAGCATCTGGCCGTCGCTGGAGCGGGTGACTAGGGAATACTCAGGATCGCTGGTGTGCTCAATCACAAAGCGCGGGTCGCGCATGTCGCGCTTGCCGCCCATGCGCTCCAAGTCGGTCTTCCAACTCTTGCCGTAGGGCGGATTGGAGAGCATGAAGTCGAACTCGCGCGCTGGGAAGGCGTCGTTGGCCAAAGTGGAGTGCGCCGGGCCGCCGACGATATTGTCGGCCGCGTCTCCTTCGCCCTTGAGCAGCAAGTCGGCCTTGCAGATGGCGTAGGTCTCGGCATTGATCTCTTGGCCGTATAGGTGGGTGGAAACCTGTTTGCCGCGTTCGGCAGCGAGCTGCTGCAGCACGTCCTCGGCCACGGTCAGCATGCCGCCGGTGCCGCAAGCCCCGTCGTAGATCAGGTAGGTGCCGGATTTGATTTGGTCGGCGGCGGGCAGGAAAACCAGCTTCGCCATCAGAGTTACGGCATCGCGTGGGGTCCAGTGCTCGCCCGCCTCTTCGTTGTTTTCCTCGTTAAAACGCCGGATCAGCTCCTCAAAAATGGTGCCCATGCCGTGGTTGTCGAGGCCGGGATGCCTGATGGTGCCATCGGCGTTTTGGACCGGGGCCGGGCTCAGGTTGATGTCCGGGGAGGTCAGCTTCTCGATTAGCGTGCCCAAGGCGTCGGCCCGCGAAAGCCGAGGGACCTGATTGCGAAACTCGAAGTTTTCGAGAATGTCTTGGACGTTGGGCGAGAACCCGTCGAGCCAAGCCCGGAAGTCGGCTTCGAGCTGCTGGCGATTGGCGCGGGCGCGCAGGTCGCACAGGGTGAACTTTGAGGTGTTGTAGAAGGCCTGTCCCGCGCTCTGCCGCAGGGCCGCATCCTGCTCAATGATGCCGGCGTCGTCGAGGGTGGCCTTCATATTCAGGACCTGCTGCTTGCTGCCCTCCAGTACCGCGTCGAGCCGGCGCAGCACGGTCATCGGCAGGATCACGTCGCGGTACTTGCCGCGCACGTACAGGTCGCGCAGGACATCGTCGGCGATGCCCCAGATGTAGTTGGCGATCCAGTTTAGGTCGGCGTTGGTAGTTGTCATCGGGATTCCTGTACAGGGAGGGGCAACCGGCCGGTCGCCCCTACGGGTGATTAAAACTTTAGCATAAGGCCAGACAGGTGTGTTGGCTATGCTGAGCCAAAGCGCTCAATGACATTCGCGGTAATGCGCGAGACGGTCTCGTCCACCAAAATCGAGGCTGGATAGGTGATGGAGCCAACGGAAAAAACCGCACCGCCGCTGGCGGTTTCGTAGTGGACGATTTCCGCGCCGCCTTGGTCGGGGTTGAGCCCGCGAGCGACGACTTCGGTGCCGGAGGGCGAAAAGGGCGAGGTCTTGTCGGTCTCGTGGCCGGAGGCACCGCCGGGGATCCGCTCGTGCAGGCTGGCCTCGCCGAAGGTATCGCCGTTTTTGACGCCCGTGCGGGCAAAAATCCAGTGGTCGGCGGCGAGGACTTGGTACGGTGCGGCCGTCATAATGCCCGGATGGGTAAAGACCACGCCGAGTAGGTTGGCCTCGGACTCGTTGTATTGGTGAAAGCGGCTCTCGTGGCCAGCGGCTTGCTGGACGCGCCCGTCGCCGTTTTTGACTTTCATCGTCTGCTCGTCGATCAGCTCCACCTCGCAATTGAGGCCGTTGCCGCCCAAGTACATGAATTTGCCGCCGCGCTCGCGCACCCACGCCTTGACGTCGTAGTACATCTTGCGCGACCAGTACTCGGGGTGCGTGGTAGTGATGAGGATTTTGTATTGGTCCAGGTCGAGTTGGCCAAAGTGCAATTGGGTCTCGGCGTACAGGTCGTAGGCAAAACCCTCGCGCTCTAGCCAGCCGAGAAAACGCCACTCGGCTGGAGCGACGTGGCAGGCGGCGCGTCCGGCGATGGGGTCGGTTATCTCGACCTCTTCGGGAATGTGGTTGATCGGCTCGGGCCGGTCGAAGGAGAGGGGCGCGTAGTCTTCGGCGTCGTAGTTGATGTGCTCGGGGTCGGTGTAGCGCTTGAGTTCCAAGCGGGCATTGATCGTCGGGGTGGGCGGAAAGCAGTCGGGGTGGATGTAGTTGGAGCGCCCGCCGAAGTTGTTGTACGCATTCCAATTGATGTTGGCGGCGAGGACTGCGATGTCCGCGCTGGGAGCGGCTGGGGCGACGATCCACGGAAAGGAAAAGAATGCGCCGGACTCGCCTTTGGCGTGGAAGTAGTACAGGCCAGACCGATCGGGTGCGGCGACGAACTGTTTGTGCGAGGGGCTGGTGTAGCCAAACTTGTTCCACATCACCCCAGTCTGCGTGTAGTCGCCGTCTGGGGTGATTTGCATGGTGGCGCGTGGCCCGTGCTCGTCGAACCAGCCCAGCGGGCGGATGTGCTCTTTTTCCCAGCCATAGCGCCACAAATCGAGGCGGTAGGCTTCGAGCGCGTGGACGCGGAACTCGGATCGCTCGCCCGCTTGGACCCACTTGGGCCAAGCGTAGCCGAGCAACTGATGCGCGAGTAAGCGGAAGTGGTGCGGTCGGTCGGGGTGGATATTGACCGGCCCGCGCTTGGGGCCAAAGCCGTCTTTTTGCAAAGTCACGGTGTAGGGGCCGGGCGGGATGTCGGCGAACACTTCGCCGGTGGCCCGCGAGCGGGTTTCGACGTGCAGGTTTTCGTTGGCGATTTCGAACTGCACGTCGTGCAGGGCGATGTAGCGTTCGTCGCTGACGTAGCCGATTAGCATGGGTTAGCTCCTTGGAATAGAGGCGTAGGGCAAGGGGTCGGAGACACCGGCGCGGCGAAAGCCGGCCAAGCGGCAGCGGCAACTGGCGCAGCGGCCACAGGCGAGGTCTGCGCGCTGATAGCAGGACCAAGTAAGGTGCAGGGGGGCGGCAAGTGCGAGGCCGCAGCGGACGATGGCCGCTTTGTCCCAGTCGATGAGCGGGGTCTGGATGCACACGTGGGTTTGTGGGCCGGTGCCAGCGGCGACCACGCGCTCATAAGCGGCGAAAAATTCCCGCCGACAGTCCGGGTAGGGGCTCTCGGCCTGATGGGCACCGATGTAGATGTCGGTTGCGCCAAGGACCTCGGCCCAAGCCACGGCCACGCCGAGCAAATTGGCGTTGCGGAAGGGGACATAGGTGGTGGGCAGGCCGGCTTCGACGTCGTCTTCGGGGATGGGCTGAGTCGCATCGACCAAGCTGGAGCCGCCGATTTGGCGCATGTAATCGACATCTACCACAAGGCGGTCGGCCACCTGAAAGTGATCGGCGAGGGCCGAAAACGCCGCGAATTCGCGTTCCTCAGTGCGCTGGCGATAGCGCAGGTGGAGGAAGGCTAGGCGGCCACGACGGGCGGCCATGGCGGCCGCGACGCAGGAGTCGAGCCCACCGCTGACGAGGGCGATTGCGAGGCTCAAAGCAAGACGACTTCGTTTTGGATGGGCGTTGTAACTTCGGGGCCGGTCTCTGGATTGACGTATACATTGACTTCGAGCCGCACGCCGAACTCCGGTAGGTACGCACCTGGCTCGACGGAAAAGCCCGTGCCCGGCAGAATGGACCGCGCATCGTGGGTCTCCAAGTCGTCGAGGTTTACGCCTAGCCCGTGGATGCTCGGCCCCGGGCCGAGGCTGTGCCCGGTGCGGTGGACGAACTGCTCGCCCAAGCCGTGCTTGGCCATGACTTGACGCGCCACGCGGTCGAGTTGCCAGCCTTGCAGCACTTCGTCGGCGCGCCACGCCGCGTCGAGCCGCGCCAGCACTTGATCGCGTGCGGTGCGCACCGCGGCAAAGACCGCGGCGTGGGCCGCGGGCACGCGCCGGCCAGCAAAGGCGACCCAAGTCATGTCGCCAAACACGTGCTGCTCGCCCGGATGGCGCGCCCACAGGTCGATGAGAATCCACGCACCCGGTTCAATGGGGGCCGCGGCGGCGGCGTGAGGCGCGTAGTGGGGATTGCCGCTGTTGCCATTGACCCCGACGATCGGCGGATGCCCGCTGTCGAGGCCGCGCTGTGCGAGTTCGGCGACGATGAACGCTTGGACATCGAATTCGGTGAGGCCGGTGTGGAGGCGGTCGCATATGTACGCAAAGGCCGCGTCCTTGACTTCGGCGACTTGGCGGCAGGCGTCGCGGTGCGAGGCGAGCGCCACCGCGCTCCAAGTGCCTAAGGCGACTTGGCACAAGTCGGCCGAAGATACGACCTCCGGGCCGAGGGAACGCACCAGCTCTAAGGTGCCGCCATCGACCCAAGACGCCGTGGGCAGCCCCCCGCCGGGCCAGTATTCCATCGCCACCTGCGACAGCCCGTCCACCGCATCGCGCAACAGGGCATGGAGCTGTTCCCAACTAGCGTAATGCGCCCTCGCCACGCCGAGCCCGGCGAGGGCCTCTGGCTCGACCGCCGAGCCGAGCAAGCGCGGTGCGCCCGCGGCCGGCACGATGAGCAAGACGCGCCGGGTCGTCTGCCGCCGCTGCCCCAAAAGCTGCCACAAGACCGGATTGCCGCCGCGAAAATCGTACACCAGCCAAGCGCCGATTCCTTCTTGCTGCATGTAGGTTTGTATTTTTCGTAAATCCAATGAAAATCTCCTCAGCTCGTTCCGTCTTGCGCGGCGAACAACTGCTGCAAGTACGCGCCCGTGTGGGAACTGGCTACGCCAGCGACTTGCTCGGGGCGGCCGCAAGCAGTGATTGCTCCGCCCGCTTCTCCGCCTTCTGGCCCTAGGTCGATGACCCAGTCGGCGGCCGCGATGAATTCGATGTGGTGTTCAACTACTACTACGGTATTGCCTTCGTCAACCAAGCGCTGCAAAAGGGCCAGCAGCAAGCGCACATCCTCCAAGTGCAGGCCCACAGTCGGCTCGTCGAGGATGTAGAGCGCACGGTCTTGACGCGAGCGACCCAGTTCAGCGGCCAGCTTAACCCGTTGGGCCTCGCCGCCGGAAAAATGGGTCGCTGGTTGGCCGAGCTGCAAATACCCCAAGCCCACTTCCACGAGAGTTGCTAGCCGCTGGGCGACTTGGGGCACGGCCGCAAAAAGTTTGCTCGCTGCGGCCACGCTCATCTCCAGCACCTCGGCGATGTGGTGCTGGTGGAAGCGCACGTCCAAAATCTCGGCGCGGTAGCGCCGCCCGCTGCAAGCCGGGCAGACGACTTCGAGGTCGGCAAATGCGCCCCGGCGCGTACTGTGTACCCCCCGGCCCTTGCACCGGTCGCAGGCTCCTTCTGGGGCGTTGAAGCTGAAGTGGCCGGGGCGGTAGCCCCGCAGACGAGCTTCGGGCAGGTCGGCAAACAGGCGGCGAATCGGCGCTAGCAATCCCGTGTAGGTCGCGGCATTCGAGCGCGCAGTGCGGCCGACGGGCCGCTGATCGACCGCAACGACGCGCGCCACCTGTTCAATGCCGCTGCAAGCGTCATAGGGCAGGGGGCGTCGCTGGGCACCGTGCAGTTTGGCCGCTAGGAGTGGATGCAGGGTGTGGCTGACCAGCGAGCTTTTGCCCGACCCGGAAACGCCAGTCACGCAGGTTAAGGCCCCCAACGGCCACTGCACGTCGAGTTGGCGCAAGTTGTGGCCGCGGGCGCCGGATAGAACCAACCACCCCTGCGGCTGGCGCGCCCGGGTGTGCGGCAATTGCAGTGCCCCGCGCAGATAGCGTCCGGTCAAAGACTCGGACGCGGCGACCTCGCTTGGCGTGCCGGCGGCCACAACCTGCCCGCCGGCACGCCCGGCCCCCGGCCCCATATCGACCAGCCAATCGGCCCCGCGCAAGAGTGCAGCGTCGTGTTCTATTAGGAACACCGAGTTGCCGGCGTCGCGCAGGGCCCTGAGTGCGTCTAGGAGCTGAGAGGCATCGCGGGCGTGTAAACCGGCGCTGGGTTCGTCGAGTACATAGAGCATCTGCGTGGTGCCCGACGACAGGGCGGCCCCAAGGCGCAGCCGCTGAAACTCCCCGCTCGACAGGGTGTCGGCGCGGCGGTTGAGTTGCAGGTACTCTAGGCCTAGTGCTTGCAATAGGTTGAGTCGGCGGCTGATCTGAGCGCGGATGGCCTCGCCGACGGGTGCTATAGTTGCGGGAAAATCGAGGTTGTTGAGCCACTCGGCCGCGGCGACAACCGCGCACTCGCCGACCGCGGCAATCGAGGCTCCACCCAGTTCTACCGCGAGGGATTCGGGCCGCAAGCGCGCTCCGCCGCAGCTAGGACACGGCGCGTCGTCGAGGCGTTCTTCCAGATAGGCCAATTCCTCCCCTTCGGCTTTGGCACTGATGCGCGCTAGCCAGCGTGCCAGCCCGGTGAATCGGCGTCCTTGGCCGTGCCACAGCCGTTCGACTACGGGCCTTGGCCAATCGCCCACAGGCTGTTCGAGGTCGACTTGGTGCCGTCGGCAGAAGGCTTGCAGGCGGTCGCGCAAATCGCCGTGGCCAAAGTCGTGCCACAGGGGCCCCAGTGCTCCTTCGAGCGTGGCCCGTCCGCCGGCGAAGACCTGTTCGCTGCTCAAGCCGCTCTGCACCCCGAGGCCCCGGCACACCGGGCAGGCCCCGGTCGCACTATTAAAGGAAAACAGCGCCGGGTCTAGGGGTGGGAAGGGCGCACCACAGGCCGAGCACGCTGGCCGCACGGCGAAAACTAAATCGCTGCCGGCGTCTGGGGTAGAAAGCACCACTTGGCCGTCGCCGGCCTCCAAGGCCGCTTGCAGCGACCCTTGTAAGCGGCGGGCGATGCCCTTTTTGACGATGAGGCGATCGACGACCACGGCTAGGTGTTGGGCGCGGGCGATGCGCTCGGGTGCGATGTCCTCCAGTAGCAGGTCCTGTCCGTCGAGGCGCAGATGGCGGTAGCCGGCGCGGTCAATCGCGGCGAGAACTTGCTCGGGCGTCTCGTCCTCGCGCCGCCGCCGCGGCGCGAGAATCATCAGGCGAGTGCCCTCTGGCCTACTGGCAGCCGCTTCGTTTGCTTCCTCAAAGCGATGCGTCTGTACCCGTCCGCCGCAGTGGAGGCAGCCGGGCTGGCCGACGCGGGCAAAGAGCAAGCGCAACAGGTCGTACAGGCCGGACAGGGTCGCCACCGTGGTCCGCGGACTCTGGCGACCCGCTCCTCCGGCTAGCGCGAGAGCCGGGGCTAGGCCGTCAATGCGGCGGACCTTGGGTACGCGCAATGCGCGCCAGCCACCCCCTTGGTCTAGTGCGGCGAGAAAGCGCCGACGGGCCTCGGCGTAAATCGTGTCTAAGACCAGCGAAGTCTTGCCCGACCCGGACGGGCCGCTGACGGCCACGAGAGATTCGTGGGGCAGGTCCACCGAGACGGCGCGCAGGTTGTGTTCGCAGGCTTCGCGGACGATTAAAGTCGGCTGCATTGCGCCCGCCTATTGGCGCACTTTGAGCAAAACATAAGTGCATAGAGCATAAGGGTCGGGTGTTGCATGAGCTAAGGAGCAAACTGGCTGGAGCATTGACGCTAAGTCTCTCGGCCCGTATTGTATATTAACTTAACTATTTTTAACAAGTTATAAAACAATGACTGACCCGCGCTACCACCGCGAATTTCGCCTCGGCCGCCGCTGAGACCTCTCCCTAGTATGCCAATTTACATCCCCTTATGGCTAGGGGTTTGGGGCCTTGTCATCTGCTTGCCGGCCCTGCCGGCTCGCGCCCAAATGCCCGACAAGCACTGGACGCTGGCTGAGCTTATCGACCGCGCTTGGCAGTACGATGGCGACGTTGCCAGTGGCCGCTGGAAAGTCGAGTCGGCGACAGCCCGTCGCCGCCAAGCTGTAGTCGCCAAGGTCCTCCCTCGCCTGCGCCTCGACAGCGAAAGCGGCCTGGTCCCAGACGCTATGGGCAGTGTGTTCAACCCGCCCTCCGATACTACGGGCATCCCCGCCTTGGGGCCTTTTGTGCGCGCCGAGTTGCAGTTTGTGCAGCCGCTCTATCCCATTAGCCTCGGCCGGCATTTAGACGAGGCCGCCACGCAAGGGATCGCTGTGGAGCAATCCGATTTGTCGCAGACCCGGTTGGACGTGGCCTTTGCCGTCAAAGAGCTGTACTACGGACTGCTGCTGGCCCAAGACCTACACGCCTTGGCGCAGCGCGTAAGCGATGAGTTGGCTAGCCGGGCCAAAGAGCTAGACGACGACCCGGCGCTCTCGTCGTCCAGCCGCTACAAACTGCGGCTGGCCCAGCTCGACTTGGCCGTGCAGCAGCGCGAGGTCGGCGACCAATTGGCCTTGGCGCGGGCGGCGCTAGCTTGGCGCACGGGCCTGCCCAGTGCCGGGCCGCTCCTGCTCCGGGCCGAGCGACTCGCGCCGGTGGCAGCTTTGGTCCCGCCCTTAGACGAGCTGGTCGCCCAGGCCGTGGGTCGGCGGCCGGAATGGCGCAAGCTGCAGGCGGGCCTCGCCGCCAAACAGGCCCTCGCGCAAGCGGCCCGCGCCGCGTACCAGCCCCAAGTGTTTGTCGGCGGCGGCTTGCGCTATGCCGTAGCCCCTGGGCGTACCGATCAGCGGAACCCATTCGTCAAAGATGAGTTCAACTTTTTTAACGGCGGTATCTTCATCGGGGTACGGCAATCATTGGAATGGCACTTGTTGGCAGCAGATGTAGATAGGGCCCGCGCTGAATACCGCGCACTTGAAGTGCGCGTAACAGGTGCGCGGGAAGGGATTCGCTTAGATGTCCACCGCGCCTATTTGGACTATCGCCGCGCCGACCGCGATTTGCAAGACGTGCGCCAGAGCCGGCAATTGGCCCGACAGTGGTTGCGGGAAGCCCGCGACGATTTTGAGTTTGACCCGCAGACCATCGGCGAATTGATCGCGGCCTTTGAAACTTGGGCCCGCCGCGAACAAGGCTACGGCGAGGCCTTGTACGATTTCAACCTCAGCGTCGCCCGCCTCGAAAAGGCCACCGGCGGCCTCGAACTGATCGGCCGCGATGAAACGCCTTAGCGCGGTCCTGCTGTTGGCTTTGGCCGGTCTAGGCGAGGTTTGGGCCGACGCGGCTTGGGCGACAGCGGCTGTGGCGCGGCTGAACGCGCTGTTAGAGGCTCCCGAGCGCGAGCGCGCCGGCCGGGCCGACCGCTTCGTGAGCGAGCACTTGGCCTTGGAAGAATTTACGGCGGCGACCTTCGGCGATTACCTCGAAAAGTCGCTGCACGCCTACCGGGATTTACTCTCCACTCCGCGCTTTACGCACTTGGTTGAGCACCACCGCAGCCGACTGGCCCGGGCCTATCAACACCGCCTCAGCACCGACTTGGCCGCCCAACTCGCCTCGCCGGACTGGCGCGGCTTGCGCTTGGATAGCCTCGCAGTACATGGCCGGCGGGGCCGGGCGCAGCTTCGCGCGTTATGGGCCACGCACTCGCTTGGCGTGGAGGCCGACTTGATTTTGGCGGGCGGAACTTGGAAAATTGCCGAGTTGAAAGTCGCCGGTCAGCCCACCTCCAGCCACTACCGGCGGCGCTACCAGTTGCCGATTGACCGAGGCTATTCTCCGCCGGTAGTGGAGGCCCAACTCGCCGAACGCGAGTACGTCGTCCTCGAGGATTTTGCCGCTACTTGGGACGGGTCCCAGCCGATGGATTGGGGGCCGTGGAAGAAAAAGGACCGGCACAAGCCCGTGCTCTACCGCGTAGAGGGGCGTTCCCGGCGCTACATGGCGGCGCGCGACTCGAGCCATTCGGTCATCGTGGGGAAATTCATCCACTGGAATCCGCGCCAGTACCCGATTATGACTTGGTGCTGGTGCGCCGCCGCCTTGCCGCGAGGGGGCAACGAGTTTCTCGACGACGCCAACGACAGCGCGGCTGGTTTGTACGTTATATTCTCCAAGAATTGGCTGGGCGTTCCCAAACAGCTCAAATACGTGTGGAGCACGAGCTTGCCCGAAGGTACGGTGGGTCGGCGCGACAAGATATTCCGGCCTTGGTTCTTCGTCGTCGAAAGCGGCGCGACCAACTTAGACCAATGGACCTTTGAGGTCGTCGACTTGGAAAAGCACCACCGAGAAAAGCTCGGCGGCCGGCCGGCCAGGCGCACTATCGGCTTGGGGCTGCTCACAGACGCCAACTCGACTCGTTCGTACGCTGAGGCGTACTACGCAGACCTGCGCGTGTGGACGCGCGAGGCTTTTGACGGCGGGCGCATTGTCAACTACTGCGGCGGACTCCCCGTTCCCAACGGCGCGTACCCAGAGGAGAATTCACAATGAAAATGGTATGGTGCGGTGTGTGTGGCGTCCTCGCTGTGGCGGCTGTTGCCCGGGCGGCCGACGACCCCATTGCCTTCCTCAAAACCCACGACGCCACAGTGCAGGCCATCCTCGCCGAGGCCCCGGCCGACTCGCTGCCCCCGGCCGTGCGGGAAGAGCTCAAAAAGCATATCAATGCGGCTTTTGACTTCGAGGAATTGAGCCGACTCGCCTTGGGCGATTACTGGCAAAGCCGCTCTCCGGCCGAGCGCGACCACTTTGCCGAGACCTTTAGCAGCATCATCCGCGAGCAGAATTTCGCCAGCTTCTCCCGCTATTACCGCGAGGGCGCGATCCGCTATGAGTCGGCCGAGGTGCAAGGAGACGCAGCCGTCGTCCAAGCACTGGCCCCGGTGCGGGATGAGCAAATAGAAATCGAATACAAGCTCCATCGGGTGGAGGGTGCGTGGCGGATATACGATTTGGTCATCGACGGCGTCAGCACGGCCGAGGGCAACAGGCGGCGCTATGCCCGCTACATCAAAAAAAATGGCTACGAGCAGCTCATCGTCCAGCTCGACAAGCAGTTGGCCCGCCTACGCCAACCCCGGGATTAACCTTCCACCATGCCCATAAGCCACCAGCGCTTGGTCCGCTACATCTACCACCACTACATCGGCATCATTGCGCTGGCCACCATACTGTCGGTATTTGCCGGGTTTTTTGCCGCCAAGCTGGCCCAAAACATCAAGACCGACTTCGCCGACCTGCTGTCCGACGATTACGTCAGCGTCCGCGAACTCAATCGCATCAAGGCCCGCATCGGCGGCATCGGCCCGCTGATGGTCGTCATTACTAGCGACGACTTGGACGCGGCCGCCTCCTTCATGCTGGTCTTGGCCGATTCGCTTGAGCACAGCCCGCTGATCAGCTCGGTGAGCCGCTTCGACAGCAAAAAGGACCTTCTCGAAAAAAACCGGCTCCTCTACATGGACTTAGAGGACCTGCGAGAAGTCAACCGCCGCCTCGACGAGCACATAGAGTTGCAAAAGCTCAAGCAGTCGCCGCTCTACTTTGCCTTTGACGACGAGGAAGAGCAGGTACTCGACTTTTCGGATATCGAGGCCAAGTACCAGCCGGACGGCGCAGGGGTCGCAGTCGCAGAGCAATACCGCCAGTACGTCCTCACGCGAGAGGGCAACGGCTTTATCCTCCGGCTTTATCCGGCCGGGCTTACCACGGATGTCTCCTTTTCACAGGCACTAATCGACCATCTCGACCAGATCATTGCCGCCATCGGCCCGGCGCGTTTCCACCCCAGCATCGAATGCGTGTACAAGGGCAGTTTCCAAAACAGCGCCAACCAGTTCACGATTATTATACAAGATCTCAAGTCAACGGCCTTGTACAGCACCGTCGGCGTGCTCTTGCTCATCACCCTGTTCTTCCGCCAAGTAATCGGCTCGCTCTTCATCACCTTGCCGCTGCTGATGAGTTTGACTTGGACTTTTGGCGTCACCTACTTGGCCATCGGCAGCCTCAACATGATTACCGTGGGGCTTTTCGCCATCCTCTTTGGACTGGGCATTGACTTTGGCATTCACATCTTTGCCCGCTACCGCGAGGCCCGGCGCCGCGGCATGGACCTTGAACAGGCCCTGACCGTGACCGTTCTGCACACCGGCAAGGCCCTGACGACGACGGCGGTCACTACCTCGATTGCCTTCTATTCGTTGCTGTTGACGGATTTTAAGGGCTTTTCGGAGTTCGGCTTTATCGTGGGCACCGGTATCCTCTTTTCGCTGGTGGCTATGGTCGCGATATGCCCGGCCTTCATCGTCTTGGCCGAGCGCCTGCGGTGGGTCATCCCGATCCGCAGGCGAAGCGTCCTGTGGCGCACCGGTCGCTATCCAAAGCCTTGGGCCACCTTGCTGATCGGCGCGGTGATCACCGGATACTCGCTGTACCACAGCGGCAACTTGGAATTTGAATACGACTTCAGCAAGCTCAAACCTGCGCCGCCGCCCAACATCAACAAGGGCAGTCTGCCCCAGAGCCTAAAGGAAGGCCGCTCGCCGGCTATTGTCCTGACCGAAAGCTACGACGAGGCCATGGAGGTGGTGCGCACGGTTGAGGGCATCAAGGCCGCCCACGGCGATTCCACCACCGTTCTCAACGTCAAGAGCGTGTACTCCGCGCTGCCGCAAGACCAAGACGCCAAGCTGGTGCTCATCGCCGACATCCGCGCCTTGCTCGACCGCGAAGAGGGCCTGTTTAGCGCAAGTGAGCGAGCTAAACTGGACTCGTTGCGTCCGTACCTCGACGTAGAAAAACTAACGCTCTACGACCTGCCGGCGGATTTGACCAACGCGTTCAAGGACAAGGCGGGCAACATCCTCAACTTCGTGGCGATCAACGCCGCGGTCGAACTGAAGGACGGCAAAGATGCCATTCGCTTTGCCGAGGAAATCAGCCGCATTGAAACGCCGGCCGGCAAGACCTACATAGCCTCTAGCTCGCACATCATCGTCGCCGAGATGCTCAAGGTCATGCTCGAGGATAGCTCCCTCGCCGTGATTCTCACGCTCGCAGTCGTCGCGGCGGTGCTGCTCATTGACCTGCGGAGTTTGGTCGATACCCTGCTAGTGCTCACGCCGCTGCTGAACGCCTTGGTGTGGGTCGTGGGCTTCATGTACGCGTTTGACATCAAGCTCAACCTCTACAACATGGTCGCCTTTCCGACGATCATCGGCATGGGCATTGACAACAGCGTCCACATCTTCCACCGCTACCAAGAAGTCGGCCGCGGCTCGCTGCGACTGGTTTTGCGCACGACCGGGGTCGCGCTGTTGGCTACGTCGCTGACGACGATGGTGGGGTTTTCGGGGTTGGTGCCGGCCATTCATCCGGCACTCACGTCAATTGGCGTGCTCTCGTTGGTGGGCTTGGGGTCTTGTTTCATCACGTCTGTCACCCTGCTGCCGGCCCTTTTGCAAATCCGCGAGCGCCGCACGGCCTGACAAGTATTTCAGTTACATGATTTGCCCAAAAAAAGGCCGATCCGCGCCAACGGACCGGCCTTTCGTTATATTTTGTAAGCTAAAAAATGGAGCGAGAGACGGGACTCGAACCCGCGACAACCACGTTGGCAACGTGGAGCTCTACCAACTGAGCTACTCTCGCTCGCTAATCGCTATCTATTTGGGAGGAAAAATATAACCATGCCCCGTACAAGCGTCAAGATGCGCCAAGCTCTGTTACTTTTCGCCACATTCCTCTTGGGAGCGGCCTGTCAGCAAGGGCCGCCCGATGAGCCGCCGGCGTGGCCCCCCAAGGCGCGCTGGCACAACAATCAGGGCGTGGTCTATATGGATCAGCACAACTACACGCGCGGTCGGGAGGAGTTTGCCCGCGCCCTCGCCTTGGCCCCGGACTACGCCAGTGCGCGAGCCAATCTCGGCATTGCTTACTATGCTCTCGGCAAGTACGACAGCGCCGCCACGGCCCTGCAAACCGCCCTCGCCATTGACCCCAACCTCCTCCACGCCAACTACGCGCTGGGCCTGATTTATAACGCCCAAGGCCGGGAGCACGACAAGGCCCTCGCCGCTCTGCAAAAAGTCGCGGCCGCCGACCGCGACGACCCCCACGTGCGCTACTACATGGGGCAGATGCGAGCCAAACTAAACGAGGGAGAGGCCGCCATCGCCGACTTCAAGGAGGCCATTCGCCTCGATCCCTACAACGTGTCGGCCTATTATGGGCTGGCCAATCTCTACCGGCGACTCGGGCGCGAGGAGGAGTGGAAAACCACTTTGGAGCAATTCAACCAGCTCAGTCAAGCCGGTCACCAAGGCGTTTCTTCGTCCTATCAGGGGCAGGGCAAATACGCCGAGGCGGTCGCCGACGCCGGGGGAGGCGATCCGAGTCAGGACGACGAGGCCGGGCCTTTTGTATTTACAGCGACTGACACGAAAACCGCCCCGGTGCGCTTTGCTGCCTTGGGCGATTTTGACGGGGACGGTCGGCCGGATGTTTTGGCTGGGGCTGAGGGCTTGCATCTGTACGCTGGCGACACGGCGGAAAAGCGCACTGCGCCGACGCTTCCCGCTGGCTTTGGGGCGACGGGCGCGATCGCCGGCGATCTCGACAACGATGGGACCGCCGACCTAGTTCTCAGCGGCGCGGGCGGAACTCTCTTCTACCGAGCGGCCAACGGCGAATGGGCCGACGGCGAAGATCTGGCGGTGGCTTCGACCGGTGTTGCGCTGGGCGATGCCGACCACGACGGCGACTTGGATCTGCTCGTGCTCGGCCCAAGGGTCGCGCTGCTGGCCAACGATGGGGAGGCCCGCTTCGCTGCCACGGGCCAACCAGCCGGTTCGGTCGCGGACCGCGCTACATTCTCCGACCTCGACAACGACCGCGACGTGGATATGGTTCTCCTTTCGGCCGAGGGCCTACAAGTGCAAACCAACAATCGCGACGGCACGTTCGCGGAAATCGCCGCGGCCTTGGGCTTGGGCGCCGTGCAAGGCACGGGCTTGGCCGTTGAGGACTTCAACCAAGACGGCTATATGGACTTGGCTATCGCGGCCGAGGGCAGCGTAGAGACGCATATCAACCAAGCCGGACGCGCCTTCGCCAAAGCCGGGGCCGTCGCGGCCGGCGGGCGGGTCCTGCTTTCTGCCGACTTTGACAACGATGGCGACTGCGACCTGCTAGCCGGCACGGACGAGCAACTGCAACCGCTCGCATACGGCCGCGGTCAGTTCCAGCCGCAACCCCCGCTCGACGAGCCGGGCGGGGCTGTACTCGTGGCTGATTTCAATGGCGATGGCCGCGTGGATATTTGGACGGCTGGCCGCGTACTGCACAACCAAAGCGCGGACGGGGGCTGGATCGAGATCGCCGCTCAGGGGCTTAACAGCAACCGCGATGGCGTTGGGGCCAAGGTGGAAGTGAAAACCACCCATCGCCTCCAGAAGCGCGAGATTCGCAGTGAGGGATACGCCGGCGTACTCCACTTCGGTTTGGCGCAGAGCGATTCGGTCGAATTCGTCCGCATTCTCTGGCCCGGCGGCGTGCGCCAGACCGAGTTGGCCACTGGAGCCGGACAGCGGCTGGAACTGACCGAACTCGACCGCAAGGGTACCTCGTGCCCCATTCTCTACGCTTGGGACGGCGAGCGTTATCGCTTTGTCACCGACATTCTCGGGGGGGCCATTATTGGCTACTTGATCGCCCCGGGCCAGTACTACCAGCCCGACACCGACGAGTACGTTCGCTTGGGACCATTGGCCGCCAAAGACGGCCACTATGTATTGCAATTGACTAACCAGCTAGAGGAAATTATTTACGTCGATGCCCTCGAACTAGTGGCCGTCGATCATCCGCCCGAATTCGACGTGTATCCCAACGAGCGCCTGCTTTCCCAGCCTCCTTACCCAGCATTCAAGTTGTATCCTCTGCACAATCTGCGCCCGCCGGTAGCGGCCAAAGATCACCGGGGGCTGGACGTATTGGCTGCGCTGCAAGCGATCGACGACGAATGGTACGATGGGTTTGGTCGGCTCGATATACACGGTTATGCCGAAGACTATGTGCTGGAGTTGGACTTGGGCGACTTGTCCGAATTTGCCCATCCGGTCTTGCTCGGCTACGGGTGGGTTGATTACGCGCATTCAACCTCCAATTGGAGCGCGGCGCAGCGCGGCTTGTCGCTGTATCCGCCGCGGCTGTCCGTAGCCGATGGCGCGGGGGGATGGGTAGAAGTCAGCGCAGATATGGGTTGCCCGGCGGGCCTGCCCAAACACGCGCTCTTCGACTTGGCGGGCCTGTTCCCGTCCGACGACTACCAGCTGCGGATCGAGACCAACACCGCGCTCTACTGGGATCAATTGCTGGTGGGCGACGCTGCGGACGTTCCGCTTACAGTCCAGCGCCTACAACCGGCGCGGAGCGACCTCCACTGGCGTGGCTATCCAGCCCACACGTCCATCAAGGGTACTTTTGCCTTTCGCTACCACTACGATCAGTTGGCGTTAGAAGCACCTTGGGGCACTCACGCTGGAGCCTTTACTCGCTTCGGCCCGGTCGAGGAACTGGTTGAGGCCGTTGACGACCGCTTTGTCATCATGTCCCACGGCGACGAGTTGACTGTTGAATTTGCTGCCTTGACTCCGCCTGCCCCCGGGCTGACACGCTCGTTTTTGCTGTACGCCGACGGCTTTGGCAAGGACATGGATTTGCACTCGGCGCACTCGCTAACGGTCGGGCCGCTGCCCTTTCACGGCATGTCTGGCTACCCATACCCGGCACACGAGCACTACCCGCAGACCAGCGCACACCTAGCGTATTTACAGGAGTACAACACGCGCTGGGTCAAGGGGTACTATGAATAGAGAGCTTGTGCGCCAGGCCTTAGAAGGGGCGAAACGCGCAATTCGCCGCTTGCGGCTCAACGTGAATAGAGAGCTTGCGCACCGGACCCTAGAAGAGGTAAAAGGTGCGATCACGCTCTCATTGCTCAAGCGGCTCCTGCTCTGCACTGCTTGCTTCCTCGTCTTGTACGCCGCTGTTGGCGTGAGTGTCTATCTGATCTTCAACGACAACTTGCCCGACATTGACGCTTGGAGCTTCCGGCCCAAACGGGTCACCAACGTGTATTCGGCCGACGGCCGACACTTGCAGGACTTCTTGGAGGAAAACCGCGAAATCCTCACTTATGAGGAAATTCCCGCATCCATGCAGGCCGCTCTCCTCGCGGCTGAAGACCAGCGCTTCTTCTCGCATTGGGGCATTGATCTCTACCGCATCCCCGGGGCCTTGCTGGCCAACTTCAGGGATCGGCGTCTAATCGGCCAAGGAGCCAGCACACTCACCCAGCAACTGGCTCGCAGTATATTCGCCGAAGTGGGTACTCAGCGCAGCAGTGCTTCCTTTGCCGATGCGGCGGGCACGTTTGCGCGCAAGCTCCGCGAACAGATCACCGCTGTTTTCATTGAGTGCCTGTACACCAAGCCCGAGATAATGACTATGTACCTCAACACCGTCTATTTCGGCCACGGTGCCTACGGGGTTAAGGCGGCAGCGCGTCTATACTTTGACCGCGAAGTCGATCAGCTCGCGCTAGAAGAAAATGCCTTGCTCGTCGGGCTGCTGCCTAGGCCCAACGCATTTACCCCGCTGCGCTACCCCGAAGCCGCCCGCAACCGACGCAATCTGGTGCTGGCTAGCATGGCCGACAACGGCGCGATCACGTCAGCCGAACGAGATTCTCTGCGCAATGAACCCATCGTCGCCCGCCGGGGGAGCCGCGAGGAGACCTATGGCATAGCTCCGTACTTTGTCGAGTATGTCCGCCAGCAGATACAGCGCGAGTTTGGCATGGCAATCTATCGCGAGGGCTTTGTGGTCCACACCACGCTCGACTCGCGCTTGCAGCAGATCGCCGAAAAGCACTTTGACACTGAAATAAGCAAGGTGCAAAAAAAGGTGGATCAGTACCTAAAAGCCGTAGGCGCGGCCCGGAGTGTGCGCGACTCGGCCGTAGTCCAAGCCGCCTTCGTGGCTATAGATCCGGCCACTGGCCACATTTTGGCCATGATTGGGGGCCGCGACTTCAGCCGCAGCAAATTCAACCGCGCCACCCAAGCCAAGCGGCAGCCTGGATCCGCGTTCAAGCCCTTCGTGTACACGGCGGCCATCGACAATAATCGCTTTGTGGTAGATGTGCTCGACGACAATGCCTTTACGCTGTGGAGCCCCGGACGCAAACAGTTTTGGGACCCGGAAAACTACGACAAGAAATTCAAGGGGCCGATGACGCTGCGCGAAGGGCTGAAACAGTCGCGCAACCTCATCTCCATTAAGTTGGCCGACGATCTTGGCCCCTCCTTGATTGGGAGCTATGCCCGCAACATGGGTATATCCACGCCGATCCACGCCATTCCCTCCATCGGCGTCGGCACCAGTGAGGTGCTACTGCTCGATTTGGTGACGGCATACGCGGTCTTCCCCAATAAGGGGGTTCACGTCGAACCGATGGCTATCAGCCGTTTGGAGCGCAAAGATGGCGATGTCTTTTTTAGACGGGAAAGCGGTCGCAAGCAGGAGGTGTTGCGGCCGGCCGTGGCCGTAGTTGTCACGGACATGCTGCGCTCGGTCGTCGATGAAGCTGGCGGCACCGGATTCGGTATCCGCACGAAGTACGACTTCCGGTCCCAAGCGGCCGGTAAAACCGGCACGACCAACGACTACACCGATGCGTGGTTTATCGGTTTTACGCCCCATCTCGTAGCTGGGGTCTGGGTTGGGATAGACGACCCCAGCCGGCGGCTCTGGCCCAGGCAGACCGGCTCTGCAGCGGCCCTGCCTTTGTGGGCGGAGTTTATGAAGGAGGTGTATGCGAGCGTGGAGCCTTACCGCAGCCTGAGCAACCGCGGGTTTGACTACCCAGAAAACCTCGTCGTGCGCCGGGCGGTCTGCAACGACTCCGACAAGATCGCCACCCGCTTTTGCCCCGACCAGCGA
>RKRN01000339.1 GCA_007571365.1 Candidatus Latescibacterota bacterium
GCAGTCCGTGCATTATGTGCCGCGGCGCGGTGGTTGCCGCAGTGGGGAACCAGTACGCGCCGCGCCCGCGGTATATTGCGGGGGAGCACATGCCCTTTGCCGGGTGCGATAAGTGGAGCCTTTAGGCCGCTACTCAGGCTGGGGCTTCGGCTCGCGCTAGCAGCTTGGCGAAGTCGTAGTTGACGCTGGTGACGCCAAAGTCGGGTTCGCGCTGGAAGGGATGGCGCAGGTAGCGGACGCAAGGCTTGGCGTCGTCCAAAAACTCCACGAGGGCGAGGATGAAGTCGTCGGGCTTATTAAGGCTGTAGAGAATTTCGTTTTTGGTCGCCGTGATGGTCGTCGCTCCGCTTGCGCGGCCCTTGACCTCGATGAAGCGCAGCCGCCCGGTGCTGGGAACCCTTGACTCAATATCGTAGCCGAGTTTGTCAAACTCTCGATCGGTCGGCTCATGGCCGAGCCCGCGTTCTACTTCCATGACAATCGCCCGGGCGCGGGCGGCAACCTCCTGTGTGTCCACAGGGGATCGCCGCCCCGTCATCGCGTCCACTAGCCCCTGTGGCACCACTAGCAAACTCCCGAGCACCACCGGCGGTAGCGGTGAAAGCCGCCCTTCGAGTTTCAATGCCCGCAACCTTTTGTGCAACCGCGCCTGCAACGCATCGGCCCGTTTGCGCGCTTGGTCTGCGTTGAGCCGCGCTCCACTTGCGCCAGCCTGCTCCTGTAGCTTGAGCTGCTCGGCACGGTGGTCCCAATAGGAGATTTCCTTGGTCAGCCGATCTTTGACCGCAGCTTCGGTCTTGGCGATCAACGCCAGCTTCGGGTCGCGGACTTGAGCTAGATGCTCAGGGATGACCTGGGCTACCGCGTAGGCTTGCGCCTGCTGCTCCACTTCGCCGTTGATCCACGCGCATTCCGGCCGGGCCAAGAGGGCCTCAACGCTAGGCTCGTCTTGGGTTAGCGGCCGATAGTCCAAATAGGGGGCGTAGTGCAGGTGGCAGGTGCGGCCGGCGGCGTCAATTTCGAGGTAGAGCATCTGCTTGGAGATGATCCGGCGGTCGCCGGTCCGCGTTAGGCTCGCGTCCTGAATGGCGTGTTCGAGATAGAATAATAGGCGCGGTGTCTGCCCCGGATCGCGCTCGTCAACCAGCGCGGCTCCGCGCTTGAGCAGATCGCGGTGCTGTTCAAGGGTCTGGTCGAGGACGGCGTCTAGCAAAGGGTGTCCCGGACAAACGAAGGCCGCCGCTGGCGACCCCGGCAGCGCGACCAGCGATTTGTCGAAAGCGATGCGCTCGTAGCGGGGAAGGACCGGCCTACTTTGGTTGCGGACTAGCTCAGGGACCCGCGCAACCTCGTAGCGGCGCGGCTCGCGCTGCCGGGCTACGCCACCCAGACGCTGGAATGCCTGCAAAAAAAACGCCTCAATGTAATGCGGCTGTAGGCGGCGCGCCGCGGCCCGCTCCATCTCTGCGCGGACGGTCTGCAAGCGGCTGGTGTCCAGCGCGTCATGGACGAGCTGCCGCTCTTCGAGCAGGTCTTGCAGTGCGCTGTGGTCAAGGGCCTGATCGACCGCTGTGTCGAGACGTGCGCGAATGGCTGGCTGCTCGCCGTAGCGGATGGCTTCAAGCAGGAGGTCGCGCAGCGGTCGACCGGCGAACTCGAGCTTGCCGAGCACGTCAAACACCTGACCGCCTAGGGTCTGCCGCGCCTGTTCTAGTTTGGTCAGCAGGCGCTGGTACACGTCGCCCTCGCGGGTTTGGTCGGCGACTAGATTCCACAGATGGCACACTTCTGTCTGGCCGATGCGGTGAATGCGGCCGAAGCGTTGTTCCAGGCGGTTTGGGTTCCAAGGAAGATCGTAGTTGACCATCAGATGCGCCCGTTGGAGGTTGATCCCTTCGCCAGCGGCATCCGTGGCTAGCAGCACTTGGACTGCTGGGTCGTGGCAAAAGGCTTCCTGCGCTTGGTGGCGCGCCGCGCGATCTAGGCCCCCGTGAATGACGACCACCGACTCCGCACGGCCAAGCAACGTGGTGATACGGTCTTGCAGATAGCGGAGCGTGTCGCGGTGTTCGGTGAAGAGCACCAGCTTCTGCGTAGGAGAGGGCACTGGACGCGGAAGCTCACCACCGTAGGGAGTTGCCGGCTCGCCGATGTTGCCTCTTAGCCCGGACGCGGTAAAAACTTCGCTAAGCAGGCTTGCAAGCTCCCGCCATTTGGTGTCCATGCCGCTGCGACGGACCGCAAGAGCGCGATCTTCCAGCATCTTCAAGGCGTCGATCTCGGCCTTTAACTCCGCGCTGGAGCGGGCGGCAGTTGCTTGGCCGAGGATGTGCGTTTGGAGGTCCTCCACTTCGCGTTCTGGGGCGTCGTCGAGATGGGCGAGGTCCTCGTCATCCAATGCTAGCTCTGAACCGGGGCCTTGGGGCTCTGCCGACTCACCCAAGCGACTCTCCAAACGCTCGCGCCGGCGGCGCAACGACTGGTAGATCGCCTCCGGCGACGAAGCGAGCCGCCGCTGGAGGATCGTCAAGGCCAAGCCGATCGCGCCGGCCCGATTGGCGAGTGCGTCCGCCCGATTGAACTCGCGTCGCACATAGTCGGTGACCGCCTCGTAGAGTTGGGCTTCCGCCGCTGAGAGCTGGTACGGCACGGTGTAGGCGACGCGCTCGGGGAACAGCGGCTTGCCGTCGAACTTGCACAGCCGCTCCTTGACCATGCGCCGCATCAAGTCCGAAACATCGGCCACGTGGACGCCATCGCGGAAGCGGCCCTCAAAGCGGTCGCGGTCGAGCAGTGCCATGAAGAGTTGGAAGTCCTCTTCCTTGCCGTTGTGCGGCGTCGCCGTCATCAGCAAGAAGTGGCGCGTTAGCCCGGACAATAGCTGCCCCAACCGATAGCGCTTGGTGTAGCGGATCTCGCCAGCAAAAAAACGGGCCGCCATCTTGTGCGCCTCGTCGCATACTACCAGATCCCAGTCAATATCCGGTGCTTGAAGCTGCTGCTGGACCCGTTCATCGCGCGCTAGCTTGTCGAGGCGGGCGATAACGAGGTCGGCTGCCAAAAACCAGTTGCCAGTGCGGGCGGCTTCGAGTTTGTCGTTGGTCATAATCTCAAAGGGCAACTCAAAGCGCTGGTATAGCTCGTCCTGCCATTGCTCGGCCAGGTTCCCGGGGCAGACGATCAGGCATCGTTCCAGATCGCCACGGGCAATCAACTCCTTGATAAGTAGGCCCGCCATAATGGTTTTACCGGCCCCCGGGTCGTCGGCGAGGAGAAAGCGCAGGGGCTGACGCGGCAGCATGGATTCGTACACGGCGGCGAGCTGATGGGGCAATGGCTCAACGACCGAGGTGTGGACTGCCAGCAAAGGATCGAACAGATGCGCGAGCCGCAGGCGCAGGGCTTCAGACACCAACCGGAATAGGTCGCTGTCTCCGTCAAAGCTCGGCGACGCTGCCGGTTCCACCACTTTGAGCCGCGCCTCGTCAGAGCGGTAGAGCAGCTCATTGGCGACCTTGCCGTCCGGTGTCTTGTAGGTCAGTTCGAGGGCTTCCGCGCCAAACCACTGGACGCTAACGACCACCACGAGGCCCTCGGCACTCAGGCCATGCACTGCGACATTGGGCTGGAGGTCGTCGAGCGTCACGCCGCCCTATTCCCGTTCAAAACCCTGACTGGAAAACTTGAGGGTCCGGCTATTCTCAGTGACCGTGCGCACGACGCGATCGGGGGCCCCGGCGGGAATCTCAGCTTCTATTTCTAGGGTCACGGTCACTTTCGCACCCACTAAGCCGGCGAGATGAGCAATGACTTCATCGGCGATTTGGCTCGCATCGCGCCCGACGCGGGTGGCATCAAGGGGCACAGATCCGTGAAAGCGCCGCGCCTGCTGCTTGGGTGGGGTAGGTGCTGGCCCTGGGTTGGTTTCGGCAACCGCAGGGACGCTGGCAACCGCATCAGCGACGCTGATCTCGGTTGCTGCCGCTGGCTCGGCTTCCTGCTGGGCGATTGCGATCTCAGGCTTGACCAGCAGCCCAGGGCTCTCAGGGCTAAGCAGGGGAACCGTGCGGCCACAGCAGAGCCCGCGATAGCGGCCGGTGGCCTCGTCAAAGGCCTCGGCGTAGGCAAATGATTCGTCTGCCCACCGGAGGAGCCCCAACCCATCTTGAATGGCTGCAATCAGGACCGCTGGGCCAGCGAGGCGAGGGAGGTAGAGGTAGCGGGCGAAATGGTCGGCCAATTGGCGGATTTCCACGTGATCGCCGCGCCACAAGGGCACCCGGTCGAGCTCCAAACGCAGGCGCGTACCGGCTAGCTGGGGTACGAACAGCTCTTCGGACCGCAGCTTCTTGCTGGCGCGCCCGGCGAGGGAGTCTGGCCCGGCCAACCGCAGGGCTTGCCACTCAACGGCCGCCGCCGGCGAAGACTGCACTGGCACGAGCAGCCACTGATAAGCTTCGGGCAGCCGCCCCACCACAGCCCCCTCCTCGGACTTCAACTGCGCTTCAGCCTGCCGCACCTGCTGCGGATCGAGGTTGAGGGCTTCTTTGTCTTGGAGGATTGACGACCACGCCAAATAGCGGCGCACAGCTTCATCCAAGTCCTGTAGGCGAGTTTGGTCCACGGCGAGGAAGACCAGCGTGTTGCGGAAGAGGCGCGGGGTGTTGCCGCGATTTTCAAGCAAGGCGGTGGCTGCGGCTTGGGCCTTGCTGCTCGGCCCGCTGCTGTGCGGGTGCTCAGGACCTAGCACCACCAGACGAGTGTCCAGGTCGTCGGGAATATCAGCACCGGATTGCGGCACTGTATGGATGCGCTGGAAGTCGCCCGCGGCGCGTAGGTCGCGGCGCAACCGCTGCTCAACCTCGGCCGCTACGGGCGCGGGATCGCGCTTGAATTGATCGGCCCGGTCTTCGGCCAGCTTGGTAACCGTAGGCTGCGTAGAGTACCAATAGCGCGGGCCATCTTGATAGAGAAAGGTCGCCTGTGTGCTCAGACGCCGTAGCGCATCGCCAAAGATCGCCGGCGTTTCGCCCGGCATGGCGCAACCGAGCTTGATGCGGCGATCTTCAAGGCCGCGGTTGGCCACTGAGGTGGTTGGTGCCGAGCCGAGGTACACAGTGCGGGCCACCCGGCGAGTCGCCGAAAACTTACCCAGGCTGGCCACCGCACCGTCGATGCGCGGCGGCAGCGCATTTGGACCATCGACATCTGCTTCGATGATCGGCGTCCAATTGTCGGACAGATAGCGGGTCAACTCGTTGCGGACGTGCGGGTCGTCAATGGGAAGGTGGGCCGGCAAAATCAGCGGGTTGCGGTCGCCGCATTCCCACAGGCTGTGGATGACCGCCGCCATCAGGCGCAGAACGCCGCGGGTGCGCTGAAACTTCACCAGTGCGGACCAGTCTGTGTAGAGCCGGTCAAAGACCTCTGGATGAATCGGATAGGCGGTGCGCAGGCGGCGCTCGTAGTCGGCGTCGCGGCATTGAGTAGGGAACTCCTGCTGCTGGGCGCGGTAGAAGTCGGCGAAGGTGCGGGCGATATTGTCGCGGGCCGTGAACTGCTCGCGCTCGCGCAGGGGCTCAAATAAACGGCGGCGCACGATTTCAAAGCCTTCTTCGGTGCTCGCCGGAGTCCAAGAAGATTCGACGCGGCCAATGACATTATTGAGCCGGTCCAGTGCCGCTCGTCCACGGAGCCCACCGACTTCCTCGTCTTCCCCTTGGGCATGAGGGGAAGACGTCGTATCCGATGAGGGCAAGCTGATCACCAGCAGGCAACAATGGGCCGCCCGTGCGGATTCGGTCAAGGTCTGGGCAAAGCTGAAGTGGGTTTCAAAACTGCCGGCTGGCAGCTTGACGTCGTCGTGCAACTGGCGGGCGTAGGCGACCCATTCGTCGATCAGAATGAGGCACGGCCCATATTCGTTCATCAGCTCGCGGAGGGTGTCGCCCGGGTTGGTGGCGTGCTCGTCGTCCTGCTGCACCTTGTCGAATGCGGCCCGCCCGCCGAGTTGCCAAGCCAGCTCGCCCCACAGCGTTTTGACCACCGTGCCATCTTCTTTCACCGTTGGATTGCCGGGCGAGATTTTGTTGCCGACCAGCACGACCCGGTTGACGTAGGCGGGCCGGTCGGCGATTTCGGCTGATGCTATCAGGTCGTCGATGCCGAGTAACTGGCCGGTTGGAATGCCTGAGAACAGGTGATACAGGGCCAGCATGGAGTGGGTTTTGCCGCCGCCGAAATTGGTCTGTAGCTCCACTACCGGGTCGCCGCCCCGACCGCTCAGCCGCTGCATGGCTCCGCTTAGCAGGCTTTTCAGGCTTTCCGTTAGATAGGTGCGGCGAAAGAATTCGACTGGGTTGCGGTATTCGTCCGTTCCTTGGCCGAGATGGACCTGCCACAGGTCGGCGGCGAACTCGGCTTGCTGGTAGCCGCCGCTGGCTACGTCGCGATGCGGGGTTACGACCTCGCGCCAGGGCTTCAGGCTGCCGGTGGCTTGGCTCTCGACGGTGGTGCCGGCACTGCGTCGGCGTTCGCTGCGCGCCTGTTCTTCAAAGACTAGACGGCGCAGCTCCATCTTCATGCGCTGGACCTCGTCGGCTTGCGCTGCGGAAACGGCCGTCAGCAGGCGGGCGATGGAGTCGAGGGTGCGGTCGGCGTCGTCGCTGGAGAAGCTATCTTGGTGGGCCCACTTGTTGCGCTGGTCGCGGATTTCGCTGACGAGGCTGCGCTCGGCCCGGCCCAGTACAGGGCGGAATACGTCGTTCCACGTTTCCCACATCAGCTTGAGCAGGGCGGCTACATCCCATTGGGCGATGGGCTTATCGGCTAGGTGTGGATCATCGACAAAGCGTCGGATCGCGTCCATGTGGACGCCGCCGGTCTTGATTTTGTTTTGCACCTCGCGCTCGACGAAGGGGCCGAGACCGGCCTTGAGCAGTTCGAGGGCTTTGCCGACGCGTTCTTGGTTGGTGATGGCCATGAGGTGATTTCCTTAGAAATAGCTGAACGACTGTACAAGTGGTGGCGCAGGCGGCTCGGCTAAAACAACATAAGGGAGGGGTAGAAGATTTGGCAATAGAGCTTTTAGTGCGGCGACTCTTGTATTTGGACCAGTAGAAGCTAATATTTATTTTCGAAGCATGAAGAAGCAAATAGCCGTCTTGGATACTTCATTTTGGGTTTTGGGCCATCGAGCGGATGTGCTCGTTTATCTGTTTCGCTTTTTTACGATCGTTGTCCCATCGGCTGTCGAAAATGAAATACAAGCCCGTGATCCGCGTTATCCACAGCGGGTATATGGGTATCAAGAACTGTTTAGCCTGATGAAGCGGCAGGGAGCATTGGAGAGCCGATATCCTCTTCAGCCGTTGGACCAGTTCCACGCGGGAGAAGCTGCCGCTTTGAGATTGGCCCTTGACGAGAATCTGTGGCTGTTGGTGAATGAACAGCGAGCTTTGCGCTTTGCTCGGCAGCACGGCCTCAAAGCCCTGACCGTTCCTGAGTTCGCGGTATATCTATACGAAATAGAAGTGCTGTCTTGGCGCAGTGTTCACGATAAACTGGATCGGATCGCCGCAAATACTGGAAAGGCTTTGATGGATGTAGCCCGCCAAGCTGTGCGGAGCTTGGCCGAATCCCGAGGAGACCTCTAAAATGAACCAGAGTACTACTCAGAAAACACCCAACCGGGTGACCAAATCCATTCGTCTCAAGCCAGAAGAAGCCGATGAATTAGCGCAGTTAGTGGCGGATACGGCCTACTCAGAGGCGGCTCTTATGCGCCAATGGGTGTTGGTGGGTATGGAGCGATTTCGCGTATCTGAGGCCATCCGCGCCTACCAAGAAGCCGAGGTTGACTTGCGAGGGGCGGCCCAACGGGCTGGATTGCCGGTGGCGGTATTAATGGAAGAAATGGCGGTTCGCAAGGTCGCGGTGCTCGATGTGCCGGAAGATTTTGGGCCTGGTCTGGCGGCTTTGCGCCAGGCTTGGCCAAAGGATGAGTAGTTTTTGTGCAATATCAATAGCCTCCGTCGCAAAGCGAAGCTAGCGGTGATTTTGCTGCACTACCGTCCTGCTCGCCGAGCCGCCGTTTCTAGACGGCGATATGCTGGATCTTGAGCGAGATTGGGGGCGACTTTCCGTATCTGCTCAAGTCCATCTCCCAGATCGTAAGGGATTACTGAGTCTTCCGCGGTCCCAACCGTCAGATCAAGAAGGCGCAACAGTGCTTTAGCCTTGGCTTCGTTGTCAATCATTGACAGCGTTCCATTACGGTCTCCAGACAGTCCATAATCGAGCATTGACCAGCACTCAAACGGTACTAGGAAACGTTCGATAGCCGTCACAGCTTCGGCGAATTTACCGCGAGTACTCGCTGGCAGCTTAGAGAGTCTATTGCTGATCCCCGGCGACACCAGCGAGTGCTCTTGCGGCCAGACTTGTTGTAGGAAGGGTTTGGCGGCTACTTGGAACAGATGCTCTGGTGAATGACCGCTCTCTTCTGAAAAGTCGCTTACAAAGCGAGTTATCGCTTCCGCACATTCTGTACGCACTTCGGCTTCCAGCGACCGTATCATTTGCTGAATGCGGTCTTGTGCAACCGCAGGGGCTCGTCCTTTTCGTAGAGCATGCAGAGACTCGACCACAAGGCTGAAGGCAAGCGAATGACGGGTATTGCGGTCGAGTTGGCCATCTTTGGTTCGCTCCACCATGTCGTTGCCAATAATTCTCAATACGTCTGTGAATTGCGTCCGCTGACCGACGGCCCGCCAGAGGGCTAAAGCTCCGGCGTCGTCTCTGCGAAGGGGGCCAATGAGGTGTTCTTTAGTCCATTCTTCGTCGGCGTTTAAGAAGTATCTTAACGACTCGATCATCCGATGCTTGGCGATCAACCCAGACCTTCCCGGAGCCTTGATAATTTTATGCCTCATTTTTTTCAAGTCGCTAGAGCCATCAAATGGCCGAGGATTTTCTTTTATGTTTGGACAAGCAACCAAAAACACGCCAACGAGTTTTCCCGCGGGTGTGTTTAATGTATCGAGATCAAGAGGTACGTCAGGAGCGGGCGGTGCGACAACATTGAGATGGGGCTCTTCGTTTGGTGGCTGCATGGCATTGGTCGTCTCGACAGCTAACGGCCAAGCACGGAGCCAGATAGCTGACCAATTCGGCATGGCGACAACGTATTTTTCCCAACGACTGAGCCAGTTGGAAATGCCGCCGATGGCTTTGGCTAGAGTCTCTTTGGGTAACTTTGCGAGGAGGACGAGGACCTGGCAGGTCTCCGCGGACGATTGCTTTTGATTCTCTGAAGGAGAATGTGCCCAACCGAAACTTTCCCAGACCTCCGGGAAGTTTGCTCCACCATCGGGACTTGACTCCATATCCCGTAAAACTTTCGCAGGGTTGCCTTCTTCCCGCATCCAATCCGATGCCCGAACTGCTGGGGCATCCTGCCAACGGTACGGGGCTGAGAGTTTCTGTTCTAGGGCTTGCAGCCGATGGATGCCTTTGAGGGAATCTAGGGAGGGATCGGGACCGCGTGGCAGCACATCCTGCACCTTCGGGCTTCCTAAGAATCCCTCATCAATGCGGTTCATTGTGGCTAGATCAGGAAACTGCTCTAGCCAGTTTTTGTCGCATTGCGAGAGCGTAGCCCCGGCGACTTCAATGCGTTTCAGTTCCCGAATAATCCAGCAGAGACGGTTCTGCTCAATGTAGTCTGCTTCCGCCTTCTTAGGCCATGTATTGCGCGGCGGCCCCCTGCGTATTTTTCGAGAGATCGCCTTTTGTGTAGCCTCGTCAAATTCAGCGAAGCGCCGGGCGCGCAGTTCGGCAATTTCTGGATGGTGCTGTACATCCCAGAAGATTTTAGGCTTCAGGTGAAGGATAAAATCACCTACCTCAGCGGCGGGTGTAATCCGATCCTCACGCGACATAGCGGCCCAGAGTCGCAAATGGACTGGAGAATCTTGCCGTTTCCAGCGGCGAATAAAATTAAGTGCGACGGAGGAATTGATATCGACGAGCCGCGCAACAACGGCGTAAAGCAGCTTTACGGCTGGGGCCATTATTCGGTTATGTTTATCGGGTTCGTCCTTTTCTTCGTCGCTTTCAGAATCTGACACGTAATACACGCGCCTCAATAAGGCGTGGGAGTACTCTAGCGGCCATCCGATGCGTCGCGCCATATCCAGTCCGCGTATGACCGCGGCATCTAACGCGTTAGCCAGAGCAATGAGGAACTCACCCTCAGTTAGCCCTTGCAAGTTCAGAAAAGCCGGATCGATAATTTCTCCACTTGTTAGCCTAGCCTGAAATAGGTCGCGAAACGTCTTTGGCCGCTCGGGAAGTTTGCGAAATTGGAGTTCCAAACTTCCGTAGGCTTCAACCGACAGCCGCGGTGCAACGAGATCGACGATAGCCGACACAAGGGCGCCAGATCGCTCCCCGGAGCGCAAGCGAGCTTGAACATTATGGATGCCCAGTCGTCCGTAAAAATCGGGAACAGGTTCGTTCCAAGATTCTTCGAGCAGACGCCAAGCTGAACGCCAAGGTTCGCGGAGCTCGATGCCTTCCTCTGTATTTAGCAGATGCAGAATCGCCCGTCGTTTAAGGATATCATTGGGATCCAAGCCCAATGCCCATTCAATGGTTTCTTTTTTTCCTAAACGACCTTTGAAAAGGGTCCCCGTGGAGCGCACCTTGGCTTGATCCCTTGTATTCAGGCTAAGTTGGAGCAGTTTCATCTACGCCTCTCCTCGCCTTCCTCTGATAACATGTCTGAGATGGCGTCGAGCCATTCCAAATCCATTTGGTGATCGAAAAGTAGATTAGTCAAGCGGATACGTTCGTTTGGGTCGCTCCGACGCATGAAGTGGTCGAATAAATCGAGATCCTCTTGCTTGGCCTCGGTTCTTTTGACCTTCACTATTCTCTTCAATGCTCGATCAATGCGGCTTTTATTGCCATTGATTGCTGAGAATTTGGCCCATTGGACTAAAGTGCGTTGTAGCTGGGAGTGGTCACCGTTTTCAATAGTGTACTGAATCGGTGTGATACCGCGGGCTCTCCAGTCTTCCAATTCTACTGGATCGTCTTTATCCATTCCGACGAATACGAACCGTTCTTTGAGATCGGTAAAACGCGCCGTATCCGCGTCGACCGCACTCAACAAATATCTCATCGGTGGGTCGTTCGCACTGTAGCCCACGAGGACCAAGTTATACAAGCGAGCGGCGTCGTAAATCAGATCGGGAACGATTCGTCGGCGCAAATAGAACTCGCCCAAATCTTGATCGGAGATGATAAGGTCAGATGTGCGCTGAGGCTTGCGATCTAAGGCACCGTGTATGTGTAAGACGCCGCTGAATTCTGGTCTTAGTGTTGGTCGGGGTATCCCGCCAAGTGTGTACGTCTGGACCGGCTGTTTCATGTTTCTAGCGGCCTTCTCAAGGAGAAGATCGAAATTCGTTGTGATGATTGTTACTGCGCCACCGCGATCTGAGAGACGCATCAGGGTTCGATGAATTGGAGCCGGTGCCAGTTCAGGTGGGCGGAGTATGTCTCCGATCGCCTGTCTGACTAGACTCTGTGCCTTCTGGTGGCCGTCGATTCTCCGCTCGAGCATACCCAAGACGACATCGTATTCGCCTTGGCAGAAACGCTTAATCTCGGCTTTTTGTTTATCGTTCAAGTCTTGAGAGTCTTGACGGTTCTCTAAAATAATGGAATGCACTCCCTTATCCAGTTTCTCGTACACCTGTACGACTAGCTCGCGAAAGTCGGGCAATCCGGCATCCCTTGAAACTCCAGCTCCAACGATAAATAGAACTTCTCCGCGGGCATGGGCGAGGAGCAGGCGCTCTGGAATCGGGGTCAAGCCTGGTCCCAATACAATGTTTCGGCTGTCGATGTCTGTTCGTTGATTCACGTAGCACCTCCCATATCGCCGAACAGGCCGCCTTGTTCGGCCTGCATCTCTTGCCGCGCCAGATCGGCGATGGCGGACCAACTCTGCACTAAACTGTTGTAAGACAGGGCTTCGGCGGCGCGGCGTTTGCGCTCGCAGAGGGTGTAGAGGCGGTAGGCTAGCTCGCGAGCGGTGTCGGCAGACGCGCCGAGTTGGGCGGCGAGCTGTGCGGCGCCGGTTTCGCCGCCGGTGTCGAGGGCGCGGATGAGGTGGTGGACTGCTTCCCACACGGTGAGGCGGGCGTCTGTTTGGGGATTCCAGTCGGCGGCTAACTCGCTGGGTCGCAACAGGCGCACTTGGCCGGCACTGGAGGTGAGGATGCCGCCGGCAACGATGCCGGCGATGCTGGTATTTTTGGCTTTGGATAGGGTTTCGGCCACGCCGTAGTCGCCAGCGTCAAAGCCGAACTGGTCAAACCACGCCAAGGCCCAGCGGGTGTCGGCGTCGAAATCGCCTTCTTGCTCGGCTTGCACTTCGTCGAGAATCTGGTTGATCAGCGCGAGGGCTTCGCGCACGGTAACGGGCTGGCCTTGGGCGTTGAGCACTTTGGTGTAGCGGGTGTACACGGCCATGCCGGGGCCGATGGCGGCTTGGGCGAGATCGACTGGGGCGATATGGCCGGATTGGAGGCGGGCGAGGGCTTGGGGGAGTTCGGCGCGGAGAGCGGCGACGAATTCGCGGCGGGTGGCGACCGGGGCGTCGGCAGGGCGTTGGCGGCAGACTAAGACGATGGAGGAGGCGAGGGCGTTGGTGCCCATATTCACCTGACGGGTCTTCATCTCCGTCCGTATTGGCAAGGTGCCGGTGATAGCGAAGCCTGACTGAATCACCGCAGATAGAAAGATTTCCCAGCCGGTGCTGGCTGTGCCCGTGTCGCCTTTGGTCTCGGACTGCTTGAAGGCGTAGTAGATGGTGACCGGATAGGCCGGGTACGCTTGCGCGGCGAGACGACGCATCGCCTCTGTCATGCCATTGAGGAAGAAACTCTCGGCTTTTTCCTTGCTGCCGTGGCGATAGGGCGTAGCGACCAGTTCTTCGGCTTTGGGTACGGCGAGCGTGGAGAAGAGTTCGGGAAATGTCGATCTCAGAGAACGACGCAGCCAGACGTAAAAGAAGTCGGAGAGGTCGGCGTAGCCGATGTTGTCGTAGTAGGGAGGATCGGTGGAGACAATCTTGTCGTTAGAGTGGATCTGAGAAACGGCGTTCTCTTGACGAGCCGTGCCTTTCACATGGGATTTGAGCCAATTAAGCGGATCGCTCGAATAGAAGACCGCCGCGTCAATGCTACCCGTTGCGGAAGCCAAGAAGTTGGGTTCGGCGAAGTCCCATAGCATCGGCAACGCTTGCCGACCGAAGCAATGCTGTGCCTTTTGGCCGACTGCATTCCAGCGAACTAAACTATTTCCACTCATAGCAATTCGGTCCACAGCCATCGCCAAATACACGCCTACCGCCTCGGCATACGCCGTCGCGCCAGCACCCCCATCCCGCAGGTGAACATCGTCCGCTGGGTGCGCGGGCGTCCCGCCCGCCTGCGGGCCAGAGGCCCGCGCACCTGAGGAGGTTTCGTCGGTCTGCGGGCCAGCGGCCCGCGCACCCAAGTAGTCGCTCTTGACGCGCTGCATAGCTTCGGCCACTAAGTCGGAGAAGGTGGTCAGGGCGACGAGTTGGCGAGAGGTGAAGAGGTCCCGCCACTGAGTCATACCGTACTCCTGTATGCGGAAGCCTAATGCTCGCTCTGGCAAATTCGTGTCTGGAGTCTCCTGTGGTTCCGCCTTTTCTGCCGCTGCTTCATGCTCCGATGTTGGTGCCAAGTACACACGTCCTCGGTTGCCTTCTGCGACTATGGCCATCAAGCGCATACCCATCCGCCCGGCTTTTGCTTCCGAGCGCAAGTAATCGAATGGCATGGGAGTACCCGACATAAGATAGAGAAAAGGACTACCACTTCCTCCAGCCTTCGTCCCGCTCTTGGCCGCTTCCACATCCGGCGGCGCCCCCACCTTCACCACAAACCGATATCCACGCCCCTCAAGCACCGGCTCGACATACGCCTCTTTTCCCTTCTTCGCCGAAAGCATAAACGTCGAAGCCAGCGGCACCGCCACATCGGCAAACGCCGGATTGGGGCTTTTTACCGTCCGCGCCCACAGCCACGCAATCACCGTCAGCTTGCGCCCCTTGTATCCTTTGAGGTCGGGCCTTTTTTGCACCATCGCCGCGGTAATCGCAATGTTCGGATACAGATGCCCTATGCGCCGCTCGGCTTCGGCGCGCATCCACTGGCCATAGTAGCGCACATCCGCGGCTAGCCCCTGCGCCCCCTGATAGCTGCGCTCGATCAGACTCTTTGCCGCGCCAGACGCTGGATTGACCGGCGGCTGGCTGGCGAACTTAGGCGGAATCTCGATCATGGCTTTGTTGATGAGCACGGCCACCGGATTGAGGTCGCTGGCATGAGCTTCTAAGCCCAACCGCTGCGCTTCCAACGGCAACGCACCGCCGCCGGCAAACGGATCGTGAAAGGCTGGCAACTGGCCCGGGCGGAACAGTTCTGCAGCACGCGGGTGATCGGCACAATCGGCGCAGGTCTGCCGCCAGCTTCTGTGGATTTCGGCGCGGGCTTGCTTTAGTACCTCCTCGTTGGTCGTGTTCTCCCACTGGACCAATTGTTCGAGCAGGCCGAATAGCCGTTTGCGCTCCTTTTGTTGGTCGGCTTCCGTTGGGAACTGCTCGGGATGAGCCGACGGATCATCGACCATCTGCGCGAAAATCACCGCCCGCGCCGCGGCCAACGGCCGCCGCGCCCACCACAGATGCAGCGTACTGGGGTGCCCGTGCCGAATCGACTTTTCTCGGGCGGCCGCGGCGTTAATCGCGGCCAGCGGCAGGGCGACTTCGATGAGTTTTTTGCGCGGAGGTGTCATCTGCCGAGTGCCTTGGTCAATGGGTCGCCGCATTTGATCACCGCTATACCCCTTTTTTGTTTACGCAACTGTAGCTTCTTGGCGCGAAGTGTTCTGAGATCGTTTCGATGAATTGTTCTGCTGTGAGCAAGGACTGGAACAAATTGGAATGAAACTCCCGGCGGGAGCCACTTATTAGCCATTTGGGTGCCTCCCTCAAGTTGCTCCAATACCTCACTGACGCTCAATCTGCCGCTTTTCAGCTCAATCGGTGCTACCCAAGTCGTATTGTAGGCCTCGCCGACGAATAGGTAGTCACATCGTTTCTCAGTAGGTGGGATCGACAGGGCGTCGCAGTCCATATCGACAATGACCCGTAGCTGTGGTGCCTTGGCCAAATCAACCCGGCATTTGTCTTTGTCGCAGCGAGTGGTACAGCAGCTATCGGGTACGATGCGGGCCATCTCCGCGACTGTTCCATTCATTGGATCTTACTGTTCTGTATGCGATTAAAAATATCTACGCTGTCGTTGTACAGTGCCAAACTGACGTCTTCGTAGTCGGTAGAATAGAGGCCGGTTTCTTCGTCGAACTTTATTTCCGCCACGACCGAACCCCGCGGCCGCTGCTTTTGTTTGAACAGCCACGCGCCTACTTGCTCGGGACGGAGCGCGAACTCGCCTTGAGGGGTGTCTTGGCGTTGGGCCGTGGACAGTTGGGAGCGGCGGACGATGTTGCCGAGCTCCTCCAGCACCCACTCGCTGTGCGTGGTGATGATCACGCGGATGCCCGCTTGGACGAGTGCCGCGATCTGGCGGGTGAGTTCGACCTGCATGGCCGGATGCAGATGCGCTTCTGGCTCCTCGATAATCAAGGTCTGGCCGGGCTGGACAACGTGGCGGAGATAGAGCACCACCGGCGCGAGCTCGGACACCATGGACGAGGCGTTAGTCAGGGGTAGGGCGGTTTTCCAGCCGTCGGGTTGATAGAAAAACAGAGGGTAGCCCATGCCCGACGTTTTGATTTGCACCAAGCCGCTGAGGATGGTTTGCTCAATGCGCTTGGCCAGATCGTCCGCTGCATGGGAGCGATGGTCCAACTTGACGAGTTGGTCCAGAAAATCGGCAACGACGCCGGAAAGATCGGGCACCGGCTCAGTGCCGAGAAGCTGCGGCTGCGCGGCCCGGCTGATCAAGGAACTGACCACCACGCGATGAGCATGCATGATGCCGGTGCGGTCGGCGGGGAGATAGAATGCGGGGACATGCAAAGGGCCGACGAGTTGGGGCAAGGCGGCGCGGAGCAGGGGGCCGATTAAGCGCCGCAGTAGAAACCCTCCTTCGACGCTGGGATAAAGCCGGGAAACCGCGTCTTCAATCTCGCCGCGCAAACGATATAGCTGATGGTCTTCCCAGCCAATACCGAGCTGAATCGGCGTGTCAGCGGGAGGGGACGGAGCGAAAGCAGCCACCGGTGCTTGCAGGATCAATTGGTGCTCAAAAGCGTCTGGGCCGCGAAAAACAATACGAGCACCCTGCCTGTTGCCCTTGCGGATCAGCGCACTCGTCGCGTCCAGGCCGAAACAGCGCTCGATTTCAGCGCCGAGTGGTTCGCCCTGTGCATTGAATGTGGCCCGCAGTTGGTCGGTTATCGCCGGCGGCAGAGCGATGCTCTTGGTGGTGTGTCGGTCGGCCAGGATCTGCTCGGCCCACCTGTTGATAGCATTCGTGGGTGGCTGGGGCATGGCATTCACGAACATCCTATCGTCGCGCAAGCGGCTAAAAAACCGATGCAGCGCATAGATGAGGATCGCCAGATAGGATTTGCCGGTGTTGCTCGGGCCGACGAATACCGTCAGTGGACGCAAGGCGATCTTGGCCTCGACGATCGGGCCGAAATGGACCACTTCGAGTTCGAGCGGTTCGCAAGCGGCTACATCGTTCATGGTCGCACTCCGTTCTTGTACCTGATGTTAGGCAGTCTTAATCTGGGTCTGACGCTTCCGGCCCCCTCGGTCGTCCTTGCCGCGCAAGAACGTCTCCCCGTGCGCCGACCTCGGGGCGGGAATCCATGGCGGGCTAGGATGAGGACTGTCCGGCCCGTACCCGGGGCGGGGCCTAAGAGGCCAAGGGGTAGCACCTAAACCCCACTGCGGAACATCAGCTTGTAAGATGCGCGGGCATTGCGCGACGCTGGCAGGTCAAGCGAAATCCGACTTCCATAGCTGCACAGCCTGTGCTGCAAGTTGCCGTTGCCGATTATCCACCAATTCCGGCGTCCATTGTTCGGGCGCCATTTGCGGAATCTTCTTGGTGAGGGCGTAGGTGCTTTGCGCGTACGCGGCGCATTTGTCGGCGTAGGCTGCATTGCCAACAGTTCGATTGGCCGCTGCTTCAAGCAGGGTGAGATTGCCGAGGCGGTACACCGACGCTTCCCGCCGTTTGGGAGCGAACGCCGCGTTCCAAGCCTCGGCCGGATGCTCCGGCAAGATGTGCTCGACCGTGCCGGGGTCTGTATCGGGGTCGCAATAGCGGCCGGCCGCGTCTCCTTCGAGCCGGGCGAGGATGTATTTGGCCAATTTTTTTTGCTGACCCTGGGTAGGTATGGTAACGAGCGTAAAATCTTGGCGCATCTTCTCGTCGTCCACGTAGATGGGCTGCAAGTGTTCAAATACTGCGGCTGGGCCTACAGCCTCGCCAGTCAGTACCGCCTTGGCGGCCTTGTGATAGGCGGGTTCGAGTTCATTTGGGTTGAGGCGGCTGATTACGGTGTAGCGGAACGAGATAGCACTGACGAGCTTCAAGATGCGGATGAAGTCTTCACGGGCGAAGGATTCCCAAGCGGCAAATAGCAGCGGCATCGCTTGGTGCGCTTGAAAAAGATTGAGCGTGCGGATGAATGCCCTTGCTTTGGGCATCGCTAGCCAATAGCTGTGGTTGGGGTCCAAAGCCGCGGCGAAAAATTCCGCCCGTCCTTCTAGCTGGTTGAGGAGCGCAAAGACATCCTGCGGCGTCTTGGTCCGCTCGCGCACTAACTTGAAGAGACGCTGGCTGCGGACCTGTGGCAGTTCGCAGAGCATCTGATAGCGGAGGAACGCTGGAAAACGCACTTGTTCTACGGTCTCAATGAGTGCTTGCCAGCGGCGCTGAAATGCTGCTAGGTCGGCGGAGACCCGGACTAACGAGAACAGATAGTTCTTGAGCAGGTCTGTGGTCGTCAGTTCCAGACCACGGGCGTTGAGTGTTTCAAAAACAGTGTACGCGTTCAGTTCGTCGGCTACTGTGATCAGAATGAACAGGAACTGGCGGGCTAGCGTTTCAGAAAGAAGGCTTGCGATGCCTCTGCCGTCGCCTTCTAGTTCGTCCGCCGCTTGGAGGCGACCCCTGAAGTAGAGAAAGCATTCCCAGAGCAGCCGGTTCGATTTCGGCAACCCTCTTGGGTTGAGTGGGGCCCTGAGTTGAACTAGGTAATCCTGATAGAACGCGTTATCCGTTTCGTTTAGGTACAGGCGCGTGCTCTCGGTGAGCGACGCTGGATCTTTCTCGCCGATGAAGCGGTTGCGAAGCACCCGTCCACGCTCCCTATTCGCATCGGCCTCGATCCCTTGGGCGGCCATCGCCTGTAGCTTGTCGATCACCGCGAGGGCAAATAGGCTCAAGGTGGCTAGGCGCTGCTGGCCGTCGATGACCAAGAATTCGCGGTCGTTCCTTCCTTCGACGACTAAGGCCCCCAGGTAGTGGCAGTCCGCCGAACAGGGCCGTAGTTCCATAAGGTCGTTCCACAGATCTTCCCACTGCTCTTGCGACCAAGAGTAATCGCGCTGGTACGGCGGTACGCGATACCATTTGCCGTTGCCGATCAACTCCATGTAATTGATCGTCTGCGTATTGAGGATATTTGCTTTCACCATCGAGACCTCTCGCTTAGGCGTTAAGATACTAAAAACTGATGTTACGCGGTCGCTGGTCATCGTCGGCCCCTTGCTGGCCCGGCGTCCTTGCCGCGGCCAGAGCGTCTCCCCGGGCGCCGACCCGGGGCGGGAATCCATGGCGGGCCAGAGGCCCGCGCACCTAGTGAGGGGATGTCCTTGCCGCGAAAGCGGGAAGGACCCCGGGCGGAAGCCGCAGCACCTGCCCGGCGAAGGCCAGGAATAACAACTGCGTAACGTCCGTTAAAAAGTCAAAACGAGATTAAACCCGCCCGGCAAAAGACCGTCCTCGCACCTGCTTAAAGGGCGGCATCTTGGGCGCGTCGGTGACCGCCGCGTCGCGCCAGGAAGCCGCGCGCATGTAGTGGACGGCATAGCCTCGGCGCCGCGTGCCAGTCCGATTGGCATTGCTCTGGTGCAGCGTTAGGCTGTGGTGGAAGCTGATGCTGCCGGGGCGGAGGGGAGCGGGGCGGATGGGCCACCGGCCACGTTCTAAATCGGCGACAAAAGGGGCCAAGCGCTCGCCGCGCAACATGCCCCAGCGGTGCGTCCCCAGGGCAAAGTTGAGGCAGCCGTTGTCGAGGGTGGCCGCGTCAATAGCGGTCCAGGCGGAGACCAAGTCCATGGGAAAGATGTCGCGCCAAGAGGCTGAATCCTGATGCCAGCCCTGCGCCGTGCCGGTGCGCGGAGCTTTCATAAAGAGCTGGTCGCCGTACAGCTTGATGTCGTCCGTGCCGAGCAAATCGGCGGCGATGGCGGCGATTTTGGGGTGGGTGACATGAGCCCACATTACGTCGTCGTACACCGCTATGTTGTACAATTTGCGCACGGCCAGTACCGGGTCGGTGACGGCTTTTTCGCCGCGGCGGAAGACGGGTTCGAGTTGGATGCTGGTGTCCGGGATGTGCTCTAGTTCGCCGGTGGCGATGCGGTCGGTATGAGCGGCTAAAACGGCGACTTCGGCGGGCGTTAGCACCTCTTCGACGGTCAGGCAGCCGTCGAGTTGGAAGCGTTCGACTTGGGTGGGAGTGAGGTAGCGCAGGTTTTGTTGGCGCACGGGACAGTCTCCTTTTTTAGTGGTTGGTGGTCAGTGGCCGCACTGTCGATCTGACTGAGCGGCGGTATATCCGCGTCTTGGGCGCGACAGCGGCCTAGGTCATGTCCGGCCGCCGGTCCCAGCGGAACTGGTCGGGTGCGTTGGTCTGTCTAGCCCAGTCGCGGATCAAGGCGATATCGGCCTGCCGCGCTGCCAGCCGCGCCGCGACTTGGGCTGGGTCCCAACCGTCCAAGACCAAGTCGGTCAACTCGGCTGCGACCGCTTTACACGCCGGATCTGAGCCCCGATCCACTCGCTCGTGCGGATCTTCTGCTAGGTTGAACAACTGAGGACGCTCCCGCCAGTGATAGACCAGCTTCCACGGCCCGCGCCGCACCATGCGCTGCACTTGGCCCTCGCGCAGGGCGTATTCCGCAAAGGCCACATCCTCCCAAGCGCCTTGGCCCGTGCACAGCAGGTTTAGGGCCGACCGCCCCGGCGAATTGGGTAAGGGCGAGGCCCCCAAGGCTTGGAGCATGGTGGCGTTGAGGTCCAAGGCGCTCATTACGTGGTCGCAGCGCGTCCCGGCCGGCAAAACGCCAGGCCAAGCGACAATGGCCGGTACTTTGACCGACTCTTCGTAAAAAGTTCGCTTCATCCACAAGTCGTGTTCGCCGACCAAATCGCCGTGATCCGAGCTGTACACCACTAGGGTATTGTCGGCGAGGTCGTTTTCCCGCAGGGCGGTTAGAATGCGACCGATCATGCCGTCCATGGCCGCGACCAAGGCCCAATAGGCGGCTCGGGCGTTGAGCACCCAATTTTCGGGCACGTCCTGCAAATCGCCGTGGGCTCGCCACCAGCGGATCGCTGGATGGAGGTGATCGCCAAAAGGCTCGCGCACTGTGGGCGGGCGAATCCGCGCTCGGTAATAATCGTATAGGGGCCGCCGCGCCACATAGGGAGAATGCGGCAGCATAAAGCCGATGCTGAGGCTGAAGGGGCCGGCGGCTTGCCCGGCGCGTTTTTGAATTCCTTGTTGATTTAGAAAGTACACCGCCGCGGCCGTAACGTCCTCGTCGTGTACTTGGTACGCGCTTTGGCCCGGCCCGGCGCATTCCAGATTAGCGCGGCTCATGGCCGGGGCTAGCCCCGAACCGGGCCAGTTGGAGCAGTGGTCGCCTACTGGCCTGGCGACATAGCCGTGCAGTTGGTCGGGGCCGATGGCGTGCATGCGGCCGATCAGCACGGGCCGATAGCCGGCCGCGCCCATGGCGTGGGCCAGCGTCGGCACCCCGGAATCGAGGATCTGATTGTTGGTCCACACTTCGATGTCGCTTGGGTAACGCCCGGCGAGCATGGCCATGCGCGAGGCCACGCATACCGGCGATGGGCAGTACACTTGGGTGCATTGTACGCCTTGGGCCGCGAGATGATCCAAATGCGGCGTCTCCACCACCGGGTCGCCAGCGCACCCCATCACGTAAGGGTTGTGCTGGTCGGAGTGGATGTAGAGTAGATTGGGGCGCGGTTGCGGCGATTGCGGCATGGGAAAGCATCCTCCTAGAGCGCCAAACGAACCCAGCGCACGGCCATGCCGGCGTCGTCGCCGGCGTAATAGACGACCATGACGTCGCCGTCGGGCAGGGCCGCTGCAAAGGGCAAGCCAAAATTCCACAGGCTCATTTCGGTTAGCAGGTCGCCGGTGTCGCCGGCCGCCGTTTGCGGAGATTGGGCGGTTTGGCGGTACAGTTCTACTTCGGTGGCCGCGTCAAACGGGGCGGTCGCCGCTGGGGCTAGGCGAGCGCGGATTGAACGCGACTGGAAGCGATCGACCCAAGCCAAGACCACGCGGCCGTCGGGCAACATGGCTGGATGCGCCGCTTGGTCGGCAAAGCCGAGATCATCCGCGGCCGACCAAGTGGCCCCTTCGTCTGCGCTGAGGTGGCGCTGGATGTTGAGATATTGGGTCGTCTGCCGGTCGTAGGTCCAGGTGAAGGTGACCACGCGGCCGTCGGGGCAAACGCCGGCGCGCTGGTCCCAGTTGAAGAGGCGGCCAGTGGGGTCTTGGCAGGTGGTGACCGGATCACTCCAGGTCTGGCCCTGATCGCCCGAATACAAATACACTACCCGTTGCCGCCACGGGCCGCGGTCCCAATAGGTTTTATTGGTCTCGATGCTCAAGGCCAGCCGGCCGCTGGGCAGCGCGAGGACGGGATTGGTCAGGCTAGGGGGGCCGACATCCGCCGGGACGGGCACGACGCGCCAGCCGGACCAAGTGCGCCCTAGGTCGCGGGAATCGGCCAAGACGATCGCCATGGGCAGGCAGCCCTCGGTCTCTTCGTTAAACAGCGGTTGCCGCGGATAGGTCTGGCGGTCCACCCACAGGGCGGCGAGCAACAAGTGGCCGTTGCCTATATCGGTGATATAGCCGACTCGCAGCGAGCCGTTCAGCCCGTTTAAGGCTGTGGCAAAAGGGGATGCGGCGGTGCTCCAAGAGTGCCCGCCATCGTCCGAGCGTTTCAATTCGAGCGTACCGTCCGCCGAATCCTTGCTGCTGCCGACGCGGTAGGTGGCCAGCAGCGAGCCGTCGGCCAGCGGGGTGAGGGCGGGAAAAGTCGAAAAGGCGCGCCGCGTGTTGGGTGCGCCGCGGTTGATAATGCCTTGTGCGCGAACTTGCATGTTGCTACTCCAGTGTATTTGCTCCCCTGGGGCGATGTGCGGGGATCGTGGGTATAATTAGGGCTAGTCGTGCAGGATGGACAATGCTATAAACAGGAGAAGGAGAACGGCGATGCAGCAACTCCATTACAATAAAGACCTACATGTCCGCCCGCTAGGGCCGGCCGAGGTTCCCCAGGCCCGCTTGGTGGCCGGACGCGCCTTTATGGAACACACCGAAGACTGGTACGGAGCGGATGAGACGACGCTGGCTGGCTTCGATGCGGAGGGGGCTTTGGTATGTGCCTTGGGCTATCAGCGCGAAGTGCTGTGGTGGGGCGCGACCCAGATTCCGGCTGGGGCCATCGGCGGGGTGGCCACCGATCCCAAGCACAAGCGGCGTGGGCACGCTGGTGGGCTTATGGTGCAGGCCATTCACATACTGCGGGAACGCGGTTGCTGTATCAGCCCGCTATGGCCTTTTTCCTTTCGGTGGTACGGCAAATTTGGTTGGGCTTGTCCGGCCCCGGCGTTGGTCCTAAAAATATGGCCCGATCTGGTGCGTCAAACCACGGCCGAGGCCGGGGTGGTGCGACGGGCGACTGCAGACGACGGGCGTACCGTGCATGAGTTGTATACCCAAGGAGCGCAATTGCGCAACGGGCAGTCGGTGCGCTCGGAAGCGTTTTGGCAAAAGGAGGATATAAGGCGCGAGCTTTGGGTGCTAGAGGGGGAAGGTGGGGGCGTGGACTGCTCCGCTC